>JBMSNP010000063.1:0-17708 GCA_049421765.1 Chitinophagaceae bacterium
TTTTGAATAGATCAACGACCCGGCATTCCGGTTCAAACCACCCCGGTCGGCACTTGCAGCGGGCTCTTCTGGGCCTCCTGCTTTACGCCTTTGCTCTGTCAGCGGCTTTTGAGTATTCCCAGGCTCGGGCATTGCCCGGAACTTATTGTATAAAACAATGAAAATCAATGCAATAACAATAAGCCCGCCCAGCCATTTCTGCTTACCCATGCTGCTCAAGATAAATAAAATCCCCCATCGTTCGTATCTTTGCGGGCTTATGGCTGAATCGAGGACGATAGCTTTTCACACATTGGGCTGCAAACTCAATTTTTCTGAAACCTCCACCCTTTCCAGGCAGATGGAAAATGATGGTTTCGTGAAAACGGAGTTTGATGACCTGGCTGATGTGTACGTGATCAATACCTGCTCCGTCACCGATAATGCCGATAAGGAATGCCGGCAGATCGTGAGGCGCATACAACGCAGGGCCCCCGAATCGATGGTGGTGATCACGGGATGCTATGCCCAGCTCAAACCTAAGGAGATCGCGGAGATCCCAGGGGTGGACCTGGTGCTCGGTGCTGCGGAGAAATTCAATCTGGGCCATCATATCCGCCAACTTACCAAAGGTGATTCTGCAAAGATCTCCAGCTGTGATATCGAAGATGTATCCGGGTTCAATGCTTCATGGTCCATCAATGACCGCACGCGCACTTTCTTAAAAGTACAGGATGGATGTGATTACAATTGCAGTTTCTGCACCATCCCCATGGCCAGGGGAAAAAGCAGGAGTGATAGTATAGTCAATGTTGTTAAACATGCTGAAGCCCTTGCAGAGAAAGGTGTGCAGGAGATCGTGCTTACCGGGGTGAACCTGGGGGATTTCGGCAAAGGCCCAGACGGTGCGCGCACCAACCAGGAAGATTTCTTCAGCCTTTGCCAGGCACTGGAAAACGTTGAAGGTATTGCGCGTTATCGGATATCATCCATAGAACCCAATTTACTGACCAACGATATCATCAGTTTTGTCGCCAACAGCAATAAGTTCATGCCGCATTTCCACATACCCCTGCAGAGTGGATCTAACGAAATTCTTTCATTGATGCGCCGCCGGTATAAAAGGGAACTGTATACAGACCGCGTGGCATTGATCAAATCCCTGATGCCTCATTGTGCGATCGGCGTGGATGTGATCGTGGGCTTTCCCGGAGAAACGGAAAAACATTTTGAAGAGACCTTTGAATTCTTGCATGGACTTGATATTTCGTATCTGCATGTATTCACATACTCAGAAAGGGAAAACACAAAAGCCCTTGAATATATGGAAGTGGTTCCCATGAATGTAAGGCATAACAGAAATAAAGCCTTGCGTAACCTGAGCTATATGAAGATGAGATATTTTGAAGAAGCTCACAGGGGCCAAACCAGGAAAGTACTGTTTGAGGGCCACTCAAAAAATGGAATGATGGAAGGATATAGTGACAACTACATTAAGGTCACCATACCCCACCGGGATGATTATGTGAACCGGATCGTAGACTGGACACTGTGAGACCCACCGGATTCAAAAAAATTTTGTCAGAATATTCCAGTCCCTATCTTTGCACTCCGCAAAAAGGGAGTTTAGCTCAGCTGGTTCAGAGCATCTGCCTTACAAGCAGAGGGTCGGCGGTTCGAACCCGTCAACTCCCACAAAAACGCTTCTGGCGGGATTTTTTTTATGGCTACCACTTACTGTGAATACGTGTTACGGGCGGGAAAAGATTCGGTTCACCGGCATTACCATGATCATGAATATGGTTTTCCCATCGAAGATGACAATCTTCTTTTTGCCAGGTTGGTGCTGGAGATCAACCAGGCCGGGCTGAGCTGGGAAACCATTCTGAAAAAGAAAGAAGGGTTTTTCAGGGCTTACGACCAGTTTGAAATCGCCAAAGTGGCCCGTTATACGGACAGGAAGAAGGAAAAACTTCTCCAGGATTCAGGTATTATCCGCAACCGCCTGAAAGTGGAAGCAGCTATTCACAACGCCCGCGTTATTCAATCCATGCAAAAAGAATTTGGTTCCTTTCGCGAATGGCTCAACCGGCACCATCCCCTGACCAGGGAGGAGTGGGTGAAATTGTTCCGGCAATGCTTCCGGTTTACAGGTGGAGAGATCGTCAATGAATTCCTGATGAGCACGGGATATCTTCCCGGCGCGCATGTTGAATCCTGCCCGGTATATAAAAAAGTCCTCAGGCAGCGTCCGATGTGGAGCAGGAATATGTAAAAGAAATGCATATGGGATGTTCTGTGCCCGGTGTTCAATTCTTTCTGAATCTGTGACGACCCGTTAATTTGGGTTCACTTCCGGCAATCTGTAATGCTGGCCGTCCAGGACAAACAACTCATCAACTTCAAATGTCCAGAATTTAAACAGGGGAGATTTGGCAAGGATCCGGGTTACTTCATTCTTACTTTCCGCCTCAATTGTGATCCAGGAACGGAGGGACTCCAGGCTTACCGCGTAATGGTCTATCACGCCTTTATTGATGAGTAAATTGATATAGGTACGATGGGAGGGAACCAGGGTCATGAACTCTTCACTCATTTCGAAATGTATCGTGACCTGGTATTTGGGCATGGTACTAATATGACAGTTTAAAATTAAGAAAGTTGCACATGACATGCCGGGCTGTGCAAAGATTCTGGGCAAAGTAAGCATCAGGTAACGTGAAAAATATTTTTTTATATGCCTAAGCGATTGAAAATCCATTCCTAACATCAGCGTATGCACTAATCTCTTTGAGATAAACCGCTTGACAAATAAGCAGCTTTTTGCTGAGCAGGGATAAAAAAAAGATTTAGCTTACTGTCCCAAAGACGGTATAATCCTTATCCCTGTTCCGGGTGTTTCCGATGAATATAAATTCACCCGGATGTATTTGCTCACTCTATTAAACCAAAAATGTTATGTGCTCCCAAAAACTGATAGCTTCAAATTTCCTGCTTTGTATCAGTGCAATAATTTCCCGGTTAACAATTGCTGCCGCGATTATTATTTTTCCCGGATTTCTTTTTGCGCAAACCCTGGTAACGGTCGGAGCCCCCTCAAGCACTTCCAGTACTTCGGGTCTGGCCAATTCTACCACAGCCGGGGACCGGAATGAGCGACACATGTGCATTTACTCCGCGGCCGAACTTACCTCTGCAGGGATTGGCTCCGGGACAAATTTGCTGGCCATCGCCTGGGAAAAGACCGGGGCGGCCCATTATTATAGTCCAAACCTTACCATTCGGGTTTGGCTGAAACACAGCGCATCTACCACTTTCGCGGCCAGCCCGGTATTTGCCACTGAAACGGCATCTGCGACGCTGGTCTATGAAACCACCACCGGCTCAATTCCCATGAGTGCAGGATGGATCATATTCCCGTTCAATACGGCTACTCCTTTTTTTACATGGGATGGTGTTCAGCATCTTGAGGTGATCACTGAGTTGATACGTCCGACAGACTGGACAGAAACCGTGTTTAACTGGAGAACCATTACATCTGTTACAAACGGGGCGGCCAATTCCAGCGGTACAATCGCTTCCCCTCCTGTAACCCTCACCCGGACAGGCACCCGTCCCCAGATCAGACTGGGTATTCCGACCACCGGCGACGACGCGGCACTTACAGGTATGCCCAGCCCTGTAAATGCAACTGCCGGTTCACAAAATATCAATGTGATTCTAAGGAATACAGGCAGCAACACTCTAACCAGCGCTTCAATTGCCTGGACCATCGATGGCGGGGCACCCACAAATTTCCCCTGGTCGGGTTCCCTGGTTCCCGGCGCCATGGCAACCTTGACAGTTGGATCGAATGTTTTTACCGGGGGTCCCCATGTTGTAAATGCCTCTGTCAGCAACCCCAACGGAATGCCGGATCAGGATCCGGCCAATAATACGTTTACCAAAAATATTTTGATCTGCAACCCGCTTGCGGGAGCGTACACCATTAACCAGGCGCAACCAACCGGTGGAACTAATTTCAACAGCCTGACCGATTTTTCCTCATACCTGTCTTCCTGCGGAGTGGGAGGTCATGTGACTGCCACAGTAGTACCCGGAAGCGGTCCGTATGTAGAGCAGGTGGTATTTCAGAATATCCCGGGGCTAAGCATTACGGCCTCCGTTACCCTGAACGGTAATGGTGAAACTGTAACATCCAGCGGCCCGATCATACAAACCGGTTCAAACCCGGAACGCCATATTATCAGGCTCATAGATCTGCGGTATTTCACAGTAAACAACTTCCATATTCAAATGGTTGCAGGATCAACCGGTTTTATCGGCGTTCATGTGCTGAATTCCGGGGATCATATTACGATCAGTAACTGCACTGTGGATATGGGTACGGCAACCAGTTCATTGCTTGCAGGATTTGTTGCAAACGGCGACCCCGCAGGCAACCTTACCCCAGGCGGGAATTTTGATGTGATCCAGATATCCGGCAATACGGTCAACGGAGGCGGGTATGGTGCTTCAGTGAACGGGTTGGCATCTCCCCTCGCCACAAATCTTGTGATCGAGAACAATCACTTTAATGACTTCAGCTCAAACGCCGTTTATCTCCGGGAAACAAACGGTGCGGAGGTCAGAAACAATCATTTTGATAAAAGTGCGGGAAGCACGGCCAGTGTAAATGCGATCCAGCTTGCTCAGCTGGCAAATATCAATGGACGCGTGCATGACAACTTTATCAAGATGACCCAGACTGCCGGCAGTTTTGTAGGGATCTATCTCTTTGCAGGGACCGGACATAAAGTATATAACAACCTGATCTATGATATCCGTTCAACAACCGGTAATATTGAGGGGATCAGGGTCCGGACCGCAGGCAGCGCACCGGAGATTTATTTCAATACCATTGCCTTCAACGATGCAAACCCGACCTCGGGAAGCCTGCTCGGTTTCAAGGAAGAACTCAGCAACACCAATTCCATATTGCGAAATAATATTTTCAGCATTACGCAAACGGCAGCAGGGAACAGCGGGGCGCTGCAGCTTGCAGCCACCAGTTCCGTAACCACAGCCATAAACAGTAATTACAACGTCTTCTGGACACCGGGTGGAAATACGGCGATCAAGATCAACTCCTCCCCGAATCCCCCTACTTTTTTCCCAACCCTGGCCGACTGGCAGGCTGCCAGCACACAGGATGCCGCCAGTTTTCAAACGGATCCCAACTTCCAGTCGCCCACGAATCCCATTCCCACTTCAGGTGTGATCAACAACCAGGCGGTCACAGGTACCGGTATCACGACCGATATTACCGGGGCTCCGCGGGGAGCATCTCCTGATCCGGGTGCATATGAGTTTGCACCGCCATCTGCCGATGCTGCGATGACCAATTACGTACTGCCGCCTATCCCGCATTGCGCCGCCACCCTTGATGTGAAATTTATACTTACTAACGCTGGTGCCGATCCGCTGAATTCAGTGACGATCAACTGGACCGTCAATGGTGTTGCACAAGCAACTGTGAACTGGAACGGACCCCCGCTGGCTTCGGGTAACTCCACTACCGTAACCTTGGGTACGATTCCCGTTTCACCGGCTACCTATTATGATTTTACGGCCACCTGTTCCAATCCGAACGGCGGACCGGATTCGAATCCTTCAAATGACAGTTTTACCTATCTGGATTTTCGCAAAGGTTATGAAGGAACCCTGACGATCAACGGAGCTGTACCAGCAAGCAACACCAATTTCCAGAGCTTCCAATCGGCCGCTGATGCACTCGCGCAATACGGCGTTTGTACAGCCGTAACGATCAATGTCTCGAACGGTCCCTACACCGAGCAGGTTGTATTCAACGCGATCCCCGGCACAAGCGCCAGCAACCGGGTTACACTTAACGGGAACAACCAGTTGTTACAGTTCAATCCCACCGTGGCGGTAACAGACCATATCCTGCAACTGAACGGAGTGGAATACATGATCGTGGAAAAACTGGTCGTACAAAGCCTGCACCAGGACCAGGGGCGCGGCATACATATCACCAACAATGCTTCCAAACTGGTGATCCGTGAAAATACAGTAACCGTATCCACGACCAATTCGGTCTCAAGCGCCTTCCCGATCATTATATCGGGGCAGAACTGGTTGCTTGACGGGTCCTTATCGGACAGTGTGGTGATCACCGGGAACACCGTGATCGGGGGATACTCCGGGATCCAGCTTTCCGGCGAACACTGGACACAGCCGCTCACCCGCATCAGGGTGGAAAACAATACCATCCTAGACTGGTACGGATTCGGTGTTTATCTTTCTTATACCAATAATGCGATCGTTCGGTCCAATATCATCCGCCGGCCTAACCGGTCCAATTCAGGATCTGACGCCGTCACACCCGCAGGCATCACCATTCCAGCCGGCTCCCTCGGATTCCTGCTTGATAAGAACCGGATTTTCGACCTGCACCTGGGAATGCCGGGCTCACCCACGATCAGCCGGGGTGTATACCTGAGCGGCACCAGCATCGCACCCACTTCAGGAACAATACAAAACAACCTGATTTACGGGATGAATAACGACGGGGCTCAATATGGAATCCAGAATAATTCTGTCAACGGTCCGGTCAATATATATCACAACACCATTGTTCTGAATAATGCAACCGGCGCCAGCACATCAAATACGAACGCGATCAATATGTCGAACCTGAACACTCAGGCCGGAACGGATATGCGAAATAATATTTTCGTTGTTACCCGTGGGGGCACCGGTGTAAAGCGGATTATTGATGTGGCAGCTGCTTCCTCGACATTCACCAGTAATTATAACGTGACCTGGCTAAACGCCCCCGGGGGCACCCAAACCTACGGGCAGGTCGGGAGTACGAATTATGTAACATTCAACGACTGGACAACCGGTACGGGTCATGATCTCAATTCAGTTTTCGCGGACCCGCAATTCGTAAATCCTCCGGCAGGTAATTATACACCTTCTTATATTCCGGCAGACGGAAGTATCATGGGTACTTCATCCGTGGGCGTAACAGACGATATCCTTGGGGTAGTCCGCAGCGCCAACCCAGATCCCGGGGCCTATGAATGGGTTCCGCCGGCCTGTACCTCCGCTAACGGAGGTACGGCCGTTGTTTCCGGAACTTCTGTTTTCTGCAGTTCCGGTTCCGCAACCATCACTGCTACCGGTTATTCAGTTGGAACAGGTTCGTCATATCAGTGGCAGTATTCAAGTGACAATTTTGTTTCCAATGTGGCGGACCTTACCGGTCAGACAAACCCGGCCTCAGCCACCACCGGCACGATAACAGCCACCACATATTACCGGTTGAAAGTAACCTGTAACACGGGACCCACGACGGCTTATTCGAATATTGTCACGATTGCGGTAGGCCAGCCGGTTAATATCAGTGTGCAACCGGTTTCTCAGACCAAATGCACCGGTGCCAGTGTGACATTCAGTGTTACGGCTGCCAATGCCGCATCCTACCAGTGGCAGAAAAATACCGTGAACATTCCGGGTGCGAATGCAGCTGCTTATACGATTAATAACCTGGCACTGAGCGATGGCGGGTCTTACCGGGTTGTGATCGGAGGTCAGGGTGCATGCCCGAATGTAATTTCTGACGCGGCGATTTTAACCATGCAGGAGTCTGTTGCCATCATAGTCCACCCCGCATCCCGGTCAGTTTGCAGCGGTACCGCCGTAATATTTAGCGTTACGGCAACAGGCACGGGTTTGACATACCAGTGGAGAAAGGGAGGAGTTAACATTCCGGGTGCAACTACGGCCACACTGACGCTGAACAATGTTGTTTCAGGCGATGCCGGATCTTACGATGTGGTGGTAACCGGAGCCTGCGGCACACTTACTTCGAATACCGCAGTACTGACTGTCACCCAAACCGGGTCCTGGATAGGAGTGACCAGCAGTGACTGGAACACAGCCAGCAACTGGTGTGGCGGAATTCCGGGAGCCGGTACGGATGTGTTGATTCCGGTCGGTGCACCGAACATGCCCATACTGAGTAGTGGTACAGGAAATGCCAGGCAGATCACGATTAATGCGGGGGCGACCCTTACCATCGGGAATGCCGGTATATTGAATATTTACGGGGATTTAATAAATAACGGGATATTCAACGCAACTGCGGGCAGCCTGGCTTTCCGCGGATCTTCCCCACAGTCGATCCCGGCCTTTATTGCACTCAATGCCACGATGAACGGAACAGGTGGTGTAAACCTGGCCGGGAACGCTTCGGTAACAGGTGTACTCACGCTTACTGCCGGAAATATCACACTGGGATCGAACAATATTTCGCTTTCATCCGGCTCTGGTGGCTCTCCGGGATCACATATTGTTACCAACGGAAGCGGGAATGTGATTGTACTGGCCCTTGCAGCCGGTAATTCCCGCACCATTCCAGTTGGAGCAAATGCATCTACTTACAACCCGGTAACCCTTTCGGCAACTGCGGGCCATGTTACTGACAATTTCACAGTCAGTTGCCGAACAGGTGTGTTTGTAAATGGTATTTCCGGGGCTACTTATATGAATAATATCGTGGACAGAACCTGGATAATCAACGAGGCCACTGCCGGAGGAAGCCAGGTGACCTTATCCTTCCAGTGGACCGGAACCCAGGAACTTACGGGCTTCCAGCGCAACCGCAGTTATGTAATCCGTCATAACGGAACAGCCTGGCTGGCAGGGCCTGAATCACCGGCATCCGGTACAGATCCTTACAGCCAGACAATCTCCGGGGTCA
Source organism: Chitinophagaceae bacterium (assembly GCA_049421765.1). Classification (GTDB taxonomy): domain Bacteria; phylum Bacteroidota; class Bacteroidia; order Chitinophagales; family Chitinophagaceae; genus JJ008. The sequence goes on from JBMSNP010000063.1 coordinate 8,750, forward strand.
ATACTTTCTCGCCTTTCGCGGTAAGAAGCGAAGCCATTCCAAGACCACGGACAGGGATATACCCGAACCCCGCAAATAACCGGCTCAATGTAGTGCTGGATCTTTCCGCTGATACGCCGGTAACATTTACCGTGTTTGACAGCAAGGGACGGAAAATGCTCCAGTCTGAAACAACCCTGCTGGCCGGATTGAGCCGAACCACACTGAACCTGGATAAACTGGCTTCCGGGGTATATATATTGCAGGTATCCACGGCCACCAGTCCCAAATTGATGGTCGAACGGTTTGTAAAGCAACGATAAACCAGACTTGCCGATATTGAAAAGAGGCTGCCCGTTCCGGCAGCCTCTTTTATTGCGCAAATCCCTTATTTTTACACCCCCCGAAAAGGTTTTTTGAACAGTCCGGCGGATTTAAAGGAACGTTAGCTCAGTTGGTTCAGAGCGCTGCTTTGACAGAGCAGAGGTCACTGGTTCGAGCCCAGTACGTTCCACTCTTTTGGTAAAGTTGGCGGCCGTTTGAGTTTGATATTCCAGTTCCCCGACCGGTATGATACCGCCAGATGCGAAAGATTACAACACCGGCCGGAACCTTTGCCAGGCTTTTCCTAAAAAAATCCCCGCCGGGTAACGACAGGGATTCAACTGGTTTCTTTTTTCTTTTCCAAATATCGTCCCGTTTTGAGCTGTATTGATTTTTCCTTCACCTCCCCGGGTTCCGGTGGCGCTTACTTTTGAATCTTTGAATATCTTGGCCAGGTTATTAAGCACCCCGCGGCTCTGGCTGTTGTTGGTAGAGTTGGAGGTGAGCATTTCTTCGAGGTCAAGCGGATCAGAAGAAAGAAAAACCTTGAAAGTTTCTTCACCAAGCGGCGGCCCGATGGTGATCGAAAGGTCGCGGAAAAAGAGGGAGTCCCCCTTGTTGACCGTGCATTGCTCCCAACGAATCGGGGCCGGGTTGTTGTTGATGTCGCGTAGATCTTTATTGGGAATAACGGGATTGATCTTGCCGTCGGGTTGTATGTCTACGATGTTGATATAAAATTTTTTAACCCCGGTATTGGTGATCTTCAGGTATACTTCATCACCCACTCTAAGTTCCATTCTTCCGAATTTCATCCGGCTGTTCATTTTGGCCAGATCGATATTTCCACTTTCATCAAGGAACACCAGTTCCACTTTCGCCGAGAGCCCCCGTTCCGAGAATTTCAGATTCTGCAGGTAGCGAAAACGATCATATTTTTTCATGAGGTCCCGGAGTTCCTCGGTATTGCCCAGGTCCAGGTCGTCGGCGAATACCGAACCGGTATTTGCATAACGAAGTGCCCATCCGTTTCCGTTTTCGGATCTGCCGATATAAACTTCGCATTTTGAATTGATGTCAACCAATTGAAAATCACTGAGCGCACCTGTTACCTGCTGTTTTTCAGCAGCACCCAGGGAATCCAGCCCGAGTTTTATTTTATTATTGCCATATACGGTTTCGGTAACAAATGCCCAGGGCAGTTTTTTAAGCAATGCAGCATTTTCTTTCTCCAGTTTGACTGCAGCGGTGAAATTGCCGGCAGATACAACCGTTCCTTTGGCAATCGGGTTATTCCCGGCTGTGCTGTTGGTTCCTGCAGGGTAGAAACTCACAGTCGATCCAACCGTGGCACCCGAAACGGTTCCCCCCTTCAGGTATATAGTCCTGCTGTCACTTTGGGTCGCATTGACTGTGATATAGGGCTGCTGTCGCTGATACTTTCCACCGAATAACTCCCGGTCAATACCATCCCCCTCCAAAACGGGTTTTTGCTTGGGTGCTTTTTCCCGCATCACTTCTTCGATCTGGGCGAAGAGGCTTCTGTATGTAATCTTTCCGTCCAGGCTGGATATTGCTTTGCTGAAAGCGTATGAAAGGGAGCCCACCGGTCTGTTCTGGTCATCGAGACATTCAAAATTAAGTTCCTGGGCCTGGGCGCCTGAAAGAACCACATAGGTGGCGGCATCTGTTTTTAACCGCGTACGTGTATTTTCCTTGAACACGCCTGCGGCATCCTTGGCCGGAAGTTTTTTCTTAGCGAAAGCGTCACTGACCATGGGACTGTTGTTGCCCCGGGCGAGGGCCACCCCGCCGCGGGTACCGCTTCCGGAATGACAGGCGTCCAGGGTTACCAATACATCCCCTTTGCTTCCCAGTTTATTCCGCAGTTGTGTGATCTTCTCCCCGAAAACATCATCCCGCAGGTATCCTTCAGAAACCTTATTGAATATACTTTTATCAATCGAATAAACCGCACCATAAGGTACGATGCACTCATCCAACCCGTCCATTTCCTCATTTTCATTGTCGTCCTCGATCTGCTGACCATGGGAGGATACATGGATCACCACCACATCCCCCGGGCCGCTGGCCTGGATAAGTTTGTCGAGCGCATTCTCAATTCCTTTCCGGGTTGCCATTTCATCGGTGATGACATGTATGTTGTTTTCGGGAAATTGTTGCTTGAGCAGGGCCTCTTTCACCAGGGGCACGTCATTGATCGCGTTGATCTGGCGCCAGCCGTTTTTGTCCGGGTCGGGATAATCGCCAATGGCAATGATCAGGGCCCTTTTTTGCTGGGCCTGCAAACCAGCCAGGGTACCGCAAAAAAGTAAGATGGTCAGTATGATTTTTTTCATCAGCTGGTTATTTTTTGGTGGGGGAAAGATTTATTTTATGATGTAAAATAATGAGAATCCGGGTTTGCCGGCATACCCGGAACTGGGTATAGCGGGTGAAATTAACAATTCTGCAATTATGAACATGAAAACCGGAACTGCTTTAACCGGTTTAAGGATAACACTTAGTTTTACATCCCTGCTGAAACAGAAAACATGAGACATTATATATATATAATCCTGGCTACTTTCCTGGTTTTGCACGGCTCCGCCAGGGCCCAGCGTCCCGGTGGCCCGGGAGACACTTCCATATACAGGATCTATGGCGAGCAAATGGCTTCATTGCTCGCGGTCAGGGGTGTCCCCCGGGAGGAAATTGATGAGTTATTAAAAATTTACAAGGGGAATAATATTACATCAAATGAAAATTTTGCCGGGCTGTTGGGAAAATTATACCCCGCTAACCGGGGTATAGGTATCCTGTTTTATTTTTTTAGCAACGATACCCTGCTGCGAGTTTTTTTTAGCCCGGGATCGGTCCTGGAGAAAGAATCTATTCCGATTAAACGGGAAGACCTTTTGCAACTTAGTACGGATTTTAACCATGTTCTTGGATTGTATGCTTCTTCGGATAACCGGATGCCCCGAAAAAGAGGAGTCATCATCAAACCACCTCCTCCAACCAGGGGAATCAATTACGATATACTGGTGGAAAAGGCTACCCGTCTTTTGCTGCCCCGGGCATTTAATGCTTCATACAAACACCTGTTGATCATTCCGGCCCTGAACATCGGCACCCTTCCCTTTCATCTTCTGGCAACGGCCTCCCCCGGCAGGATGCTGATCGACCAATGCAGTTTCACCATCGTGCCGGGTATCATCGATCTGATCGGTCTCCGGGTAAAAACACTCAAGGCAGTTACAAGATGGCATGGAGATATATCACAGCAGTTTGACGAAAATGAATCATTCAGGGCCCTGGATTCCACAAGATTTACACTGAACAACCCGCTTTTTGTCAGCAATCCGGCTTATCCGAAACAATCTGATTTTGTATTCCCCGATTTGCCCGGCGCGAAAAAAGAGATTTCCAACGCGATTCCTTTTGCAAAAAACTACAGGCTTTTTGAAGGCCAGGCTGCCGTCAAGGACAGTATCCTTAAATACCTGGGAGAATCCGATGTAGCCTATTTTGCCACACACGGAATTGCGGACGCGGACGAACCCATGAAAAAAAGCTTCCTGGTCCTCAGCGGAAATGATCCCTATCTGACGGCAAAGAATATAATGGACATCCGGAAAGATTACCGGCAGTTTCCTGAAATGGTGATCCTTTCGGCTTGCCAGACCGGTCTCGGCAAATCCATGGAAGCAGGGGTGGCAGGCCTGGCCCGTTCCTTCCTGCTGGCGGGGAGCAATCATGTGATTATGAGTCTATGGAATGTGGATGATGAAGCGACAGCTTACCTGATGAACCGATTCCTGTACTACCTGGATAAAAAGACCCTTTTTTGCCCTGCCGAGCCGTTGCGTCTGGCGCAAATTGATACCCGGAAAAAATACCCCAATCCTTCCCGGTGGGCAAGTTTCTCGCTGTTTGGCATCGATTATTAGAATTGGTTCAATAGACGGGTCAGATCTTCCAGTCAACTATTTGGTTTGCCCATTCGGCCCGGAATGGAGTACTGATCCGGATATAATTGTCGGTATAGCCTTCCATCATCCCGTTTTTCTCATGCCCTTCAAACAGGACCTTGCGGGTTTGGCCGGTATGTTGCCCGATAAAATACTGCATCTTCATATACGAGAGATTGCGAAGGGATTTGTTCCGTTCATGCCGTACCCGGACGGGTACCACAGGTTTTAATGTAAGCGCATGGGTGTTGTCCCTTTCAGAATAAGTGAAGACATGCAGATATGAGATATCAAGAGCATGGAGAAAGTCAAAGGTTTCGCGGAATTCAGTATCCGTTTCCCCGGGAAATCCCACGATCACATCCACCCCGATGGCGCAGTGTGGCATCAGCTTTTTGATCAGGCTGACCCGCTCGGCATACAGCTCCCTTTTGTACCTGCGGCGCATGGCCCCCAGGATCCGGTTGCTGCCACTTTGCAGGGGGATGTGGAAATGCGGCATAAACCGGTCGCTGTTAGCCACGAATTCGATGATCTCGTTGGTCAGCAGGTTGGGTTCAATACTGGAAATCCTGAACCGGTCGATCCCCTCAACCTGTTCCAGTGCCTGGATAAGGCTGAAGAAATCTTCTTTTTTAACCTGTCCGGTTCCGGTTTCAGGGAGGGCAGGGGAACGGAAATCCCCGAGGTTTACCCCCGTAAGTACGATCTCCCTGACCCCCGAAGCCGCCAGTTCGCTGGCATTACGCACCGCGTTGGCGATTGTATCACTCCTGCTTTTGCCCCGGGCCATGGGGATGGTGCAAAAGGAACAATTATAATCACAACCGTCCTGCACTTTCAGGAAAGTACGGGTACGGTCATTGACAGACCATGAAGAATGGAATTCGGTTACCTCGTCAACATCGCAGGAGCAGATCTTCGCGGAATCGCCCTTGGCCAATTCACGTATATGCCGGGCGATATTGAATTTTTCGGCTGCCCCAAGTACCAGGTCCACACCCGGTATCTCTGAAATCTCGCGGGGTTTGAGCTGTGCGTAACAACCTGTGATCACGACCAGGCTTTCGGGCGCTTTTCTTTGGATCCGGCGTACGATCTGCCGGCATTCTTTATCTGCATTATCGGTTACGGAGCAGGTGTTGATCACATACACATCGGCCAGGTCGTCAAACTCGGTCTTTTCAAATCCTTCATTTTCCAGCAGGCGGGAAAGAGAAGAAGTTTCTGAAAAGTTAAGCTTGCAACCAAGGGTATGAAAAGCTACTGTCCGGGATTCAGCCATAAGGGCGCAAAATTACACCATAATGTGCTAGGTTTAAAGGAGAAACTTGGTGGGGCAGGGTCTTGCCGTCGCCCGCAATCCTGTATTTTTATCGAAATATTTGAGCGTGAACAAAAAATGGGCTCCTTATATCCTGATCCTCCTCATGCTGGTGGCATTGATTGTCATCCGGCAGTGCAGGCATTCTGATGAGCCGGCTCCCAAACCACAGGTTACAGATACCCGCAATCCCGCCTCGAAAACGGTCAACCGCGACCGCGGTTTTGACCGACGGACTTCTTTCCTGGAATACAGCCAGCATGCCAGCTGCCGTATGCAATGTCGCAGGATCTCCAAAACGGAGGTGGAGGAGATCATGCGGGATGGGAAGATCAATTACAGGAAAAGTGATCTTAAAAATGCTCGTTGTCCCCGGTATGCATTGGAGGGTATTACACACGATGACCAGCGGGTCAGGATCATATTTGCACAGTGTAATGAGAAGACAGTGGTGGTTACGGTGATAGATCTGGAAACCGAGTTTGCGTGCGATTGTCCAGGGGACGATGATAAATACAAAAACAGGAACTGATGAAGGTTGTACTGAAACCCCTCCAGTGGATATTTAGTATCTATGCCTTTCTCACATTTGTGGCGATCATGCTGCTTATATTTCCCTTTGTGGTGATCGCCGGATTTTTCGGTCGGATCCGCGGCGGGAACGCCATCTTCAGGCTCTGTATGTTATGGGCCGACTGCTGGTTTCCGTTGATTGGAATCTACCACAAACGGATCTATGAGGCACCACCCGACCGGAACCGGGCTTTTATCTTTGTTTGTAACCATATTTCCTACCTGGATGCCGCCATCATACCAAAAGCATTTCGAAGACCGGTCCGTCCATTGGGAAAAGTGGAGATGAGCCGGGTTCCCGTTTTCGGGTTTATTTACCGGAAAGCGATTGTGACAGTGGACCGAAGCAGCCCGCAAAACCGGGCGTATAGTGTCCGGATCCTGAAATCACTGATCAGCAAGGGAATCTCAGTCGTGGTGTTTCCGGAAGGCACTTTCAATATGGGAACGACCCCGCTCAAAAATTTTTATGAAGGGGCCTTCCGTGTAGCGATTGAAACCCAGACTCCGGTAAAGCCGGTGCTATTCCTCGACGCATATCGCAGGATGCATTACCGGAGCCTGTTTTCACTGACGCCCGGGATCAGCCGAATCCTGTACCTGCCTGAAGTACAGGTAACGGGTTATACCCTCGAGGATGTGGGCAGGTTAAAGGATGAGGTATATGCGATCATGGAAGCTAAACTAATCGAATACAATGCCGCATGGAGAAAACCGGCAGACTGAATATTGTTTAGATCTTTATCGTTAAAAATTACAAACTGAACATTGAGTATTGAACAATTCTCTCCCTATATATGCTGAAGTGATCATACCAGCCGCCCTCCCCAGGAATTACACCTGGTCGGTCCCGGTGCACCTGCAGGATGCGGTGCAACCCGGATGCCGGGTGGAAGTGAACCTGGGCAGGACCCGGAAATATGCGGGGGTGGTCAAGCGACTGACGGAACAAAAACCCGAATTCGTGGAAACGAAGGATATCCTGAATATCCTGGACCCAGAACCGGTGGTGTATGAAGAACAGCTCCGGTTATGGGAATGGATCGCTTCTTATTATATGTGCAGCGAGGGTGAAGTGATGGCGGCTGCCCTGCCGGCGCACTTCAAATTATCCAGCGAAACCATCCTGGTCTTCAATGATGAATACGGGGATGATTTTTCCGCTCTCGACCACGACGAATACCTCGTGGGCGAGGCCCTGCTTTTGAAAAGGGAACTCAGCCTGGGTGAAGTACAGCAACTGCTGGATTCCTCACATGTTTACCCCGTCATCAACCGGCTGATCCAGAAAAAGGTTTGTTTTGTCTGGGAAGCTTTAAAGGAAACTTATACACCCAAGAAAGAGACTTATATCGTTCTCAGCCCGGAATATCACAACGAAGACAAGCTTGCCGACCTGCTCAACAACTGGTCAAGGGCTCCCCGGCAGATGGAACTGCTCCTGGCTTACCTGCACCTGAGCCGGACAATCGGGGAGGTTACCCGAACCGCCCTGCTGAAAAAATCGGGGGCATCGGATGCCCAACTGAAAGGACTGATCGAAAAAAATATTCTCCGTTCGGAAAAAAGGGTGGTGGACCGGATCCGTTATCTGCCCCGTGAAGTGCATATTGACTTTGAGCTTACACCAATACAGCAAACCGCGTTTGAACAGGTCAGCGCCGGTTTGACGGAAAAACCGGTTTGCCTGCTACACGGGGTAACCTCCAGCGGGAAGACCCATATCTATATCCGGCTGATTGAGCAATATATCCGGCAGGGGAAGCAGGTACTATATATGCTCCCCGAGATCGCGCTCACTTCCCAGGTGATCCGCAGGCTTCAGAAACATTTCGGCGGTTATATCGGCATCTATCATTCCAAATTTTCACAGAATGAACGGGTGGAAATCTGGAACAAGGTTCGCAGCGGTGAAATAAAAGTGATCCTGGGTGCCCGTTCTTCCGTATTCCTGCCCTACCAGGACCTGGGGCTTGTGATCTGTGACGAAGAGCATGATCCTTCCTATAAGCAACAGGAACCGGCACCCCGCTATCACGGGCGCGACGCAGCCATCTACCTGGCCTCGTTGTTTTCGGCAAGAACCCTTTTGGGAAGTGGTACCCCTTCGGTGGAAAGTTATTTTAATGCCAGTACGGGCAAATATGGTTTCGTGGAATTGCTTCAGCGTTTCGGAGATCTGAAACTGCCTCCCATCGATTTTGTAGACACCCGTAAAGTGCCGCAAAAGGACAGATCCAAAGTGATGTTATCCCCTCCGCTGGTTCAGGCGGTAAATGAAGTACTGGCCCGTGGCAAACAGGTGATCCTTTTCCAGAACAGGAGGGGGTATTCGCCCTACCAGGTTTGCGGAGTGTGCGGTTGGATTCCCCAGTGCAGGAATTGTGATGTGTCTCTCACCTATCATAAACTGAGTAACAAACTCATTTGTCATTATTGCGGCACCACTTATCCGCCAGTCCATAGTTGTGCCGCCTGTGGGAGTGACAAATTTGTCCAGCGGAATTTTGGCACCGAAAAAATTGAGGAGCAACTCGGGGAAATATTTCCCGGTGCCAAAGTTGCCCGTATGGATATCGACACGGTACGGGGTAAAAATGCCCACGATATGCTGATCCAGCAGTTTGAGCAAAACCGGATCGATATTTTGGTGGGTACGCAGATGGTTGTGAAAGGATTGGATTTTGATACGGTCGACCTGGTCGGGATCCTGGATGCCGACGGGCTGCTTCATTTTGCTGATTTCCGCGTCAATGAAAGGGCTTTCCAGCTCATGGAGCAGGTG
>JBMSNP010000064.1:0-17501 GCA_049421765.1 Chitinophagaceae bacterium
CGCCGCTTACCACCGTGCCATCGGTTGAGCTGAACCGCTATACCGGAACCTGGTACGAGATTGCGCGGCTGCCGATGTGGTTCCAACGGCATTGCGTCGATTCGAAAGCGGTGTATACGAGTCGGCCGGACGGCACGATCGGCGTGCATAACGAGTGTGTCACGGATACAGGCGGACTCGATCAGGCCGACGGGGTGGCCACGGTGGTCGATCCCAAGACCAACGCGCGGCTGACCGTCGTCTTCGACAATTTCTTTGCGCGCTTGTTTGGTTCGTCGCGCGAGGGCAACTATTGGATCATCGCGCTTGATCCGGACTATCAGGTTGCGATGGTCGGCACACCGGACCGCCGGTATCTGTGGATTCTGTCTCGCAAACCGACTCTTGACGGACCCGTCTACCAACGTTATTTGGAGCGGGCACAAGAGCTCGGCTTTCCCGCCCCGGATCTGGAGCTGGGCTTCCGGAGAAGAACCCATCAGTTTATAGTCACCATAATCAAAGAAAAACAGATAGGGCGAGGGATTGATACTGCGAAGGGCCCGGTAAACATTAAACTCATCTCCCGTGAAGGACCGCTGAAACCGCCGGCTGAGGACAATCTGAAACACATCTCCCCGGTGACAGGAAGCGATACCCTTTTTCACCATCTCCATATATTCCCCGTCTGTCATGTTGGAGGATTCCGCTCCCTTCGGGGCAAAGGGATACACTGGCACATCCCGGCTCCTGATCAGGGATTCAATGGCCGCGACATCGCTTTCCAGTCCGGGCACCCGGTTTTCACAGATGAATAATGCATCCCGAAAATGATCGATAGCGATCACATACTGGTACAGCCTGTATCGAACCCCGGGAATGGGCGGATCCTGAAGGGTTTCAGCAGACCGGAGTGAAATATTTTCAAAGTACCGTACCGCATCATAGCTCGTATATCCGAATAATCCCTGCGCAAAACGCTCCTCTTTCACCCCTTCGCTCCGCACTTCAAATCGTTGCATAAATTCCCAGAGCAGCCCGGGTACATCCGGGGCTCCGCTCAGTGCGATCTTTTCTGGATTTCGGCCCGGGAGTTTGAATTCAACGGCTTTCCCCTGCCCGATTTCTATACCGCCGATCGCGTTCACCCCGATAAAGGACCAACTGTTCTCAGAAGAATGATGGTCTGTGCTTTCCAGGAGGATGGTATCCCGGTATTTATCCCGAAGACGGAGGTAGATACTCACCGGGGTGAATACATCGGCCAGCATACTCCGGCAGGTGGTTGTGATCTCGATTTTTCGCATAATTCAAAATTCTTACAGCCCGTTTTCCATAAAAAAGCCCCGAACACTGTCGGGGCTATTCTATAATAAGATCATACAGGTATGACACTACAGCCCCGGTCGGGTTGTATACCACCACCATGTATTATTCTGTTGTTTTTTCATTACCTTACAAATATAGAAGCCGGAACCGGAACAGCCAACTCTTTTTGCCAATTATTACAGAATCCTGACTCATGCAGATCTTCCACAGGCAAACAGCAATCAAAGACGTTTTCTTTGTGGAACAGGAAGACCGGATTTCGCTGTCATAGTTTATACAACTTAATCATGAAAAAACAATCCCTGTTCTTTTTATCCCTGCTTTTCTTCTGCAGACTTTCCGGGCAGTCTTCCGACCGGTATATCCTGCTGAAACCCGACCGGGTTTTTGACGGGGAGCAAATGCAAACCGGGTGGGTTGTCCTGGTGAAAAATGATATGATAGAGCAGGCCGGGCCTTTGAACTTCCAATTGCCGGCCGGTACACAAACGATCGAGCTGCGAGGCACGACCCTTCTCCCGGGTCTGATAGAAGGTCATTCTCATTTATTTCTGCATCCGTATAATGAAACATCCTGGGACGACCAGGTATTGAAAGAGTCCTGGGCGGAAAGAACAGCCCGGGCGGTCAACCATGCCAGGGCCACCCTATTCGCGGGTTTTACCACCGTAAGGGATCTTGGTACTGAAGGTGCCATGTACCATGATGCCGGCTTGAAAAAAGCTATTGAAAAAGGGGTTGTTCCGGGCCCCCGGATGATCGTGGCCACCCGGGCCATTGTGGCCAAAGGCGCCTATGGTCCGAAAAGTGAAAGTCCCGAAACGGATCTGCCCCAGGGCGCCGAAGAAGTTTCAGGACCCGATGAAATTGCCCGCGCAGTCCGGTCACAGATCGCTCATGGTGCCGACCTGATCAAAGTGTATGCGGATTTCCGGTATGGTCCGTCCGGCGAAACCCTCCCGGCCTTTACTGAAGAAGAACTGAAACTGATCACTGCCATCACGAATAACAGCGGTCGCCCGGTTGTGGCGCATGCAGCCACGCCCGAAGGAATTCGACGTGCGGTTATGGCAGGCGTATCCACGATCGAACACGGCGATGAAGGCACACTGGAAGTCTTTGCCCTGATGAAAGAAAAGGGGGTGGCGCTTTGTCCCACCCTGGCCGCGGGTGATGCAGTGATGCAATACAAGGGCTGGAAAAAAGGCGTGGAGCCAGCGCCCGAAAGGATCCGGGCCAAGCGGGAATCTTTCCGGCTGGCTCTTCAGGCGGGTGTAACAATTTGCATGGGGGGTGATGTTGGCGTATACACCCATGGAGACAATGCACGTGAAATGGAGATGATGGCGGACTATGGAATGAAACCGATCGATGTGCTGCGTTCCGCCACTTCCATCAATGCGGATATATTCGGATATGGCAATAAGATTGGTCGTGTCCGAAGCGGGCTATTTGCCGACCTTATTGCTGTCGAAGGCGATCCGTCCTCCCGGATCTCATCGATCCGGAATACCCGGCTGGTCATGAAAAGCGGAGTGGTTTATGTGAAATAAAAGTTTGGGCCGGAGTTTGTGCCCAGAAATCAAGTGCCCGTTTTATCTGTAATAATTATCTTTCATTTTTGACTATACATATTATAAAAAACAGAATATATGTTACCCAGAATCATGCGTACTATCACCGCCCTTTTATTTTTATTCCAAATGGCTCCTTTGTGGGCACAGGATGATATTTCATATAAACTTCCGCCCAAAGACATTGCTGATATGCTGAAGGCCAAAACAGCCCCGGTCGTAAGCATTGATGACAAGGGGGAATGGATGCTGCTGATGGACCGGAGCAGTTACCCTTCAGTTGAAGAACTGGCCCGGCCCGAACTAAAGATCGCGGGGTTGCGGATCAACCCTGCCAATTTCACACCGAGCAGGCAAACTTTTATCAACGGTATCTCTCTTAAAAACATTGCTACGGGTAAAGAGATGAAAATTTCAGGGTTGCCCAATCCATTGTTTGCTTCCGGGTTTACCTGGAGCCCGGATAATAAAAAAATTGCTTTCACGCAGACCACTTCCACGCGGGTTGATCTTTACGTGATCGATCTGGCCACTCTGAAAGCTTCCAAAGTAAACAAGACCGCACTGAACACCATCAGCAGTGCCGTTGACTGGTACGATGCACAGACCCTGTTATACCGGACCGTACTACGCCCTGCTTCTGCGGCTCCGGCCAAACCACCGATGCCCAAGGGCCCAACGGTGCAGGAAAACTATGGAAAAGCTTCTCCCCGTCCGACCTACCAGGATTTGATCAAATCACCTTATGATGAGGAACTATTTGCCTTTTATGCAACCACCCAACTCGTCAAAAATGTGAACGGGGTGGAGACCAAGATCGGACCACCTGCCATTTACAGCAGCCAAACAGTGTCTCCAGATAAAAAATACATGCTGGTCCGTACCCTGAAAAAACCTTTTTCATATACAGTACCGGCCAATGGATTCCCCTCCGATGTGGTCATCACCGACATGACCGGCCGGGTGGTGAAACAACTGTCCGAACTGCCATCCGCGGAAACCGCTCCGGCGGGATATGACAACGTGCAGATGGTTCCCCGCGGATTTGAATGGCGGGATGACGAACCTGCGACCGTGATCTGGTGCATGCCCCTCGACAGCGGAATGATCAAAAAAAATGTGGAATACCGCGACGCGATCTACGCCCTTCCCGCACCCTTTAATACCCGTTCCGTTGAATTGTTCCGGACCAAAATGCGGTATAATGGCGTTACCTGGGGCGATGGCAACCTGGCCATTGTAATGGAAGGATTCCGCAGCAGGCAGCTGATGCAAATCGACCGCTTCAATCCTGCTACCGGCGACCTGGAAAAACTGATCACCAGGAATACCACCGATGCATACGGTAACCCGGGCCAACCTTTAACCGCCCCAAACAAATACGGAAGGAATGTACTGGTGACGATAGACAATGGGAACAAGATCCTCTTTAATAATTCCACCGGCAGCTCTCCCAAGGGAGACCTTCCTTATTTTATGAGCTATGACATCCATCGCAAGGTGGCCGACACTCTGTGGCGTTGCCCAGAAGGATATTTTGAATCCCTTGTCAAAATGCTGGATCCCGAAAAGCTTACGTTCATCACCCGGAAAGAATCGGAAAAGGAAATGCCCAATTACTGGCTCAAGAACCTGAAACTCCGAATTGCAGACCTGCAGCTGACTTCATTCCGGAATCCCTATCCGCAAATGGAAGGGGTCACCAAGGAAAAGATAAAATACAAGAGGGCGGATGGAGTGGATCTCACAGGCGACTTGTACCTGCCGAAAGGATATAACAAAGATCGGGACGGAAAACTGCCCGTTCTCATCTGGGCCTATCCCGCCGAATACAATTCCGCTGCAGATGCGGCGCAAGTGCGGGGAAGTGAACACCGTTTCACACTGATCGGCGGCGGTTCCCCGGTCGTTTATGTAACCCAGGGGTATGCGATCCTAAACAATGCAGAAATGCCGATTGTGGCGACGGGGAAGGATAAGAAGCCCAATGACAATTTTGTGGAGCAGCTTGTCATGAATGCCGAAGCGGCCATCAACATACTGGATTCACTTGGGGTGGGCGACCGGAACCGGATGGCCGTGGCCGGACATAGCTATGGTGCCTTTATGACCGCCAACCTGCTGGCGCATACAAAACTATTCAAAGCCGGTATCGCCCGAAGCGGGGCCTATAACCGGAGCCTGACTCCTTTCGGGTTTCAAAATGAGGACCGAACTTACTGGCAGGACCCCAACCTCTATAACAAGATGAGCCCGTTCAGTTATGCAGATAAAATAAAAACCCCGTTGTTACTCGTTCACGGAGAAATGGACAATAATATGGGCACCTTCCCCATCCAAAGCGAACGGATGTTCAATGCCATCAAGGGCCATGGCGGAACTGTGAAATACCTGAGCCTTCCCTATGAAAGCCATGGCTATTCCGGGCGGGAGAATCTTTTGCACCTGCTATATGAGCAACTGGCCTGGCTCGACAAATATGTGAAAAATGCAGGAGGCAATAAAAAGGACGATAAAAAAGCTTTTTAAACTGGCTTCAGATTCCGGTAACCAAGGCCACATCACGTAATATCTTTTCCGTATCACCCGGATCATACCAGGTGACGGATGGATCCCGTTTGAACCAGGTCATCTGGCGTTTGGCATATTGTCGGGTATGGGTTTTTATTTCGGCTACCGCGGTCTCAAGTGATATTTTCCCGTCGAGATGATCGAATAATTCGGCATATCCCACGGTTTGGAGCGCATTGGCATCCCGGTATGGCAGCAGGGATCTTACCTCTTCAAGCAAACCTGCCTCCATCATGGAATCCACGCGGGCATCTATTCGTTGGTTCAAAAGGTCCCGGGGAAGCTCAATACCGATCTTAATGACATTGAAATTTCGCTTTGCCTTTTCCCCTTTTCGGAAAGCAAGTATGGATTTTCCGGTTGACTCTATCACTTCCAGGGCCCGCATCATCCGTTGCGGGTTTTGAATTTCCCCTAATGAAAAGAATTCAGGATCTTTTTTGCGAATTTCTGTTTGCAGCCAATCCAATCCTTTCTTCTCATACCCGGCAGCGATCCTTTCCCGGATACCGGGACGGATATCCGGGATCTCGTCCAGACCCTCGCAGAAAGCTTTAATATACAGACCCGTTCCTCCAGCCATCACCAGTATATCTTTTTCCCGGAAAATTTCATGCGCCTTTTCCAGGGCGTATTGTTCAAATGTAACAGCCGTTACTTCCTCCCGGACGGAATGGGAAGCAATAAAATAATGCTTTATTCCCTGCAATTCCGACCCGGAAGGACGAGCCACGCCGATCTTCAGTTCCCGGAAACATTGCCGGCTGTCGGCCGAGATGACGGAAGTTTGGAAATGTTTAGCCAGTGAAATGGCGAGGCTGGTTTTACCCACTGCGGTGGGGCCCATGATCAGGAGAACGTGTTTGCTCAAGAGGGTAATATTATCTATTAGCTGAGAGCGTCGAGTAAATGAATAGACTTTTATTAAAAATTTCCAGGCAAAAGAAATTCAGGACTTATTTGAATATGATCAGGAAACAATTAACTCTGCACCTGCAAATCTCAAGCTTTCCTCAGGCTTCCTCATCCTCCCCTGGTGTACTTTCGTCACCATGTCCCACATCCTCCCCTTCCTCGTCTTTTTCGGCAAACCCTTCACCCACCTGTGAGAGATCATATTTTTCCTCCACATCGGCGAATTTTTCGCCCAGGAGGCCTTTGGTGCCGTACTGGCTGGGAGCAATGCCCTCCGTCCTGGATATGGAGGGATAATCGATCTTAGGGTTTTCCTCTTTTGAAACATTGATCAGTTCCACCAGGAAGGTCCAGTTCTTGTTAAAATCATATTGATAGATAAACCGCTGATTCGGATCCCGGATCTCCGAGCCGATCGGGGTTTCTGCCATGATCAGGGGCGGCGCCTTGTACTCTTTGTCATAATGTTCAAGCGAAATCTCACGACCCCTCTGCCAGTGGTCATTGCTCCGGTAAAAAGTGGCTTTATGCTTGTTGTCAAACTCGTATCCCTTCAGGATTGTTTCATGCAGGTCTTGGAACGATTGTGTATGGCGGATCACCACATCCCGGTAGGTGCTTTCATCCTCTTCAAAATATACCCTGAACTTTAAAATGGCCATATGCAAATTTACGGGTTCATCTTTATAACCCCCGGCAGGGCTACTGTTTTTTGGGTTCAAGTCCCATTTCCCTCCCTTTTTGAAGCATAAACTCATAAGCGGCCTCATAGGTATTGGGAATGACCCCGTCGAGCATGGCATCCTTCAGGGCGTCCTTGATGATCCCGACGGGTTTGGAAGGAGCCAGCCCGAAAGTATTCATGATGATCTCTCCGGTTACAGGGGGCTGCCAGTTACGCACATGATCCGACTCCTCCACTTCCCGGCAACGCTGGCGAACCAGCTGGAAATTTTCCAGGTACCTTTTTACTTTTTGCTTGTTTTTTGAAGTGATATCCGCCTCACAAAGTATCATCAGGGATTCAAAATCATCCCCCGCGTCAAACAGGAGCCTGCGGATGGCAGAGTCCGTGATATTCTCTTTTGTGAGGCTGATGGGCCGCAGGTGCAGTTCCACCATCTTTTTCACAAACCGCATTTCTTCGTGCAGGGGCAGCTTGAAGCGGGTAAAGATTTTGGGGACCATGCGTGCGCCCACCACTTCATGACCATGAAAGGTCCAGCCATGACCCTCCTCAAATTTTTTGGTCGCCGGTTTGGCGATATCATGCAGGATAGCCGCCCAGCGGAGCCAGAGGTTACCTGATTTATCAGCGAGGTTGTCGAGCACCTGCAGGGTATGGTAGAAATTATCCTTGTGCCCCATCCCGTCCTTGTATTCGGCCCCGGCAAGGTCTACCATCTGCGGAAATATTATTTTCAGCAACCCGCACCGGTATAGCATGTCGAAACCGACGGATGGTTTTTTGGCAAGGATGATCTTGTTCAGCTCATCGGTGATCCGCTCCTGCGAAATGATCCGTATCCGTTCTGCTGAATCTTTGATTCCCTGCCAGGTTGTTTCCTCGATCGTAAATTCCAGTTGGGTCGCAAACCTGATCGCGCGGAGCATCCGAAGCGGATCGTCGCTGAATGTGCGGGCCGGCTCAAGGGGTGTGCGGATAATGCGGTTTGCCAGGTCTCCTAAACCCCCGAAGGGATCAATGATCTCGGTTTTATCTGCTGCACCCAGCCGAATGGCCAGTGTATTGATGGTAAAATCCCGGCGCGCCTGGTCATCCTCAATGGTACCGGGCTCCACTTCAGGCTTGCGTGAATCGGACCGGTAGCTTTCTTTCCGGGCGCCCACGAATTCAACATCAAACCCCTCGCTCACGCGGATATGTGCCGTTCCAAAATTCCTGAAATAGTCCACCGCGGGTACCGGGTGAAACAGTTTTGCCGTTTCCCCGGCCAGGGCGATGGCATCGCCGGCACATACAAAATCCATGTCGCGTGTTTCGCGCTCCAGGAGTTTGTCCCGCACAAATCCCCCCACAAGGAATGTGTCCAGGCCAAGTGATTCCGCCGCCCGGGCGACTTTTTTGAGGATCATTGATTCCCTGCCAGTAAAAAGGATCTCCATAAACGGCAAAGATAACCAGGACGGAAGAAGGCACAAGAAGGGAAAAGATTGGGGAAAGAGAATAGTTTGCCGGCAAAAAGGAACGGGGACTAATCCCGAAGAATCATCACTTTCCCGTTTTCCCACTTGATCACGGAAGAAGGCGCATGACGGGTCGGGTCATCCTGACGGTATTGCACCACGTAGCTGACCCCTTTACGGATGGTTTCCTGGACATCATCGAATATTTCTGGTGGCGGGTCGCCTGAGAGATTGGCCGAAGTGGAAACGATCGGCTTCCGGAAACGCCGGAGCAGGTGCCGGCAAAAAGGTTCCTCACAGATGCGGATCCCGATGCTCCCGTCTTCCCCCACCAGGTTGGAAGCCAGTCCGATGGCGCCACTGTATATTACCGTGGTTGGTTTTGACCTCGTCTGCAGAAAATCAAAAACGGCAAGGTCCGGTGCGGCTGTGTATTTCAGCACATCTCTTTCGTCCGCCACAAGAACGATCAGGGCTTTGTGGTCGGCCCGCTGTTTCAACTCGTACACTTTATTTACGGCCTCCTCGTTGGTCGCATCACACCCGATCCCCCATATCGTATCCGTGTGATAAAGGATCAACCCCCCGTTTTTGAGGACGGACAGGCACTGTTCAATATCGTTTTCAAAATTCATCATGGTTTTGTCGACCCCTCGATCAGTACAGGTTTTCATACACATTCATCACGGAAGCCGCATGTTTTTGAGGGGTGAACCCCTGGGCATGTGTCCATCCTTTTTCAGCCAGCGATGCTGCAAAATGCTTATCCATCCAGATTTTTTTCATTCCCTCTGCAATCTCTTCCGGGCTGGCAGGGTTTACATAATAGGCTCCTTCCCCCCCGGCTTCTGGCAAGCAGGAGAGATTTGAGGTAATGACCGGCAAGCGGCTCCATAGGGCCTCGAGAACGGGTATCCCGAATCCTTCAAAAAAAGAGGGATAAACAAGGGCGATGGCAGACTGGTATATGGCCGGAAAATCAGCGGCGGTTTGATACCCCGGCCGGTGTTTGGATTCCTCCCGTTCCGACAGGAATATCACTTCCGCGACATCGCTTTGATCCCGGAGAAATTGCTTTACCCGTTGTTTATACTTCCCGCCATCCCCGATCACAACCAGCGGAACTTTCAGTTCGCCTTTCAGTATATGAAGCGCTTTTACAACGTTCATCAGGTTTTTGCGTTCGATCAGGGAGCCGACATACAGAAAAAAGGAGTCAGGCAAGCCGTAAGCGGATTTGATATTTTGTTTTTCCTCCTCCCCCACTTTCCGGGCAAAATCAGGGTTACAGCTTTGATAGCATACACTGATCTTGTTTTCCGGACTGCCATAGAACTTGATGATATCATTCCGGGTTTGTTCGCTGATGGCAATGATATGATCCGCCTGGGCACAGGCATATCGGAATTTGGCCCGGTAGATCCGAACATCCACGGGATGGTACTGTTCCGGGTATCGCTCATGAATCAGGTCGTGGATGGTTACAACAGAACGGATCCCGGTTTTCCGGATACCGACCGGGATCTCATGGCTTAACCCGTGGTAAAGGTCGATCTCCAACTTCCTGAGGTCTTTTTTCACCCAACTGCTGCGCCAGGCGCCGGGGAATGCCTGGTGAAAAAAACCCGATGGCCTGATCTCGTGCAGACCCGGTCCGGTCAAGGAAAAAGTCCGGGATGATTTAGGGTTAAAAAGATAATACTGGTGTTGCGGGTAAAATTCCGCGAGCGATTGCAGCAGGCTGCGACTGTAATGTCCCAACCCGGTACTGTTATGAAAAGCCCGCTTCGCATCATACCCGATATTCATATCCCCAAAGTTGCGGATTATCGGTCAATCAACGTAATGAAGGTTCCCCTCATATAAAAACTTCATGGAACCATGCCTGTCTGTGCCGATTCCTTACTTTCGCAGCAAAATTTTACATCATGAAGGAATTGATACTGGAGGCCTGGACCCAGCGTGAACTACTGAAAGATTCGCGCTACGCCGATGCAGTAAGGGCGGTGATCGAGGAGGTTGACAAGGGGCGTCTGCGCGTGGCTTCCCCCGGGGAAGAAGGATGGGTGGTCAATGAATGGGTAAAACAGGCCATCCTGCTCTATTTCGGGATACAGCAAATGCAGACCTGGGACCTTGCCCCATTTGAGTTTTATGATAAGATGCTGCTGAAGAAAAATTATAAGGAGCTGGGCGTTCGGGCTGTTCCGCACGCAGTGGCCCGTTACGGAGCCTATTTGGCGAAAAATGTGGTGCTGATGCCGAGTTATGTGAATATCGGAGCTTATGTCGACGAGGGTACCATGGTCGATACCTGGGCCACGGTAGGCAGTTGCGCGCAGATCGGGAAAGGCGTGCATCTAAGTGGCGGAGTGGGGATCGGTGGCGTATTGGAACCCCTTCAGGCCGCCCCGGTAATCGTGGAAGACGGCTGTTTTATCGGAAGTCGTTGTATCGTGGTGGAAGGGGTGATCGTGGAAAAGGAAGCAGTCCTGGGCGCCAATGTGGTATTGACCCAGTCAACAAAAATTATCGATGTAAGTGGTTCATCACCCGTGGAAATGAAAGGCCGGGTACCCGCCCGAAGCGTGGTGATTCCCGGTTCGTACGCCAAAAAATTTCCCGCCGGAGAATTCGGGGTAGGATGCGCCCTTATCATTGGTCAGCGCAAGCCCAGCACCGATTTAAAAACAAGTTTAAACGACGCACTCCGGGATTTCAACGTTTCCGTTTAGTCCCTTATATTTGCACCCCCAAGCCCGGATGGCGAAATTGGTAGACGCACCGTCTTCAGGTGGCGGCGCCGCGAGGTGTGCTGGTTCGAATCCAGTTCCGGGCACAAAGACCCCGACAAGAGTCGGGGCTTTTTATTTGAGAGCGGTGCAGGTTTTCTTTACTTCCATTTTACAATAAGGAAAACAATTTTTGAATAATTGCCTTTTTCATAGAGCACCCCCACTTTATTGCCTGAAATCCTTACCAAATCCGAATAGGCTGCATTATCTCCCGTTGATTCATCCTTATCCAAAACAAAATTCTTTTCCCATGTTTTTCCATCATCAAAACTTATTCGAAGCGTAAGATTATCTCTCTTTTTTTCATGGGCAGGATTACAAAAAGCAAGAATATTCCGCTTCCTTCTTTTACCAATGGCCAGGATGCTGGCCTGACACACGGGGTCCGGGAGATTTTTGTCAAAATAAGTGGTATCCCAGCTTATCCCGCCGTTGCTGCTTACAGATACAATTCTTGCCCGGATATCACCTTTTTGATTGCGGCTGTTCATCATCAATTTTCCCCCGCTTAATTCCGCCGCCATCGATTCATTACTTCCGGGCATGTTAAGGCTGGAGCCCAACTGAAAAGACTTGCCATGGTCATCTGTAAAAAAACCGTGTGCATCGTAATCTTCAAATTTATCCCTCGGGTTACCGGCAGAATGATTGGCAGCAATAAAAATTCTCCCCCTGTATCTTCCGGTTTGAACCTGTAGCGCATGCCCGGGGGTATTGGCATAACTGCGCCAGTCCTCCTTGAAGTTATGGTCTGCCCATTTTGATGACTGCCTGGGACGATGTACCTCTTTTGTAATATTCACGGCTTCATTCCAGCTAACACCGCCGTCTATCGATGTTTTGTACCACACTTCTCTTAACCCGTTCCCTTTGCGCACCTCATTTTCATGGTTATTCCCGGTGTTGTAAAACAAAAACAATCTGCCATTGGGGTACAAAGGGTCTGTAAGATCAACAACGGGTGCAGGATTCCCGGCCTGCAATCCTGAATAATCCACAACTGTTTGTAACGGTCCCCAGGTTTTCCCTTTGTCGCCGCTACGTTTCAAAACAATATTGATGTCACCGAAATCAGCCGCGCCCGCTACACGTCCTTCAGCGAAGGCTAGGATATCACCGTTGGGCAGCGCTATAAGAGCGGGTATCCGGTAACTTTTATGGCCTTCAGTTCCCGAAATAAATACGGGATCAGAGCTCCTTTGAGCACTTGCGAAACCTGCGAGCGAAATCAAAATAATTAAAGAAATGCTTCTTTTAACTCCCATAATTTCTGTTCCTGAACGTATTCGTACTCATGTGGAAAAATAGCAAAGAAATGGAACCTCCATCCTCACCAGCTTCCCAACCTCAATCTCAACCTCAACCTTAACCTTAACTTCACGTCCCCATCTTCGCCACCATCATGTTACAACCCCGGATATCCGACCCATCGACCCGGCCCAACACTTCAAAGCTCCCGTCAGGATGAAGACGGCCTGCATCATCGGTGGCCAGGAACGAACAGGAGTATTTATTCGCCAGATCGATCACATTGATAATGCCGTTCCCGGTCCGAAGAACAGAGAACGGATCTTCGTCGTCCCGTACCAGTACTTTCATCCACGGCGGGCAGTGAAACAGCCCCTGGCCCGTTGAGTATGCCTGTGACAAAAGCTCCGTCATCCCGTACTCGGAATGGATGGATTTAACAGCAAAAGCCGTCTGTAATATTTTGTGTAGTTCCTCCCGTACCAGTTCCACCCGGCGACCCTTCATGCCCCCTGTTTCCATAAAAGTTATGTTGGGCAATGCTTGGGGATATTGCTCTGCGAGGTCGAGCAAAGCGAAAGATACCCCGATCAGCAGGGTCTTTTGCTTTTTATCATTCAACTCCCGGAGCAAGGCCGAAAGTATTTCCAGCTCATGCAGATAGAAGCCGCTTTGCGGGTGCCCGCTCTGGCGGATCAGTTCATTCACCATAAAAACCAGCGAAGATGTCTTACGCTCCAGGTAGGAAGGCAGCAGCCCCAGGATACACCAATCCTGAACCGGACCATAACCCCCTTCAAAGCCGCGTGTAAAACTTTCCCGGTAGAGGGCGGGATCCTTTATAAAATGCCGGCTGAGGACCGAGCCCGTCGTACCGCTGCTTTCAAACACAAACGCGGGTTCAAAGACGGTGGTCACCACGGGCCGGTCCCGGAAAAAGCGAACCGGCAAACAGGGAATCTCCTCCAGTCGACCTACCCCGGCCGGATCAAGTCTTAATGCTTCCAGGAATGACCTGTAAACGGGGTTTTCCGCGGCCTGGAAACGGAATATTTCCAAAGCAGCGGATTCAAACCCGCCGGCGTCTAATTCAAAGATTTTATGATCCCTTTGACGATCCAATTCCACGGTTGTTGGTAAATAATGTAAATTTGTTACCATGCAAAAATCCCCGATGCGTTACAGGTTTGTGCTTACCCTGCTTGTTGCGGGGATCCTTTTCGCCTGCAACAAAGATAAGTTCAAAACCGAGCCCCAGGTGAAGATCAAATCCATTTCCCCATCGACTGTCTTCAACGGGGATGTGATCACCATCAAAGGAGATTATACCGATGATGAAGGTGATGTGGACTCCGTGCTGATCGTGTACAAATGGTATAACGGAGCCACCGAGATCCCGATCGATACACTCAGGTATACTTTTACGCGCCTGAACCTGCCTGCAAAAACCCGGCAGGCCGATCTCCAGATCAATTTTGAATATAATACCAACAATATACCCGACATGGTACCGCTTTCCGGGGTCTCTTTACGCGATACCACCGCCACGTTCGGACTGATCCTGAAAGACAAGGCCGGACAGCGGAGCAATTACAGCGAATCGGATAAGATCCGGCTGAAAAGACCCTGAACTCCGGTTTGAAATGGCTTAAACACCTCCTCGCATTCCTTGTTTACAGCAATCTGTTCATTGCCTGCTGCGCCATTCTCATGGTATTCCAGAGCGCCCGGCTGCTGAATGGCGGCGACCCGGCCCCCATACTCGTGCAATTTGTATTTTTCGCCACGATCTGCAGTTATAACTTCCATTATTATTTCACCACCCATTCGCTCATTCCCTCGCCCCGGATACAGTGGCAGAAAAAAAACCGTACCCTTCTGCTTTTGCTTTTCCTGGGCGGTGCGTCCGGCGCAACCATCTGCTTTATTGAGCTCCGGGCATACTGGCCCTGGCTCCTGCCGGCGGCTGTCGCTACATTTCTGTATTCAGCCCCCAAACTCCCCCATCCCGTATTTCACAGGCTGCGTAAAGTGGCCTTTGGAAAAACCATCTTTCTGGCCTTTATATGGATGTATGTAACCACTGTACTGCCCTATATTGTATCCGGACAAACCTGGAATGATACCAGTACGATCTACGCACTGAGCCGGTATTTTTTTATTTATGCCATCTGCATCCTGTTCGACTACCGTGACCGGGAAGACGACCGCGCCGAAGGAGTCAGGAGCCTGGTCACTTTCCTGTCGGATCGCAATATCAACAGGCTGTTTTACTTTGCCCTGTTTGCATACATACTGTTTACAGCCTGGCTGGGTTTACGGGGCTTCACGGCTGATTACCTGATCATGCTTTTTATTCCAGGGATCATCCTTCTGCTTCTTTATAACTATGCCCGCCGTCATTTTACTGATATGCTGTACTATGTGATCCTTGACGGTTTGATGGCCCTTTCCGCCATCCTGATGATGATAGCGGGCATTTGATTATTTTTGACGGAATTAAATCAACGAAATGGCCAAAGCAACAAAATCCAGGGGAAAAGCAACCCGGAAGTCAAAGCCGGTACTGACCGACGCCTCTTACGAATTCTTGCGCTCCTATATCAATAACGCATCCCCCGTGGGCTTTGAAACCTGGGGACAAAAACTCTGGATCGACTACCTCAAACCCTACGTGGACACACATTATGTGGACCCCTACGGGACCGCAGTGGGTGTGATAAATCCGGAACATCCTTTCAAGATCGTGATCGAAGCCCATGCCGACGAGATCAGCTGGTTTGTAAACTATATTACCAACGAAGGACTTATTTACCTGAAACGCAATGGCGGTGTGGACCACCAGACGGCCCCTGCTTCACGCGTATTTATTCATGGTAAAAAGGGAAAAGTAAAAGCAGTATTCGGCTGGCCGGCCATCCACACCCGGATCGGCAATCCCGACCAGAAAGAACCCGCTCCCCGCACCGATAACCTCTGGCTTGACGCCGGCGCCCGGAGCAAAAAGGAAGTGGAAGCTTTGGGTATTCATATCGGCGCCGTGGTGACTTATGCCGACGGGTTCGACGAACTGGCCAACGGAAACTATATCGGGCGGGCCTTTGACAACCGGATCGGCGGCTTCATGATCGCCGAAGTGGCACGTTTACTGAAAGAAAATAAGAAGACCCTGTCTTTTGGGCTTTATGTAGTAAATGCCGTACAGGAAGAGATCGGGTTGCGCGGCGCGGAAATGATCTCGCGTCGGATTAAACCCAATATGGCCATCGTAACCGATGTGACTCACGACACCACTACCCCGATGATCAGCAAGATGATCGAGGGTGATGTTAGCACGGGTAAAGGGCCTTCCCTCTCCTATGCTCCGGCCGTTCACAACAAATTGCTGGCCCTGGTGGAAAAAGTTGCTGCAGATAAGAAGATCCCTGTTCAATGGCGCGCGCTGAGCCGCAGCACGGGCACCGATACGGATTCTTTTGCCTATTCCAACGATGGATGCCCTTCTGTACTGATCTCTATCCCGTTGCGCTACATGCACACCACGGTGGAAATGCTCCACCGCGACGATATCGAGAACACGATCCGGCTGATGTATGAAACCCTGCTTACGCTGACTCCGAAAACCAACCTCGCCTACCTGTGATGACAGACCTCCTGTATATTGACCCGGGCAGTGGCAGTTTTCTTGTACAGGCAATCATCGCGGCTGTGCTGGGGGTCGGATTTTTTTTCCGGAATATCTGGAATTTTATCAAATCCATTTTTCACCGGACATCGAAAAACAAGGATGAAAAACCAGCCAGTTGATGGAACAAGCCTTTACCCATCATCCTTCCTCCTACAGGGACCCCTCGGGGTTTATTTTCATGAAGGACGGTGTATTATACCGCCAGGTAAACCGGGTATTCGCCGCCGATTTTGACCATTTCACAGGGAGCGGTTGTTATGAAAAACTGGTTGAGGCTGGTTTGCTCATTCCGCACAAACAGGTGAATGAAAACCTGACCGGTGCAGATGACTGGCATGCCACGCTGAAACCCGAACCTGTTGAATTCATCACCTATCCTTATGAATGGAGTTTCGACATGCTACGCGATGCCGCGTTGCTTACCCTTCAGCTCCTGAAAGAATCGATCCCTTTTGGCCTGATCCTGAAAGATGCCACCCCCTATAATATACAATGGCACAAAGGGCAACTGATATTTATTGACAGCCTTTCCTTCGAAAAATACCGGGAGGAAGAACCCTGGATCGCTTACCGGCAATTTTGTGAACAGTTCCTGGGCCCCCTTCTGCTTATGCATTACCATAAAATGCAAATGCCGCAATTAAACCTGGCATGGCCCGAAGGGATCCCGCTGGAAGTGACCCGATCGCTGCTGCCCGGCAGGAGCCGGTTTTCCCTGCACACCTACCTGCATATCCACCTGAACGCCCGTGTGTCGGCCAGCCGCAAACCGGGAGCAAACAAACATGTAAAATTCTCAAAGCAAAAACTGCTTAATATCGTCGGCAGCCTTGAAACAAGGATCCGTTCACTAAAAAGCCCTGTCCGTAACAGCACCTGGTCGGCCTATTATGAGGAAGCGTCTGGCCGGGAAAACTACCTGGAAGAAAAGCAGCGGATCATTTCCGAATGGACCGCTTCATTGAATGATGTAAAAACCGCTGCCGACCTTGGAGCTAACGACGGTCTTTTTGCGAAACTACTCGCCCGCCAGGGCAAGGAAACCCTGGCAGCTGATCTCGATCCATATTGCATCACTAATCTTTACCGGTCGATCCGGGAAACCGGTGAAAAAAAGATCCAGCCCCTGGTAACGGACCTGGCCAATCCTTCCCCGGCCATCGGGGTGAACAATAACGAGCGGTCTGCATTCACCGACCGGCTCCGGTCCGATCTTGTTTTAGCGCTCGCGCTTATCCACCACCTGGCGATCGG
>JBMSNP010000065.1:0-16930 GCA_049421765.1 Chitinophagaceae bacterium
TAGACGGTGTCGGTAATACCGCCGAAGCGGGTCTGTACATTCATGACAAACAGGTGATCATTTGGTTCAAAATAAAACCCGGTCGGGGAAAACTGACCGGGTTTAAATAATAAAAAAGTGCAATCTATTGAGCGGAAGAAGTGTCGGGCTGGGCGGCACTGTCGGGTTTCACTGTATTGTTGATGGTGGGGGCAGGATTTTCCACGGCCGGTTTTTTAACCTGTTTTTCCGGTGCATATTTCTTTTCCACTTCATCCAACACTATCATCATGGCCTCATTGATCCGGTATTCCAGCATCAGGCCCTGGAAATTGGGTTCGTTTGTTTCTGAACCCATCTGTGAAATATTGGGTGTGTTTCCGCCATTCATCGCGATGTAATAGGCTTTTTGCTGCTCCATATCCTTACGAAGGCTTTGCCTTACTTTTTCTGCAAGTTCGGGTTTACCGGCCTTGTAACAGGCTTCAAGGAAAAGGAGGTTTTGCTGGTTGTGGGAACCATAACGGCTGACCATGGCATAGGGCATGTTTTCAGGCAAGATGCCTGTTTCCACTTTCTCGAGCAGTTTTTTCGCCTCATCCATGCGACCTGCATCGGCCAGGTTGCCCGCGGCTTCGCCATAGAGGGCCCGGAGGTTCAGCAAGTGGCGGCGGTTTTCCTCATCAAAATAAATTCCTTTCCTGTCCGCGCCTCCGAATCTGTATTTAGTATAAAGATTTTCGAATATGACGGCCTGGTTATTATCCCGTACCGAAGTTCCGCCGAGTCCCACTTCACGAAGTGTGCGGTGTACCAGCCAGTTTTCCTGGGTTCCACTGGAATAAACGGGGATCAGCCGGTACGCCAGACCGTCTTTCCGGAGATAGGGAGCAAAACCCAGCTCACCGAAAGGCGATGTGAAATAGATCGGCCTTTTCCATTGGTTGGTGGCTATAATGTTGAGGATAATGAAATCGCTCCGCACCAGTCCGCCGTCCAGTTTATCTTTCGGGATCTCGAATTTTATTTCTGAAAGGACCGAGTCATTTGCATTAACCGTTCCGTTTTTCCGGACCAGGGCAGTATCCACAGGCACCCTGAACTTGGCTACCGGGAAACTTCCATAGCCCTCGTCGCGGCCGGTTTCGGGGTTGACATTCGGTTTTCCAAGCACGTTTTTCATCACATCATACAGGTCGTAATATACATTAGGATCTCCCTGGGCCCGGTAGCGAAGATATTCCCGGTTATGTCCCTCGATCTGTTCGGGGCTCCAGAGTACATTCACCGAATCAGCGTCATTGATCTTATACCGGAGCTGGTTGATGTACCAGTCGATACCCAGCAGGCTGTTGTTGATTACGCGGATATCAGGGCGTACACCCTCCACTTCCTGGGCATACCAGAGCGGGTAAGTGTCGTTGTCGCCAAATGTAAAGATGATCGCGTTGGGTGCACAGCTTTCCAGGTAATCACGGGCCATATCGGGTGCGGTGGTCTTGTGACTCCGGTCATGATCATCCCATTCCTGTTGCGCCATGATCAGCGGGGCAGCCATGCAGACCAGCGTGGTGGCCACATTGAGGACCATTTGTTGCTGCCCGCCTGAGGATACCGCGCGTACCAGGTAAGTGACCCCCGCCGTCACCGCGGCATAGAGGGCAGTTACGATAACGGGCACCAGCAAGGCGGCCCCCCCGGTATCATTTACGCAACTCATCAGGGTCACTACAAAAGTGAGCACCCCGCCGAAAAGAAGCATATTCTGGAATGTAAGCTGATCTGATTTCTCCCGGGCCATGCGTACAAATGCCACCACGGCCAGCCCGATCCAGATCGCAAATGCATAGAAAGAGCCCACATATGCATAATCCCGTTCGCGGGGCTGGTTGCCGGGCTGATTAAGGTAGAATACGATGGCGATCCCGGTCATAAAGAACAGGAGGAAGTTTACAATCCAGTCTTTCCGGTTCCTGAGGAACTGGTACACACATCCAACGATTCCTAAAAGAAATGGAAGCAGATACAGTTTATTGACCGCTTTATTCTTCTTGATGCTGTCGGGAAGTTTGGACTGATCTCCCAGGCGTTTGTTGTCAATAAAGGAAATTCCCGTGATCCAGTTGCCATCCCGTTTGTTTCCCAGCCCCTGTATATCGTTTTGTTTGCCCGAGAAATTCCACATAAAATACCGCCAGTACATCAGGCTCATCTGGTACGAGAAGAACCAGTTGAAATTATCGGCGTAGGTGGGGGCCTCGTAGCGGCCGGTTTGTTCGTCCCGCTGTAGGTTGAGCCAATCGGCATAAAAATCGGCATGGTACTGGTCGTTGCTTGGATCCCACACGCGGGGGAATATCTGCATGTCCTCGCTTTCATAGCGGGGTTTGTCGCTGGTTCCGATCGGTATATATTTTTTGTCGCCGCGCACGTATTTCATATCTCCCTTTTGCATCGATACACCGTTCGGGCTTTCAGGATCGGGTTTGTAATCGGCTGCGAAATGTGGTCCGTATACAAGCGGGGCTTCCCCGTATTGTTCACGGCTCAGGTAATAAACAAGGTTGATCGGGTTGTCGACATTGTTCATATCGATACCCGGATTGGCATTGGAACGGATCAGGGCCGTGAAGTACATGAAATAACCGATCATCATGAACGCATAGCACCAGAGTGAGAGCTTCAGGATCTTCAGGGCTGCAGGTTTCAGGAAATAACCCATGGCCGCGGCAATACCGGCGAGCAGGATAAACTGCAGGAACTGGAGTCCGCTGCCCGGCTTGATGATAAACGGCAGGGCGGAAAGTGAGAGGAACAACACAAACCAGATGATCAGCTTGGTATGGGAAATTTTTCTTTCATCAAAACGAAGGGCCCAGATGATCAGTGCTGCGATGGCAATAAAATAAAAGGCAAACCCCGAGAAGAAAGGCATTCCCAGGCTATTGACAAAAAATACATCGAACTGGCCTGCAGCCTTCATCGAAAACTGGATAACGCCTACCTGAACGATTCCCGTGATAAGGCAGCCCAGGACAAAAGCCCAGATGGCCCCCTTGGTGGTGGGCTGGTAACGGCGATAATAATAGATCATCACGATGGCAGGAATTACGAGCAGGTTCAGCAGGTGCACCCCGATCGAAAGCCCCATCATGAAGAAAAGGAAGATGATCCAGCGGTCGCTCCGGAGCCTGGCATGCGGATCTCCGCCGGCATGCTCATCGGCATGTTCCCATTTCAGCATGGCCCAGAACACCAGTGCTGTGAAGAAAGAAGAGAGGGCATATACTTCGCCTTCGACGGCGCTGAACCAGAACGAATCGCTGAAGGTATAAGCGAGCGCACCTACCACACCGGCCGCCATGGTTGTATAAAGCTGGCTGGAGGAAAGGTCTTCTCCCACACCAACAAACATTTTACGGGCAAAATGGGTAACACTCCAGAAAAGAAACAGGATGGTGGCTGCACTGGCAAGCGCACTCATGAAATTGACTGCACTTCCGGCATTGTTTTCACCAAACAGAATGATAAAAAAACGTCCGAGGAGCACAAACATCGGCGCCCCGGGAGGGTGGGGAAGACCCAGGTTTTTGGCACATGCAATAAACTCTCCGGTATCCCACAAACTGCCCCGGGCTTCACGGGTCAGAAAATACGTAACAAAGGCGACAAAGAAAACCAGCCACCCGGTAATGTTATTCGTTCTTTTGAAACTCATAAAATGTTGATTTTCCCTTTTGCAGAGGGTTAGCAAAAATAGGGATATTCGGTACTTGGTGCGTAGTTATTAGGGGATTGTTGAGAGGTAAAAATCCCGGATACGGGCTTCAAGACCCATCCTTAAAACTTCAGCCCGGGTTACTCAAAATACACTTTAACAGTCTGGTATGACAACTGTCCTTCGCGCATTTTTTCTGAAAATCCTTTCAGACCGAAAAGACCTGCGGCATTTCCTTTGTTGATTGCGATCTCGAGATAGCCGGCACTGTTGAAGAGGGCCACTTTTTCTCCTTCAGCCACATCGGCATAGGTTTCGCTGATCCGGTCGATGAATTCACCACGGGTGAATACGATCCGGAAATTCCTGCCCTTTCTTTGTTCCTCGAATTGTTCGCGGGTGATATTGACAATTACATTTTCGAAACTGTCTATAAATATGATCTGTCCCTCAATCCCCTGGGTATCCAGCAGGGGTCGGAGATGGCGTTTTTCCATGTACCTGACATCAGGGATCCCGATCTTCTGAATGGATTCCCCGTTTGCCAGCTGGTTGACGACCTGGCCCATCACGGAAGTCAGGTAAATTGTATTCCGGGTCACATTCTTGTCGAGGGGGATCCCGATCACGATCTCCGGGCTCTCTTCCAGGATCATTGTGAGCAGTCCGTTGTCGGCACAAAGCAGGTATTGGTTGTTATGGAATGCCAGCAACAGCTGTTCTGGCTTTTTTTCAAAGAGGTTCACCAGGATGAGGTGGTATGAATAGGCCGGAAAATTCCGGAGTGCTGAGCGGCAGACATACGCGGCCTGCGGGTAATTGAAAGGCGGGATATTGTGGGAAATATCCACGATCCGGAAACCCGGGTTCAGTTGCAATAGCTGTGCCTTCACCGCTCCCACGAGATAATCGGGGCTTCCAATGTCGGAGGTGAGGGTTAACAGTGGCAAGGGTTAGTTTAAGGTTTAGCGTTTATTATTTACGGGTTTAAATTTATCGGTTCAATCTTGATCTATCGTCTCTGCCTGCGGGTCTACCTGGCCAGCTTCCCGTTCTTAAAAAAGAATTTATGCACCAGTTTATCCCCCAGTTTCGGGAAAAATTTCTGCATAAAGACCGTTCGCTTTCCAGTGAAAGTAAGCACCAGTGTCCTTTTCTTTTTACGGATGGCTTTCAGGATATGGGTGGCGCATTCCTCGGCGCTCATCATCCGGCTTTCGTCCATGGGGGTTTCTCCATGTGAGGAGCCCTCCCGGTTCAGCGCGGCATTCCGGATATTGGAAGTGGTGAAGCCGGGACATACCCACATCACGTGCACCCCGTCGTCCATGAGTTCGGTTTTGATGGATTCCATCCATCCCTGCATGGCAAACTTACTGGCTGAGTATCCGCTCCGCCCGGGAAGTCCGCGGTAGCCGGCGATCGAGGAAACCCCCACGATCGTTCCTTTTCTTTCGATCAGCGAGGAAAGCGCGTATTTGGTGCACCATACCGTCCCGTAAAAATTTATGTCCATTACTTTCTTGATCACTTCCGTATCGGCTTCCTTCAGCAGGGCCCGCATCGAAACTCCGGCATTGTTGATCAGGATGTCGATCCCCCCGAAAAACTTGATGGTGGTCTCGATAAAACGGCGGCAATCGTTTTCACTACTTACATCCGTGACCGTGGTATGCAGGTATGCCGAAGGGTATTCAGACTGGAGTCTGTACAACTTGTCGTGATTGCGTCCGCAGGTGGCCACTTTGGCCCCTTGTTCGATAAGGGACACCACCAGGGCTTTCCCGATGCCTTCCGACCCCCCGGTGACGGCCACTACTTTACCTTTAAAATAATCGTTCATGATCCGGATTTTCAGGTACAAACCTACTGAAAAATGGGTTGGTTCTTGCGTTTTGATCGTCCTGATCGTATGTCGCAGCATGCAATAAAGAGCAGTGAATAGGTCGGGCCAGCCATAATTCAAGCCCGGTTTCCGGGCTTTTTAATAATGCATTTATTTGCCAAAATCGGTTATATTCGAAACAGATTAATCCATGACCAAAACAAAAGTTTTATGAAATCAATTTTACTGGCATTTTTTTGCATAACTCTTTCCTTCGCATTGCATGCGCAGGACTACTGGTCTTCCCGGAATGATGCCACCGGGATCACGGCTGACAAAAGCGTTGCCCGCCAGTCGTTCCCCCGGGAGTATAAATTATTTAATCTCGACCTGCCTGCGATGCAACAGCGGTTGATTGCCGTGACCGGACCCCGGCCTTCAAACCGTTCTGTAATCATCACCCTGCCTAATGCGGAGGGCGGAATGGAACAGTTCGAAGTTTCTGAGGCATCCAATTTTGAACCTGCCCTGCAGGCAAGATTCCCGTTGATACGGTCTTTTTCCGGCCGCGGGATCAATGACCCATCCGCCACCCTGAAACTGAGTTTGTCTCCTCAGGGAATCCAGACCATGGTATTCCGGGCCGCTAAGGAATCCGAATACATTGAGTCTTTTGCCAGCGGTCAATCCGTCTATGCCGTGTTTCGTTCCCGGCGGGAAAAAGGGATGCTCCCCTGGACCTGTTCAACCCCCGACCAGCAACTGGCAGAAGGGCTGAATGATCAGGTAGGAAATGGAAATTACGCCGAGCGGTCGGGTGGAAACCTGAAGACCCTGCGCCTGGCACAGTCCGTCACCGCTGAATATTCCAATTATTTTGGTGCTACCAGTGCAGCCGATGTGAACCTCGTTCTGGGGGCTGTAAATGCGACACTGACCCGTTGCAACGGGGTTTTTGAGAAGGACCTGGCCCTGCATCTGATCCTGATCGCCAATACAACCAGTGTTTTTTATTACAATCCTTCAACAGACCCTTACTCACCGCCCTCGCGGATGAGCCGCTGGAATTCCGAGTTGCAGTCCACCCTTACTTCGGTGATCGGGGAAGCAAACTACGATATCGGTCATTTGTTCGGTGCCTCCGGTGGTGGCGGTAACGCGGGTTGCATCGGCTGTATCTGTGTGGATGGTTCCAAAGGAAAAGGGATCACCTCCCCGGCAGATGCCATACCCGAGGGAGATAATTTCGATATCGACTATGTTGCGCATGAGATGGGGCATCAGTTGGGTGCAAACCATACTTTCTCCATGAGCAATGAAGGAACTGGTAGAAACAAGGAACCTGGATCGGGCATAACCATTATGGGTTATGCCGGGATCACCGCACAGGACCTGGCACCACACTCCATTGATATTTTTCATCAGACTTCGATCGAACAAATTCAGACTAACCTGAATGCCAAAACCTGCCCGGTTACTCTTGTTATTGCCAATGCCACGCCTGTGGTGAATGCAGGCCCCGATTATACGATACCCATCAGCACACCGTTCGCGCTTACCGGAGTGGCCACGGATGCCGACCCTGGAGATATACTGAATTATTGCTGGGAGCAAAATGACAATGCTTCTTCCACACAAACGGGTTCGAGCAGTGTGGCCAGCCCTACCA
Organism: Chitinophagaceae bacterium; assembly: GCA_049421765.1. GTDB lineage: Bacteria > Bacteroidota > Bacteroidia > Chitinophagales > Chitinophagaceae > JJ008. Next base: position 7,192 of record JBMSNP010000065.1, read on the forward strand.
AGGCCACTGGCCCCAACTGGATATCATTTGTGGGAAGCACTTCCCCAACCCGGCTGTTTCCCAAACTGGCTACCATTCTGGCGGGATCCAATGTTTCAGGTCCGCTGCCTGGTGGGGATGCCGGTGCGAATACAGAAGCCCTGAGTTCGGTATCCCGGTCATTGAATTTCCGGTTAACGGTACGCGATAATGCCATTTATAGTTCCACCTCCCCTTATTCCGTAGGACAGACCCAGTTTGATGATGTGGTGGTTACAGTTTCAAATACTTCCGGTCCCTTTGCTGTAACCGCACCGAATACAGCTGTTAACTGGGCTGGTAATTCGCTTCAAACCATCAGCTGGTCGGTTAACAACACCACTGCACCGCCTGTAAGTTGCGCCAATGTCAAGATTTCCATTTCAACCGATGGCGGAAATACTTTTACCACCCTTGTATCCAGCACACCAAATGATGGCAGCGAGGTGGTCACAATACCAAATACGCCGTCAACTACCGCCCGGATCAAAGTCGAGGCAGTAGGGAATATCTTTTTTGATATCTCTAATGCCAACTTTACCATTTCATCAAGTTCAGCCTGTGGTACTCCGGCGGGGCTTACCGCTTCATCGATCACAGGCAGTTCAGCCATCCTGAACTGGAATGCGGTAAGCGGTGCTTTGTCTTATGATGTGGATTACAAAACCATCAGTTCAGGCAGCTGGTCCAATGCCGCTACCGGTACGACCGGCACATCCGTGAATCTCGGGGGTCTTACCGAAGGCACACAGTACGAATGGCGGGTGAGGGCCAACTGTGCTGCTGAAAGCAGCCCTTATGCCCAGGCCCAGTTCAGCACCACGGCTCCCTGTACAGCACCCGCAGGGCTGACTTCATCCAACGTTACGGAATCTTCCGCCACGATCAGCTGGAGCCCAGTCAGCGGTGCCATATCCTATGATGCGGACTACAAACTTGCTACATCCTCAACCTGGATCAATGCAGCCACTGGTACCACATCCACTTCGGTGAACCTGGTTGGTCTCGATGCATCTTCATCGTATGACTGGCAGGTTCGGACCAATTGCGGAGCATCCGGAAGCAGTGGTTATAGCCAGTCTCAGTTTACCACATCAGCCGGCCCGGGTTGTTCAACACCTTATGATGTGTCTACAAACGGCAACCGAAACGGGGCTGCATCGATACCCTTTAACACGGATGTATATGGGTTGATCAATCCCAGCGGGGATGTGGATTATTATAAGTTCGTAATATCCTCAGGCGGGTCAGTGAACATCACCCTGGCAAACCTTCCGGCAGATTATGACCTGAGTCTGTACCGGGGTAATAAACTGGTTGCGACATCGTCAAATACCGGTACGACAGGCGAGTCGATCAGTTACAATGCATCTCCCGCCACTTATTATGTCCGGGTCGACGGATTCAACGGGGCATTCAGTCCTACCGATTGTTATACCCTGAATGTATCCCCGGGAACGGCCACCAGACCGGAAGACCTGATCGTGTCAGGAAAGGTCCGGGTGTTCCCGAACCCTGTTTCCGGTATGCTCAATATTCGGATTGATCAGCCATCGGGCCAGTCAGAAATACGGGTGTTTGATATGTTCGGCAAGCAGTTAATCCTGCAAAGGACCGCCATGGCAAACACTTCACTTGATCTCTCAAGTCTTGCCAATGGCATGTATATCATCCGCGTGATGAACGGAAGCGGGGAGTCCACGCTGAAGATCCTTAAGCAATAAAATTCGAGTTCAGACATTTGAGACCCCGGGCATATCCCGGGGTCTTTTTTTTGAGACAACTCAAACGAGATTTTCTGTTTACGAATTAAGTGTTCCGTTAATCCGGCTCTCTTCATCGAATACCAAATCGTGTCCAGGAAAGGCGAATTAATTTTCGGGAATTATTCTTTATTTTTCGGGGTCTAACCCATACTGATAATTTAAACCACTGATGCATGAAAACAATTCTCTGTAACGTTGTCCGTACCTCATTCGTTTTTGTTTTATTCCTGATCTCCGGGGCTACCGGAGTGTCGGCTCAGAAATCCTCATCAAAAGGAAAAACTCCGTCTCCGCAACAAATCCTGCAATATGCCCAGGCAGTGAATGCGGTTCTAAAACCTGTCCCACAACCGGTCAAGGGAGGTCCCCGTCTCGACCGCGAATTGGTGACGGTACGCTTAAACGATGGACGCCGGATTGTGGAAGACGCCCTGCTTGCGGGTGACCAATTATCCGAAAGCCAGGCCGGAGAACTGCACCGTCGGATGGAAGTGGTGGCCAACGATCTTATTTCACTTACGACCAGGGACAAGACATCCGCCCGCAGCGTCAGTTCCTGTTATAAGAGTTATGAAAAGAAGGAAGCTTCTCGCTTCTGGAATATGTTCAGTTGCCTGGCGCTTAGCCTGGGGCAATAAAAAAACCCGGGTAAACCGGGTTTTTAAGATGTGATCCCGCTGGGACTCGAACCCAGGGCCCTAACATTAAAAGTGTTATGCTCTACCAACTGAGCTACGAGATCTCCGCCCTTTTTGGGAGTGCAAAAATACAGGCTGAAAGATTTTGTACCAAATGTTTTTCAGTTAATTATCAACAGGGGTCCTGCTGTGGAAATCAGTCTGTTCCTTCGGGACCTGCCTTTTCCGGTTGAACTGCCGGGAGGAGGTAGTCAAGCAGGTGAGCCAGCATTTCCTGGTATTGTGTGGTCCGGCCGTGCTGGGTTTCAATATTGATATAGCGCCGGTTGTTTTCTCCGCAATACACACTCAGCGAGCCGTCCTGTTTTGCCCGCTTATTGTCCTGCAGGATGCTGTTATATCCCAGGGAGGCCATTTTTTCGTACAGGTTTCTGTGAGTCGTCAGAACGATGTCATCCACGTCCTGGCTGTTGTTAACATATACTTCGAGTGCGTCTGATTTGTGGTCTCCCCCGGGTAGATAGCTTTTTATGGAAAAAGCCTCCTCCGTATTATTATGCAGGGCTACCACGCATTGCAGGTTTTCGGGGAGAAGTTCCAGGAGTCGCTGCGCGAATTTTTCCAGTTCTTCTATTGCCTGCGGACTGCTGCGCCCGTTTTCTTTCAAAGTGGATTCGATCCCGGTCCGGGCAAAGATGCGGTTCGGGTCAAAACCAAAAACCTGGCCGCGGAGCCGAAACCGGACGATCCGTTGCGCCTGGTTTTCAATCCGGATCAGCGTTCCTCCTTTAAGCTGCAACACACTGCGAGCGGCTTCCACAGAGGTGGATTCGTTATCATGCAGGTTGATGCATATTACATTATTCCCCGGTCCGTATTGTTCCACCCGGAGCGGAATGGTTTTTTCACCCAGGGAGTAATAAATGGTTTTTTCCAGGGGTATATATCGGGCTTCTGAAACAATGAGATTCTCGCTGAGTGTCTGGCTGTATGAGATGCCCGTCAGGCTTAGAAAGGCAAATATGGCGAGAAAAGTTTTCAGTGTCTGAATTTAGACCTAAAGATACCGGCTTGTACTGAGGTTTTTCTACGGGGTAAAGGGTATTTTGGAATAGGGGGCGGGTTCGTCAGGCGAGTTCCTCTTTCATGATCCGCATCACATCTTTCTCCAGCATCAGTTGGGCAAGCTGGATCATGTTCATAAAGGAAGTGGCTCCTGAAATGCCATGACCGATGATCACTGGTTTGGTGATACCCAGTACGGGGGTGCCCCCGTAATTTTCAAAATTAAACCGGTCAAAATATGGATCCCGGATCTCCCGTTCCCGGCTGATGTCATAGAGCGATTCGGCCATCTTCAGAATGATATTTCCCGTGAATCCGTCGCAGACCATCACATCGGCGGCATCGGTCAGGATATCGCGCCCTTCCACGTTACCGGTAAAGCGAATGTGTTTGTTTTCTTTAAGCAGGGGATAGGTTGCCCGGGCCAGTATATTGCCTTTGCTTTCCTCTTCGCCCACATTGATCAGTCCAACCCGGGGATCCGGGCAATCCAGGATCAGTTTGGCATATACGGAACCCATGATGGCAAATTGGTTCAGGTGTTCAGGTTTGCAATCGGCATTCAGCCCCACATCAAGCAGGATACCCGTACCGCCTTTTACTTTGGGCACGATGGTGGATATGGCCGGCCGGATCACGCCTTCCAGTGCTTTCAGGCTGAACAGGGCGCCTACCAGCATGGCGCCGGTATTTCCCGCGCTGATGAAGGCATCCATCTTGCCGGTGGCCAGTTGGTGGAATCCGATACCGATCGACGACTGAGGCTTTTCCTTCAAGGCCCGTGTAGGGTGTTCATGCATGTCGATCACCTGGGAGGCATGAATGATCCTTATTTGATCGGTAGCAACCTGGTGTTCCGCCAGTAGGTTTTCCAGGATGGCCTGATCCCCGAGGAGGATCAGCCGGACAGATGTTTTCCTGCTGGCCAGGTACTGGCCAACTCCTTTTACCGCTTCCAGCGGGGCGTAATCGCCACCCATCATATCGATGCCTATGTTCATAGCAATTTCAAAATAACAAATTCCAAATCCCAATGGAAACAGGGGTCTCCAGAGCCGGATTTGGAATCATTCAGTAGCTGGCCGGAAGGCCGGTATCCCTTTATTTTTTAACGGGAGACTTTTCGGCCACCACCTTACCCTTGTAGTAAAGTTTGCGTTCACTTACATGGGCGCGATGGCGTACATGGGTTTCTCCCGTGGTGCTGTCGGTGGTCAGTGTGGCAGCGGTAGCCTTATAATGTGTCCGGCGCTTGGCGCTTCTTTGCTGGCTGTGTCTGCGTTTCGGATTTGGCATGATTCAAATGTTTATGTCTTATTGTTGTAATATGTGATTAATGTATATCTGCAAGAAGATTCAAATTCAAAGTTTCCAACTCCAAAGCCTGGTTTCAGGACTTCGGATATACTCTCTGACGAATAACTCCTGGCTAAGAACTCATAACTTACTGCTCCCTCCTTCAGGGTCCCTGAATTTCTCAAGTCCCTTCCAGATCGGGTTTTCCCCCGTTCCCTTCTTTTCCTCTTCTGCTTCCAGTTTTTTCAGCATGTCCCGCACTGAAGGGTTGCAATGGGGACCATCCATATCTTCGAACTCACAGGTCTTCTGCATGGGGATGCTGAGGTTGATGAATTCGTAGATCCAGTTGGCGACATCCACATGGCTTTCACTGCGGGGGATGTAATACACATCCGGATCATCTTCCTGCTCATTCATCAATTCGGGATCTTCCACCATTTTTACCGTGATAGTGAACTCGTCCCACAGATCCAGCGGAAGCCGGTTGCTGCACCGGTCGCAGGTTACTTCCAGCTGCCCCCCGATTTCGAACTTCAGGAGCATGAAACTGCTTTTCTTGTCGAGCGACAATTTTACATGCGCCCGGCAATCCCGGAAGTCCTGCTGCTGGTATGCCTCAAAGAACCTGTCGTCAATTTCATAGTTGTACTCATGAACCCCGGGTTTTAGCCCCACAAAAGCGATCTCAAATTCCCGGCGGCGGTTCATAGGTCAACTTTTTAAAGAGTGTGCAAAGGTAGGGCAAATCAGCCAAAAGAGGGTGTCAATTTTACACTTTTTTTGGCCAAATGGCACTAATTTCGTCCCTTTCATTACCCCTTATATTTTAATTACTTGCAGCAGTTATTGAGTCGATTGTTCACCCTCCTGATGAAAAGCTGGAGCTGGGTTTTACTGGTGATCCTGACCATCCTGATCAAGTGGGTTTCATGGTACCCCGATTGGGTGGAGCGGAATTATAGTCTCGGGATATACCCGGTTATCGCCAAAACACAGCGTTTTCTTTTTGGCTGGATCCCTTTCAGCACAGGGGACATGTTTTACGGTTTTCTTGTGCTGGTCATCCTCTATAAAACCTTCAACCTGTTCCGAACCCTGTTCAGAAAGCGGTTTAACCGGGCATATTTTCTAACGGGACTTCAGCAGGGGATCTTTTTCATCCTATTTGTATACGTATTCTTCAACCTGTTTTGGGGGCTGAATTACAACCGGAAAGGAATCGCCAGCCAGCTTCAACTGAATGCGGATGAATATAGTCTCGCAGATCTGGACACGCTTACCGCTGTGATCCAGGAAAGGGTAAACCATTACGCTTCATTTGTAACTGAGGGGCGCCGGGATTCATTTGACCGGAAACGAAACCTGTTTGAAGGAGCCGTAAAAGCCTATAGCCGGGCGGAGAATCTATATCCTTTTTTGCGGTACAGGACCCGTTCCATCAAACCATCGCTTTTCAGTTACCTGGGCAACTACCTGGGATTCCAGGGTTATTATAACCCGTTTTCGGGAGAAGCACAGGTGAATACAACGGTTCCTCGTTTCCTCGAGCCGTATGTCACCACCCATGAGATCGCTCACCAGCTGGGATATGCCAAAGAGAATGAAGCCAATTTCGTCGGTTACCTGGCCTGTAAAAATTCAGCTTCTGATATTTTCCGGTATTCAGTGTATTATGATATGTACAACTATGCCCTAGGAGAGATCATCCTGCAAGGGGATACAGCCCTGGCAAAATCCTACCAGGCAAGGGCCCACCCGCAGGTCAGGGCGGATCAGCAGGCTTACCGCGATTTTTACCGGCGCTACCGCAACCCGATCGAACCTGTCATCATGTGGGGATACGGGCATTTCCTGCGGGCCAATAACCAGCCGGCGGGTAAACGGAGTTACAATGAAGTGGTAAACTGGCTGATCGCGTATTATAAAAGATTCGGAAAGGAGAATTTATAGGAAGTTTTCTGATTTCAGCGGTATGCCATGGAGTAAAATCCGCGTTTCATATTCCAAACCTGCCGGTTGGAAGGCGCTAATATCATAACTGAGCACCATGCAGTTAACTGTAAAATGAAAAACCGTAAACTCTAAACATTTCCTGAGTAGCTTTGTTATAGCTGGTATGAATAAAACTGCCAAACTGTTTATTTCAGTCTTACTGCCTGTGCTGGTCGGGGCTATCAGCGGTTTTTTTACAGCCACCGGGGTTGGGAGTTGGTACAAGACCATCAATAAACCCTCCTGGAATCCGCCGGGCTGGGTTTTCGGACCGGTATGGACCACGTTATATATCCTGATGGGGATCGCATTATTCCTGATTTGGCGAACAGCTGAATCAAAGTCCCGCAATATGGCCATCGCTTTATTCGGGGTGCAACTTACCCTCAATTTTTTTTGGTCCTTTATATTCTTTGATCAGCAGCAGATCGGCTGGGCACTTGTGGAAATAGGGGTGTTGTGGCTGTTTATCCTGTTCACGATATTCGCCTTTGCTAAAATCAATAAAACAGCTGCCTGGCTTCTGGTTCCTTATATCAGTTGGGTAAGTTTCGCTTCTATTCTTACTTACACGATCTGGAGGCTTAATTAGGATAACGTGTAGTTCAGCGCTTACAGACAGGATATAAATCCCAAGTGTAATAAAAACTGGCTCTGAACTTCTGAATAACAACTTAAAACTTATTCTTCCACATCATACTCTCAACGGGCCGGTCCGGTTGGTTGCTGTACTTGGAATTTTTCTTTTTATCATAGGGAATTTCGATTTCCCCTTCGACCGGGAAATAGATCAGCTGACCGATGGGCATGCCTTTGTACACTTTTACAGGTTGTTTCACGGAGATCTCAAGGGTCCAGTTGCCGCAGAAACCCACATCACCTTTCCCCGCGGTGGCATGGATATCGATGCCCAGTCGCCCCGTCGATGATTTGCCTTCGAGAAAGGGAACATGGGCATGGGTCTCTGTGTATTCCGCTGTTACACCTAGGTAAAAGATGTGTGGATACAGGACGATCCCGTCGTCCGGGATCTCGAAATACTCGATCTGGTTGTGTTTTTTGGCATCGATCATATGTTCTTTGTACGTGGCCAGGGTTTTGCCGAGGTGTACATCATAGGAATTGCTGCCCAGGCATTCCCGGTCGTAAGGCAGGATTTTGATCGTGCCTTTATCCATTTCTTCCAGGATCCGCTTATCGGAAAGTATCATTATTTATCTTCGGTTTAGAATAAAGCAAAGTAAACAGGAAACATCGATTCATGCCGGTTTTTTTTCAACATCAGGTCAACGAATTCACCCGGCTGGGGGTGTGGAAGATCGAGGAGACGGAGCAGTTTTTCAGGGGTAATGTACCTGTCCACCGGGACGTGACCCATCCGCACAAGCGATTGCAGCATCTGGCAGGCCGGTTCCTGCTTCAATACATGTATGCCGACTTCCCTTATGAGCTGATCCGGATCGCGGATACCAGGAAACCCTTTTTACCAGATGAGCGCTATCATTTTTCCATTTCCCATTGCGGCGATTATGCCGCCGCGATCGTGAGCTCCCGGAACCGGGTGGGGGTGGATGTGGAGATCCCGACGGAGAAGGTGCTGAAACTGAGTGGTAAGTTCCTGAGTGAAAGAGAATGTTCCATGTTCAATGTGCAATGTTCCATGTTCGATACAGGAACACCCTTACCGAAAGAAATCCTTCGGACCCCGGACACCGGTCTTCCCACCTTACTCTGGTCCTGCAAGGAAGCTGTTTTCAAATGGCATGGCAACGGGGCCGTGGATTTCCGGAAACATATCCAGTTGTTCCATCAACAGGAAGGAAAGGATACCGTGGATTGCTTTTTTGAAAAAACCGGTAACGAACTGGTCGTTCATTACCGGGTTTTTGAAAGTTTGGTGTTGGCCTGGGTGGTTTCCTGAAGGGGGACATCGGTTTATGTGATGAAATCTATCAGGTATGTTTTGTTTTTTCAGCAAGGATTAACATGCTGAAAATCCTGACGTGCAAATCAAAATTATTCTTCCCCATCTTCTTCTGTCCCGTTCCCCAACAGGTTCAGATCTACTTCGGCTCCCGAAATACCTTCTATGGAACCGCGGATATGGGTCGCGCTGAGTAGCACTTTTTCCAGCTGTTTTTCACGTGCCTTCCAGAGTTTTTCCATAGCGTCCCTTTCTTTCTGGATGGATATTTTCATATTCAGGAAACCTTCCCTTATGGCTTTCCATTGTTCGGCAAATTCCTGGCTGGTGAGGTAATTGTAAAGGAGGTGGATCTTGTCGCCTTTGTTCTCCTGGCTTTTCATGGCCGCGGCGATCCGGATAATCCCGTCGCGCAGCATCTGCACCACCGGACGTACTTCGGAGAATCCACAGATCCAGACACCGTCTTTTTCTCCGAACTTGTCCATGTCTTTTGGGAAGGCCTGGGTAACAATCACTGCCACATCGGCTCCCTGGCTGCGCATGTCAGCCTTTAGTTTTTCGATCCAGTCACCCCCGAAATCCTTGGTGCGCTTACTCTCAAATATGATCCGGCCGCAATCCTGACCGAGGGTATTCCGGACGGTCTGGATACAGTCGGCACCTCGGACTCCCTTGCCCACTTCGGTCACCAAATCAAAGGGAAAAGAACTGCGAAGCAATTCTTCCAGTAAGAGCTCCTGTGATTCGCCCTGCGATTGCATGCTTCCCTGTTCGGCTTTTCGCTTCATTTCTTCGGCGAGTTTTTTCTGGGCTTCCAGCTTTTCCTCCATTTCCTTTAGCCGCAGCTGGAACTCCGTTTCCTTGGCGGCAATGCGCTGCTCTTCCAGTTTGCGGATCTCAACGGCCAGTTTTTCCCTTTCCTGCTGTAATTTTTGCTGAACGGATAGCTCCAGTTCGGCTTCCTTGTTTTTGAGTTCCTGTTCGCGTTTCAGGAATTCCACCTGCTGCTCCCTCGCCTGTTTCAATTTGGTTTC
>JBMSNP010000066.1:0-16234 GCA_049421765.1 Chitinophagaceae bacterium
GCAGCGGCCCGATCTTTCAGTTTTTCCGGGCGGAACAGGAAATGATTTTCACTGGCTGCTTTACGGGGCCATGAAACTGGAAGAGCAGGTAGGTCATGTCCTTGAAGTTGCTCCCCGTCCCGTTGATCTTGGTGTTTGCAATGACCGCTTTTTCCTGAATGGAATGGGAATTGGGTTTGAAGGGGAAGTGGCCAAAGCGCTCACCGGGCGAAAGAAACGGCCGGGACAGGCATCTTTCCTGTCCACCGTGATCCGGAAAATATTTTCATACAGGAGCCGCACCTATGACATCCACGCTGATGAATATAAGAGCAGCGGGAAAAAGCTTCTTATTGATATCTGCAACGGGCGACGGGCTGGCGGGGGATTTCACGTCGCACCGGTGGCCATTCCGGACGACGGATTCTTGAACGTAGTGATCGCGGATCCGTTAACATCGCTTCAAAGACTTCTTTACCTGCCGGTCATCGAAAAGGGAAAACACCTCGAACGCCCTTTTGTACGTCATTTCCTCACTAAGAAAGTCCTGGTGGAAAGCAATACCCCGATTTCCTATCACCTCGACGGCGAATACCACTCGGCTCCGCAGCTCCTGGTGGAGATAATGTCCGGAGCTCTTTCCTTCCGGTATTGACACTGCTCCGTGTAAACACCTGGATTGTTGTCCCCATTTAAGAAATGCAATGGCGGTAAACTGCTCAATCAGTTAGCCGTCATATCCTTTTTTTCAAACGGACCCGTAAAATGTTCCGTCTCGATCGGGAAGTGACGGGTGTAAATATTATTTTGCTGGAACAGGTTTCTGAGCCAGGTGGCGGTTCTTTCAAAAGCTTTTCCGTCGTTGCTGTCAAAGTCATTCAACACCAGCCCATTTGCTTCTTTCATCATAGCCTGGGGATCATCGAGGTAATAATAAAGCACGGCAAGGTTGTAATAACATCCGTAACGGATCTTCCGGTCGTGGCGGCTCGAAGAGGAATAGTCCCGCTTTATTTTTTCAAAATAGCTGATGGCGGGGGCCACCAGTGCACGGGCTCCCGAAATGGGGGTGGCTGCATCAAGGGTGAAAAGGAAATTCTGAATCTGCCGGATCGCATTCCGCCATTCACTGTACTCAGGGTGTTTGCGGCTGTCGATCACCCACATGATATCGTTGGCACTTACTTCACGGAAACCGAAATTTTCATTGAGACGGTCATCCAGCAGATGCATGGCCCGGTTCACACAGTCCCGGTAAAGTTCTTTGGTGATATTCATCGAATTCAGGACAAAATATCCTTCCGCCATTACCCGCCTGCTGAATTCGGGACTTGTATAGGTTCGCTGGTGATTTCGTGCTGCCAGCGACTGGTCCATAATATGCTGGCCTTTGTAATCCGTAATCTCGGCTTCAGCCTCGAATGTATAAATGAGTTCCTGGTAGTAAAAAGTACGGGTGCCAGTGATCTGGCCGTTGCCATTCTTTGTGCTCACCACCCGCTCTTTCACAGAAACTGAACCGGGTACCAGGTCCCCCAGTTTAACTTTTACAGAAAGATGCGCTTCGCCAGGAAGTTTTTTCCAACCCTCCAGCCGAACGGTTTGCTCAGGTTGCAGGTCCCTTATAAAAGGTTCCATCATTTTCGTGGAGCCGACCTCAATGTCATAGGTCCGGTAGGTTGAATCGATCCTGGCGGAAGGCAGGGAACGGAATTTTACGGAGAATCGGAATTTGTCCAGGTCAACGGATTTTTGCGCACCTGCCAGAACAGGCATCAGCATCAGAAGAATAATATAATTCTTTTTCACAGGAATGGATTTTGATAATACGAATCCCGGAAAAGATCGGGATCGCTACCCGAAACCCGGGGAATTCAACAGTGTAAGATAGTTCAGAAGCCGATTTTTATGAAGGGGAAAACCCCAGGGCATTTTACCATCTGGAAAACTGTCCAAGTGATGTATCCGGATCGAAACAGCCAATTAAAAGTCATATTTTAAAAAATATGTACCTTTTAAACCACCAAAACAAACTGTCATGAGATGTATTATTCTTATCATAACCTTATTCGCGTTGGGGTTTTCAGCTTCAGCCACGGAAGTGGATGGGTATATTCTAAATCCTTCCGGTGACACAGTACGCGGAAAAGTGGATGTGGCCACTTTCCGGGTCGGGTTTGGTAAAAAACAGCTGGATCTTTGGGATATGGAGGAAGCGATCAGTTTCATCCCCGAAGGAGGCCGTTCAAGGAAAGTCAGTGCGGGCGAAGTCAGCGGGTATGGATTTCTATATGAAGAATTCTGGTATCATTTTGTAGTGCTCGATTGGGGGTCCAATCCATGGAAAAAGAGCCAGGGCATGTTTGGCCGAAAAGTCGGCAAGATGAAGGCGTTCATTCATCGGGTTATCGACGACCCTTTGCCCTTGTACAAAGATTATTATAAGACACAAGAGAAATCGATCATGATAGGTGGTTCCGGTGGCAGCAAGACCACCACCAAAAACGAAACCGATATGTATATACTCAGCAACGACCTGGGCTATGTGGAAGTGGCTCCCGCCAATACCCGGGATAATAAACGATTCAAGGATTTCCTCATGAAGTACCTGACGCTTGAGGAAGGGTTCCTGGCTACGGTGGCGGAAGATGCCCGTTTCAGCAACGCCGAAGATATCGTCCGCAGCTATGCGGAGTGGAAAAAGAGGAACTGAGTAAAGGAATACCCAAACGATTATCATATAAAACGAGGAAGATTATGCGTAAACTATTCATTTCAGTTGCCCTCTTGTCATCTGCCGCTCTTCCGGCTCAGAACCTGAAATCGGGCGGAAAACTGAAACCCGAGCAGGCAAATATGGATATCCGTCACTATACGCTTTCTCTCCGCGTGGATCCAGCCGCCAGAACGATCCAGGGTTATACGGAGATCGATCTTATTATGGAGCGGCCGGGCACCGTGCTCTTATTTGATTTATGGCATGGACTGACTGTTGGAAAAGCCTGGGTGAACGGAAGGGAAGAACCGTTTGTACATTCGGATGATGATCTGCTCCGTATCAAACCCTCGAAGGAGTTGGCCGCCGGAAAGGTCAGGGTCAGGATTGCGTACGGGGGAACACCCGGCATTGCCACCCGCCCGCCCTGGGTGGGAGGCTTTCAGTGGGAAAAGGACGGGGCCGGCAACCCCTGGATCGCCATCTCATGCCAGGGTGAGGGGGGTAAGATCTTCTTCCCTTGCAAAGACCATCCCAGCGATGAACCAAATGAAGGGGCCGATTTGATGATTACAGTGCCCCGGGGACTGGTGGTCGCCGGACCGGGTCTGTTGCAAAAAGTGACGACGAAAAAGGAGCTGGCTACATATCACTGGAAAACCAATTATACCATATCCAATTACTGCATCCTATTCAATGTGGGGAAATACAAAGTGGCCCGGAGAACCTATACCACGGTTTCAGGTAACCAGGTGCCAATGGAATATTATGTGCTGGAAGAGAATTTTGACAAGGCTGAGAAACTGCTTGATTTGTTTGAGCAGTCCAGCCGCATCCATGAAAAGTACTTTGGTGAATATCCCTGGATAAAAGAGCGGATCGCCGCTTGTGAAACACCGCACCTGGGGATGGAACACCAGACCAATATTGCCTATGGCAATAAATACCGGTACGAAAAACTGGGCGGGAAGGATTTTGACTGGCTCCTGCACCATGAATACGGCCATGAGTGGTGGGCAAATAAGGTAACCAATCGCGATTGGGGGCACATGTGGATCCAGGAAGGAATCTGCAGTTTCGGGGATGCCCTTGCCACGCGGGAACTTGCGGGTGAGGAAGCCTATATCAAGCGGATGCAGCAAACGGCCCGGGCCACGCAAAATAGGTATCCCGTGGTAAGGGGTGATGAGGTCGATTCCGACAGTGCATATTACGGGGATATTTATGGTAAAGGGGCTTTCTTCATGCATACCCTCCGATATGTCATGGGGGATGATGTCTTTTTCCCTGCCCTGATGAAACTGGCTACGGACCCGCAGTATACCTATGATAATACCGTCGTGACCTCAGATGTCGAAAAGCTTTTCAGCAGGGCTTACGGGAAAAGCCTGGAGCCCCTTTTTCACCTTTTTCTTTATACCACTGAGAAACTGGAGATCCATGTACGACAGACCGCTGACGATAAGTACCTGGTCAGGCTGATCAACCTGGATATGCCCCTGCCCCTGGAGATCGTTACTGATGAGGGAAGCCGGCAGTGGATGGTGGATAAAAAGGGTGTCACCATCAGCAGCAAGACACAGATCCGGGTGGATCCCAGGATCTTTTACCTGAAAAAAATTATTCTGGAATAAAGGGAGCGATCACTCGGCGTTCTGCCTGCTTTATTTTTTCAACTCTTTTGCCAGGTTCTGAAATGTGCCCAGCGGACCTTTTTCCGCAAAGGAATTGGCCAGCCACGCGGGCAGGCTGCCACCGGGATCCACTTCCAGAATGTAATCGATATGAATTGTCGACGGGCTTGGCATGGTGACTTTCCAGGATGCCTTGTAATAAGGAATCCTGGCACGGCCGGGTAAATCGGGAAGAAAGTCTTTCTGATGAAAGCCTTCAATCGTCATAAACCGGGGCAGGCTGTCGGTCTTCAGTTGCAGACGAATGATCACATCCCTGTTGGCGAACGGGACGGGCATCTGGGTTTCGGAGTAATAGATAAAATCCATCCTGCTGTTTTGCTTCAGCAATTTGCTTTGCTTGTTGTGGTAGATCCAGTTGTGGAAATTGCCCACGTTTGTCAGCAGCGAAATGAGTTTGTCATAGGTTCCCGCCAGGGTGCATTCCACCCTTACTGCTTTATAAGAAGAGCCCTTCACCTGCGACAGGTAGACCTGGATCCCGTCCTTTATTTTTTCCGGCTTCCAGGTATACTGGGCGCTTGCAGACAAAGGCCCTGCCAGCCCGGCCAGGATCAGGAAAACGGAAAGGAGGAAAGGACGCAGGGTCACACGCATATGCGAAAGTAAGCCGGCCCGTGATACTCCGGTAATTTCAAGGTGTTAATTTCAGGCTTTACTTTTCAGGAATGGCAAGCAGCGGGATATTGGTGTGGTAAGACATTTTCTTGGTCATGCTGCTGTTAAATACGCTCCCGATCAGGTTTCTGCGATGGGTGAGCATCACGAGCCAGTCGATATTGTTCTCGTCGATCCATTTTTGCAGGCTTTTCCGGAAATGAAGCCCTGCCAGGTGTGTGGCATGGATCTCGAGGTCAGGATATTTATTCTTCATGGTATCCCGGAACCGGCTGATCCCTTTTTCATGAAGTATGTAGTCTTCCACATAATCATCATCCGTATCAGTAAAGATGGTCAGTTGAAGCCCGGCATTGAACAGGGATGCCAATTTCATAACGGGTTTCAGTAATTCGTCTGCGTCCATGAATTGATTGACAGCGACCATGATCTTCCCCGGTATTTTCCACTCACTAAGCAAAGGAATGGCCAATACCGGAACGGGACTTTTACCGATCACAACGGCAGTCCGGCTTCCGAAAATCCTTTCATTGAACCCTGTATTCCCTACGGTTCCCATCACCACAAGGTCGGCCCGGTATTCGGCGATCGCTTCCAGTATTCCGTTTACGGAAGAATCGGATATGATACCCGTAGTGATATCAATCTTTTCAGTATCCCGGATGCTGTTGCTTAGCAGGCTGAGTTTCTCGCGGGCGGTCGTCAATGCTTCCTTTTCATTATAAGATTCGGTCGCATGCAGCAGGAACAACCCGGATCCGGCCTTTTTAGCGATCTGAACTGCGAAATTCAGGGCTTTTTCAGCGTTTGGGGAAAAGTCAGTAGGTACAAGTATCCTTTTCATTTTCTGTGGTTTGGCCATGTAAACAACTAATTAATGGTGGGGCATCATTTGACTTTTATCATTGAGCAGGCTGATTTTCCTGACTGTTTTGAATGACTTGAAAATGGAAGAGGGGGTTATTCACATTGAAATACAGGGTTGAGGGATCTTTTTCCATTGGGAAAAATTGTTTCCTGATTAATAACGAATTCAATTATCCACAGGGAACATTCCGGGTTTCAGGGACGGTCAGGAATCCTGAAAAATGGTAAAAAGGAAAAAAAATTGGGGATAGCATATGCCTTCATACAGTATTCTTCCCGATTCAGGCAGGAAAGCCGGTCAATTGATTATTTTTGGATAAACACAAAACGTATGAAAAAAGCATTGTTCCTGTATTTATTTGCCATCCTGGGATATACAGCCGGAGCCCAGTCGGGGGTGTCGGTTCCTGATAAGAACAAAAAGATCCAGGTTGTTGAAGCCTCCTGTGGCCAATGCCAGTTTAAGCTGGCAGGCAAGGGATGTCAGCTTGCTGTACGAATAGATGGGAAGGCGTATTTTGTAGACGGTACCACAATCGACGATCATGGGGATGCCCATTCTTCTGATGGATTTTGTGAGGCCATACGCAAAGCGGAAGTACAGGGGGATGTGGTCAATAGTCGTTTCCAGGCGACCTATTTCAGGTTGTTGCCTGTTGAAAAGGAAAAGGACAAGCTAAAGGACAAAAAAAAGAACCGGGAGAAGAAAAACGGGTAACCAGTCTGCCCGCCCGGAAATCTGCAGGACGAATACCGGATCCCGCATTATAATCAAATCCTTTTAATTATGAGGAGGCTTACTGAAGCGATATGCCTGGGCATTCTGTTTTTATTAATCACTCCCCGGGAAGGAAGTTCACAGGAAGGACCTTTCAGCCGGAAAATGAAAAAGGAGATGACAGGGCGGGTGGTGGAAGCTTGTAAACATGCATGGGAAGGTTACCGGAAATATGCCTGGGGATTTGATGATCTGAGACCGTTGACTAAAAACGGCCGGAACTGGTATAAACAGTCCGTGCTCATGTCGCCCGTAGATGCTTTTGACACCTTCCTGATACTGGGAATGAAAAAAGAGGCGGCGGAGGCCAAGGAACTGATCCTTTCACAACTCAGTTTTGATGCCGACAATGATGTCCAGGTCTTCGAAATCGTGATCCGCCTGCTGGCCTCACTTCAGACAGCATATGAAATGGACGGAGACCCGCGTTTCCTGACCCTCGCCAAAGACCTTGCCGACAGGCTGATGCCGGCTTTTGAAACTCCGACCGGGATACCTTATCGCTATGTACACCTGCAAACCGGTAAAACCCGCGATGCACTGAATAATCCCGCAGAGATCGGAACCCTTATGATGGAGTTTGGCAAATTGTCAAAGCTGACAGGTAACCCGCAATATTATCAGGCAGCAAAAAAAGCGATCCTGGCAGTGTATGAGCGGCGAAGCAAAATCGGGCTGGTAGGGGAGCAGATCAATGCCCTTACGGGGGAATGGACCCGGACCGTGAGTCATGTCAGCGGGATGATCGATTCATATTATGAGTATCTCTACAAGTCCTGGCTGCTTTTCGGCGACCCCGAATTCAAATCGGCCTGGGATCTTCACGAGGCAGCGATCAAAAAATACCTGGTACGGAAAATGCCGCAAGGCTGGTTCATGGCACAAGTGGATATGAATACCGGAGCGGAAAAATCGACCCATTACGGAGCGCTAGATGCGTTTTACGCGGGTCTTACTGCTTATTCGGGTGATATTTCAACCGCGAAGGAAATGCAACGTGGCAATTATTATATGTGGACCCGATTCGGGATTGAGCCTGAGGTTTTTGATTTTCGAACCGATTCCGTGCTTTATGCATCCTATGTGCTTCGGCCGGAGAACCTGGAAAGCTGTTTTTACCTTTATCGGTTTACCGGGGAAAACCGGTACCTGCATATGGGCAAACGGATGATTGACGATATAATCACCCATTGCCGGACAGATGCGGGTTTCGCTTCCCTCAAAAGCGTGATCACCAGGGAAAAATCAAACGGAATGGAAAGTTTCCTTTTCGGAGAAACATTCAAATATGCCTACCTGCTTTTTGCCCCTCATTCAGCACTGGATCTTTCGAGGGTTGTTCTGACCACGGAAGCGCATCCGTTTAAGATTGAAAAAAGATAATATTCTTCGGCCGGTTATGGAATTCAGGATTGCCACTTCCGCAGATATCCCGCAAATACAAAGGGTTCGTCATTCAGTAAAAGAAAATACACTATCCGACCCTTCACTGGTTCCCGACCGGGATGTGGAAGATTATATCACCCGGCGGGGAAGGGGATGGGTGGCTGAAGAAAATGGCTGTATCTACGGATTTGCCATCGTCTCAGTTCTGGACCGGAATGTATGGGCTCTCTTTATCCTGCCGGAAGCGGAAAAAAAAGGGATAGGAAGAAAATTGCATAACATGATGATGAATTGGTATTTTTCACAAACTGAGCAGGAGATCTGGCTCAGCACCGCACCCGGAACCAGGGCAGAGGGGTTTTACTTATCTGCCGGGTGGACCCCGGCAGGGAATTACGGGAAAGGGGAAAGGAAATTTATCATGACCCGTAACGACTGGGAAAGGGGGAGAACGGTATCATAAAATTCTGATAACTTTAATCCCCTGCAACAACTTTTTACCGGAAAAAGCTTCTAATAAAAAGATAATTTAAAATTTGCTCATGAAGAGTTTAAGCCTGACAATGCTCCCGCTGATCCTGGCCGGTTTTTTTCTGCCCACAGAGGATTGCAATATACCGAAGCCATACCAGGTCCGGGTTTCAGGAACCCATTCAGACGGCCCTTACGTGCTGTACAAGCACAACCGGGTTTATGCAAAATATATTGTGGATATAAACGGGGTCAAGCAGGTCCACTCTGACAGCCTTCCCCAGTCACAGAAATCGGATATGGCGCTGACCGTGGCCACTGATGAACCCGGCCGGTTTTTCCAGGTAAAAATTAAAAACAGGCTGGAGAATGAAAAAACTGATTATGCAGGGATCGGAAAGCTATACATCCTCTCGGATATTGAGGGCAATTTCAAGTCTTTCAGGGATCTGCTGTTGGCAGGAGGGATAATTGATACAGCGTACAACTGGACCTTTGGGACAGGTCACCTGGTGCTGACGGGAGATTTTGTAGACAGGGGGTCGATGGTGAATGAAGTTCTTTGGCTGATTTATTCTCTGGAAGATAAAGCCCGTGCTGCCGGCGGATATGTTCATTATATCCTCGGGAACCACGAAATCATGAATATGAACGGGGATCTGCGTTATGTGCATCCCAAGTATTTGGAAAGCGCAGGTTTGCTGGGGGAAGGCTTTACATCTCTTTACGGTGAGGACGCGGAACTGGGCCGTTGGCTCCGCACCAAGAATGTGATGGAAAAGATCAATGATTTCCTTTTTGTTCATGGCGGGATCTCGGAGCCTGTTAACCGGATGGAACTCAGTACCAATAGGCTGAATAAGCTGGTCCGGCCCTTTTATGCCGACAGTCTTATGGAATTCAAAAACCCGAACCTCGATACGCTTTACAGTGATCTGGGGCCTTTCTGGTACCGCGGTTACTATAATGGATCAAATCCCCTGGAAAAAGAAACGATAGATCGGACACTTCGCCAGTACCGATTGAAAAAAATCGTGACCGGGCATACGGTGGTTGCTGAAAAGATCAGTTTTTTGTACGATGGGAAAGTGATCAATACCGATGTACATCACTTGGGCGGTCATTCAGAAGCGCTTTTGGTGAAGGAAGGCAGGTATTTCCGGGTTCTTCCTTCCGGGGAAGTAGTTGAGGTTCAGCTTTAACGTCATTCCGTTGCCTCAATTGTCTGCCCAGAAGTTTGTAGCTGCATTTGTATGAATTTTTTCCCGGGTTCCAAAACTTTGGTTATTTTGTTGCCGACTTTCCTCAAATCCCTGATCCGGGAAATATATTAATTATAAAACCACGCAAAATCAATCATCATGAGAAAACTCTTTATTTTATTAATGGCTGCAGGACTGTTTATGGCCTGTAATAATGATAAAAAGTCGGACCGCCGTTCTGATCGCGATGAACGCTCAAAGGACGATTACAACACCGACGACAAGGATTCTAAAAAGGACGCAGATTACAAAGACGGTGAATCCCGGGATAAGGAAGATATGCCGGGTAAAAAGGATGATGATGCCATGGCTACCGGTAACTGGTCACGGAGCGATGTAAGCATCTTTGTGGACAATTGCGTATCCGAAGCGGTGAAGGGAGGTATGCAACGTACCCGTGCTACCGATTACTGTGAGTGCATGCAACGCAAGCTGGAAGTGCTGTATCCCAATTCGGCTGATGTGGGAAATCTGGATGTTGAAAGCCCTGATATCAAGGATATGATTAACAAGTGCCTGGGTCTTTGATCCGGTCCTGAAAAAGTTGAAAGGCCTGTACGTTTGTACAGGCCTTTGCTTTTAGGTTTTATCCCCGTTCCCTCTTAATTTTGCCCGGCCTGAGACCCCCACGAGGGTGTATTGACCATCCCGGTGTCAAAGGCTTAAAAAAGCAGAAAATATGTCCAGATCTATTGCATTCCGGGAAGCGCTCCGCGAGGCGATGACCGAGGAAATGAGGAGGGATGACCGGGTATTCCTGATGGGAGAGGAAGTGGCTGAATACAATGGGGCCTACAAGGTCAGCCAGGGAATGCTCGCGGAATTCGGACCCAAACGGGTGATCGATACCCCGATCTCAGAACTTGGATTTGCCGCCGTTGGAGTGGGAGCCGCCCAAAACGGACTTCGTCCTGTAGTTGAATTCATGACCTGGAACTTCGCTGTTCTGGCTTTGGATCAAATTTTAAATACAGCCTCTAAAATGCTGGCAATGAGTGGCGGACAAATCAGCTGTCCGATTGTTTTCAGGGGGCCAAACGGCTCAGCCGGTCAGTTGGGTGCCCAGCACTCCACTGCCTTTGAAAGCCTTTACGCCAATATCCCCGGGATCAAAGTGGTATCCCCCAGCAATGGGTATGATGCCAAGGGACTGCTCAAACAGGCCATCAGGTATGAAGAGGATCCCGTTGTTTTTATGGAAAGTGAAGTCATGTATGGAGATAAAAGCGATGTGCCTGATGAGGAATATTATATTGAACTAGGGAAAGCCGATATCAAGAAAATGGGAAGGGATGTGACCATTGTATCCTTTAATAAGATGATGAAAGTGGCCCTGGGTGCTGCGGAAGAACTGGAAAAAGAAGGTGTCAGCGCGGAAGTAATCGATCTGCGAACCATCCGGCCGCTCGACTGGATGACGATCCTGGAAAGCGTGAAAAAGACCAACCGTCTTGTGATTGTGGAAGAGCAATGGCCATTTGCTTCCGTTTCATCCGAGATTACCTACCGCATACAGAAAGAGGGGTTTGATTATTTGGATGCCCCGATCCGCCGGATTACGGCTGCGGATGCTCCCCTGCACTATGCCGGGAACCTGGTGAATGCTGCACTTCCGGATGTTAGCCGTACCGTGAAACTGGTCAAAGAGGTCATGTACCAGGTGAAATAGGAACATTTAATGAATTGAAAGCCCCGCTAACCGGCGGGGCTTTTTTATGAATAGTAAATCTACGATGCTTCAAAAATTTTCGTTTATTCTGCAACGTTTTACATTTTAATTCCCATCTTTACAACGGTTTTTCATAGGATATTGGATTTTAAAAACGAGGCTGGGTTTCTACCCGGCCTCCATTTTTTAGCATAGACTGCCTTCAATATGCCTCGTTAAACCTGTGTGACCCACTGAATTTTACCCTTTCCATCCTGTCATGCTGCAACCGTAACCCGGTCTGTAAGCCCCGAACTTCCCTACAAATCAGCTATTTTTGTCGTCCAAACAGATTACCGATGGCCGAAATTCTGATCATTGATGATGAAAAAGCGATCCGTAAAACCCTGACCGAAATTCTTTCATTTGAGGGATATAAGATCGATGAAGCCGCCGATGGGGAGGAAGGGCTTAAGAAGTTCAAGGACAGGACCTTTGACCTGGTCCTTTGCGATATAAAAATGCCTAAACTGGACGGGATCGAATTCCTTCAAAAAGCAGGTGAAATCAATCCCGATGTTCCGATCATCATGATCTCTGGTCATGGCAATATTGAAACCGCCGTTGAAGCCGTTAAAAAGGGGGCTTTTGATTATATCTCGAAACCGCCCGACCTGAACCGCCTCCTGATCACGATCCGGAACGCGATGGATAAAGGCAGCCTGGTTACGGAGACCAAAGTGCTGAAACGCAAGGTCAGCAGGGTACAGGAAATGATCGGGGAGTCGGAACCTATCCAAAAGATCAAGGAAACCATTGATAAAGTGGCCCCCACCGATGCCCGGATTCTGATCACCGGCGATAACGGGGTTGGAAAAGAGCTTGTGGCCCGCTGGATACATGAAAAAAGCAACCGCGCATCCGGTCCTATGGTGGAAGTGAATTGTGCCGCAATCCCAACCGAACTCATCGAAAGCGAACTCTTCGGTCATGAAAAGGGTTCTTTTACATCCGCAATCAAGCAACGAATCGGGAAATTTGAGTCGGCCAGCGGAGGCACCCTCTTCCTCGACGAAATCGGGGATATGAGCGCCAGCGCACAGGCCAAAGTGCTGAGGGCCCTGCAGGAAGGAAAGATCACCCGCGTGGGAGCCGACAAGGATATCAGCGTGGATGTTCGCGTGATCGCCGCCACCAACAAAGATCTCCTCAAGGAAGTGGAGGCTAAGAATTTCCGTCTCGACCTTTATCATCGACTGGGGGTTATTATCATACATGTGCCGTCACTGAACGAAAGAAGGGATGATATTCCGATGCTGGTGGACCAGTTCCTGAAGGACATCTGTGGCGATTATGGAACCGCAGTGAAACAGATCGAACCGGAAGCCATCAAACTTCTCCAGCAATACAACTGGACCGGCAATATCCGGGAACTGCGCAACGTGGTTGAAAGACTGGTCATCCTCTCCGGGAAATCCATTACCGCAGAGGATATCAGGAGTTATGTGATGCCGAAATAACCAGTTGTGTGCCGTTTGTAACAGACGGGATGCTGTTTACCGGCCAGAAACCTTAACTCACCGCCGTTTCACAAAACATTTGAAGTTAAAATTTTGATTGGGAGATAATTCTGATATTTTTGACCGGATAAAAAAAGCCCATGCCGATAAATCACATTTTTATTGTTTACCTGATCAGTA
Source organism: Chitinophagaceae bacterium (assembly GCA_049421765.1). Lineage (GTDB taxonomy): Bacteria > Bacteroidota > Bacteroidia > Chitinophagales > Chitinophagaceae > JJ008. Next base: position 13,120 of record JBMSNP010000066.1, read on the forward strand.
TCCTGATCGTCTTTCTGCCTTCCGTTGGACTGGCTAAACTTTTTCCAAAAGCCGGTATCGCTTCCTGGAAGGCCTATGTGCCCTTTTATAATACCTGGGAAATGCAGAAAGCGGTGAAACGCCCCGTGCACTGGGTGTTCTGGCAGTTTATTCCGGTGGTCGGCTGGTTTATCAGCCCGGGTATTTTTATTGAATTTGTAAAGGCCTTTGGAAAATTCTCCCTGGGTCAGCACACACTGGCCTCACTGTTCGCCCCGTTTTATTTCCCATACCTGGGGTATAAGGAGGATCCACGTTTTATCGGAGAGGAAGGAGTGAAAAAGCAGAAAAAGAAAGGCTGGCGCGAGTGGGTGGATGCCGCCATATTTGCGGTGGTAGCAGCTACCCTGATCCGGACTTTTATTTTTGAAGCCTATACTATTCCTTCTCCCTCGATGGAAAAAACGCTGCTGGTTAAGGATTTCCTTTTTGTCAGCAAACTCAGCTACGGCCCCCGGATTCCCAATACCCCGCTTTCCGTCCCTTTTGTTCATAATTACCTTCCCGGGGGAAGCAGCAGGAAATCCTATTCAGAAGCGATAAAGATTCCCTATACCCGCTGGTTTTCCTCCCCGGTTAAACGAAACGACTGTGTTGTTTTTAATTTCCCGGAAGGGGATACTGTGATCAATCTCCCGGATTACCAGTCCAAACATCCTTATTACCAGCTTTGCCGGGAGTTGGGCAACGGGGACATGGAGAAAGGCCGCCAGATCATCCTGAACGATCCGGACCAGTATCCCCTGGCAGTTCACCCGGTGGATAAATCTGACAACTACATCAAGCGTTGTGTGGCGGTGGCAGGGGATACCCTGAAAATTGTGAATGGCGAGGTATATATCGATGGCCGTAAGACAGTGATGCCCCCCTATGCCCAGATGGATTATGAGATAGAAACCAAGCAGCCTCTTGACGGGGACTTTGCGAAAAGCGAATTCGATGTGGATCTTTTCAACCCGCAGGAAAGCATGGTGATGGGCGGAAACAGATACCGCATGACACTGACGACCCGTGCCGCTGATAAAATGCGCAAATCGGAACTCGTGAAAAGTATCCAGTTTTTTGTCGATACCTCCACGGCGATCTACAATCCCGCCTTTACAAACTATGTTTGGTTGAACAAATGGAGCACCGATAGTTACGGAAGCATCTGGATTCCCCGAAAAGGCTCTTCACTCACACTGGATGCTCACAATTATTACATTTACGAAAGGGCTATACGCGTGTACGAAGGCAATGAATTTTATATGAAGGACGGGAAATTCTTTCTCAATGGCAAAGAGGTAACCAGTTACACGTTTAAAATGAACTACTACTGGATGATGGGCGACAACCGGCACCAGTCGCAGGATTCACGTTTCTGGGGATTTGTACCGGAAGACCGGATTGTGGGCAAGGCCTGGATGATCTGGTTCAGTTGGGACGGAGGTCCCCGTTGGAGCCGGTTCTTCCGGATTGTGCGGTAACCATCCCTGATTGATTTTGCCTGGCCGCAACTTTTGGTTATTTTAATAGTATGAAGGAAAAGCAAATCTCATTTTCCTACCATGTTTACGCTGGTCGTGAGGAATTGGCCGAACAGGATGCCATGCTCCTTGATCGGGCGCGTGCCGCAACGGGTAATGCATATGCACCTTATTCAAATTTCCGGGTTGGGGCGGCTGCCTTGCTTGCCAACGGGGAGGTGGTTACAGGATCCAACCAGGAAAATGCGTCCTACCCGGTCGGGATATGCGCCGAGCGGGTTTTGCTGGGCAATGCGGCGGTCCTGTTTGAAAAGCAACCTATCCTGACGCTGGCAATAAGCTACCGGAGCAGGGATGAAAAGAGCGATCACCCGATTTCCCCCTGCGGAATGTGCAGGCAGGCTATCCTGGAATATGAAACCCGGATGAAACAGCCGATGCGCCTGATCCTCGCTGGCATGGAAGGAGAAATATATGTGATTGAATCCGCCAGCCAGTTGCTGCCGTTCGGCTTTACAAAAAATGAATTGAAATAAGGCGATTGCTCCGCCTAAAAAAGCGTCTGTACTCCAAAGGCCATTTTGGCTTCCCATTCGAGCAGCCATTTTTTCCTCCACAAACCACCTGCATAACCAACCAGTTCCCGGTTGGAACCGATCACCCGGTGACAGGGTACAATGATTGCGATATGGTTTTTACTGTTGGCATTGGCAACCGCACGTGTGGCTTTCGGGTCACCTGTCCGGCGGGCCAGTTCCAGGTAGTTGATCGTACGTCCGAAAGGAATCTGCTGTAACTCATTCCAGACTCCCTGCTGAAAAGGGGTCCCAGGCTGGTTGAGGGGTAATTCGAATTGACGGCGTTCACCGTTAAAATACTGTATCAGCTGCTCGATACACTGGATCACGAGCGGCGGCATATTTTTTTTCCGGCCTTCCGGTTTTTGCGAAGTGTCATGAAATCCCACTTCGCTGATATAACCGTCGGTTCCCGTGATCTTCAGCAACCCCAGCGGGGAATGATAGTATGTACTGTATTGGTCACCCAATTTTCTGTCCGTTTATTCCGGCTCTTTCAGGTTGCAATAAAATTACGTCATTGTTCTCATCATAGATACCCAGCACCAGGCATTCGCTGATGAAGTCGGCGATCTGCTTGGGGGGGAAATTGACCACCGCGATCACCTGGCGGTGAAGCAGGTCTTCAGGCCGGTAATGCGCTGTGATCTGGGCGGATGATCTCCGTATACCGATTTCCGGGCCGAAATCGATCTGGAGCTTATACGCCGGTTTTCGGGCTTTTGGGAAATCGGAAACTCCGGTTACCGTTCCAAGCCGGATGTCTATCTTTTCAAAATCTTCCCAGGTGATGGTCATCTTGCGATTTTAATGTAAACTTGGTGAAATTTTGGTTATGACACCGGTAAAAAAAGGCGCCACCATTTCCAGGAAAAAATTTGTTCAGCAAACAGTCATGGCCGGCGCGGCTTTTTTTATTGTACCGCGGCATGTGCTCGGGCGCGGGTACGTGGCCCCCAGTGATATGCTTCGGATTGCCGGGATCGGGGCCGGGGGAAAGGGCGAAAGCGACCTGACCTCCTTCGCCAAAAG
>JBMSNP010000067.1:0-16078 GCA_049421765.1 Chitinophagaceae bacterium
GATCTGTCCGGGCGACCTGAACAAGGCATTCTTTACCCTTTGCGGTGCCACTTCCATTGAGAACGGGATCAAACTTGCCAGGTTGTTTACAGGCCGGCATAAGATCCTTGCCAGGTATCAATCCTATCACGGCGCATCCTACGGGGCATTGAGCGCCAGTGGTGATCCGAGGCGCATTGCCATGGACAGCCAGCAGGCACCTAATTTCATTCACTTTGATCTGCCTTACCGGTATCGCTGGGAATACGGAGAAGATAGTTTATTAAAAGAATCCATCGCATCCCTCGAACGTGTCATCGCCTATGAAGGTCCTGCAAATATCGCAGCGATCTTGCTGGAAGGGGAATCCGGATCTTCCGGATGTTTGCAATACCCGGCAGGATACCTGAAGGAAGTTCGAAAAATATGTGACAAGCACGGGATACTTTTATTTATTGATGAAGTCATGAGCGGGTTTGGACGAACAGGTCAGTGGTTTGGTTTCGAAAACCACGGAATTGTTCCCGATCTCGTGGCCATGGCCAAAGGACTCACGAGCGGGTACCTGCCTTTTGGATGCCTGATGGTAAGTGATCGCATTGCCGCAAAATATGATGACACCGTACTTTCCCTGGGCCTGACCTATTCCGCCCACCCCGTAAGTTGTGCAGCGGCATTAGAGACCATCCGGATTTACGAAGAAGACAGCCTGATCGAAAATTGCAGGGAAATGGGAAAATACCTTGAAAGACGCATAGAAGAACTCATGAGAATTCATCCCAGTATCGGGGATTACCGGAATACCGGATTACTCGGTTGCCTCGAACTGGTGAAAGACCGGAAATCCCGGGAACCCATGGCTCCCTTCAACGCGAAACCCGATGAGATGATTGTGATGAACAAGGTCGCAGCTAAACTGAAGGAACTTGGCATGTATACTTTTGTACGCTGGAGCTTTGTGTTTATTGCCCCGCCCCTTTGTATTACAAAAGAACAGATTGATGAAGGCCTTGAGATCATCAGCGAAGCCCTGAAAATTGCTGATGAACACACAACCAAATAAACCCGGATTTTTAACCTAAATCTCAACTTTATTTGCCAGCTGATTTCAACATAAAAGACTCACCCCTTTATAACGAGGACCTTGCCCCGGTTCCTGAAGATAAAAGGACCTGGAACAAATGGCATATCGCCGCGCTCTGGGTAGGTATGGCGGTTTGTATTCCTACGTATATGCTGGCCAGCAGCCTTATCGGTCAGGGAATGAACTGGTGGCAGGCCCTCCTTACGATTTTACTGGGTAACCTTATTGTACTGGTCCCCATGATCCTGAATGCACATGTGGGAACAAAATACGGGGTACCCCTTCCTGTGTTCCTCCGGATGAGTTTCGGTACGCAGGGTGCCATCCTGGCATCGCTGCTGAGAGGTTTGGTGGCTTGTGGCTGGTTCGGGATCCAGACCTGGATCGGGGGTTCTGCCATTTACCAGTTACTGGCTGTGCCGTTCCCGGGAGTGGCTGATACGCCTTACCTCGGTGCTTTTATCGGGCTGAACCTGGCACAGGCAGGCTGTTTTCTGTTTTTCTGGTTTATCAATATCTGGATCGTTTACCGGGGAATCGATTCCATAAAAAAACTCGAGGCATGGTCTGCTCCCTTCCTTTTACTGATCGGGCTTTTACTCCTAATCTGGGCATGGGTAAAAGTGGGTTCAATGAAAGAGATTCTGCAAGCTTCCTATACCCTTTCGGCACAGGGCGGAACGGATTTTTGGAAAATATTTTTCCCGGGGCTGACTGCCATGGTCGGTTTCTGGGCAACGCTTTCCTTAAACATTCCGGATTTTACGAGGTACGCCCGTTCACAAAAAGACCAGGCAATGGGACAACTGATCGGCCTGCCCTCCACGATGGTTTTTTATTCCTTTATAGGGATCGCCGTTACGAGTGCCACGGTCCTGCTTTTCGGGGAAGCCATCTGGGACCCTGTGACCCTGATGGGAAAATTTGACTCCCCGCTGGTGGTGATCATTTCAATGCTCGGCTTAACCATCGCCACCTTGTCAACAAATATCGCTGCCAACGTGGTCGCCCCCGCCAACGGGTTCGCCAATATTGCCCCCCGAAAAATCAGTTTTAAAACAGGCGGTTATATCACCGGGATCATCGGGATCCTGATTTTCCCCTGGAAGCTGATCGCCGATCCGCAGGGGTATATTTTCCGCTGGCTGATCGCCTATTCCGCCCTACTGGGCGCGATGGCGGGGATCATGATCTGCGATTACTACCTGGTTCGTAAAACCCGGGTTCATGTACCCGCCCTCTTTGATCCAAAAGGGGAATATAAGGGCTGGAACAGACCGGCCTGGATCGCATTCCTGATAAGCATTCTCCCGGTTATACCGGGATTCCTGGTAGCCATCGGTGTTTACCCGGACCATGTATTTCCCCGGTTTTTTGTGGATCTGTATTCCTATGCCTGGTTTGTTACATTCTTTTTATCCTTTATCATTTACCGCTTCCTGGCCCGGAAGCCCAATCTTGTTTAACCTATGTCTATCCTGATCAAAAACGGAAGAGTGATTACCGCCTCTGATGATTACGTGGCGGATATCCTGGTGGAAGGAGAAACCATTAAAGCCATCGGGAATCATTTAGTGGTACCTGACGCCAAAGAGATCGATGCCACGGGTAAACTGGTCTTCCCGGGGGGAATTGATCCCCATGTGCATCTGGATATGCCCTTTATGGGAACCTACTCCTCGGATAATTACGAAACCGGTACACGAGCGGCCTTATATGGCGGAACCACAATGGTGATCGATTTTATTCTGCAAAAACAAGGCAATTCCCTTCGCTCCGCACTTGAAGAATGGCAGGGCCGAAGCAACGGCAACTGTGTGGGGGATTACAGTTTTCACATGGCGGTGACCGATTTCAATGAGGATACCAGGCCGGAGATCCGGGATATGATCGAGAACGAGGGGATCACCTCTTTTAAGACATTTATGGCTTACAAGGGAGCGCTGATGATCGACGACCGGCAGATGATCGGGCTGATGCAGGAAGTGAAAAAACACGGCGGGCTGATCAATGTACATGCCACCAATGGCGATATGATTGATTACCTGATCGCGAAGTTTCGGGCTGAAGGCAAACGGTCTCCCCTTTATCATTACCTATCTCAGCCAGAAGTGACAGAAGCAGAAGCCAGCGAACGGTTTACCGCCATGGCAGGTTATACCGGCTGCCCGGGTTATATCGTACACCTCACTTGTGAAGGCGCTCTGAATGCCGTCCGCCAGGCCACGCAACGAAACCAGAAAATATTCGTAGAAACCTGTATCCAATACCTCTTGCTGGATGCCTCCCTGTATGAGCGGGATTTTGAAGGGGCCAAATGGGTGATGAGCCCTCCCCTGCGGGAAAAGAAAGACCAGGAAACACTCTGGGCCGGAATCAACCAGGGACTGGTACAGGTGGTGGCCACCGATCACTGCCCCTTCAAATGGGAGCAAAAACTCTTGGGAAAGGATGATTTTTCAAGGATACCGAACGGGCATCCCGCAATCGAAAACCGGATGGAACTTTTATACAGCGAAGGGGTATCAAAAGGAAGGATCACGTTGAATAAATATGTGGAAGTGGCATGTACGAACCCGGCACGGATATTTGGCATGTTCCCCCGCAAGGGTACGATCGCCGTAGGCAGTGACGCGGATATCGTCATCTTTGACCCGAACGAAAAACACAGGCTTTCAGCCAACACCCATCACATGAATGTCGATTACAGCGGGTATGAAGGCTGGGAAGTCACCGGGAAAGTGAAAACGGTACTCCTGAGGGGAAAAGTCGCGATTGAGAATAACCATTGCCTGGTAGATAAAGGCTATGGCAGGTTTATTAAGCGAAATAAAGTGGAAGGAAAAATATAATTCAATATTCAGAGTCGGATGTCGAAATTCAAACGCTGAACAACCAAAACTGATAATTTAAAGCTAACAATTAGGCCAGGTCTTCGGACTTTATTCAAACAACAACTCATGCCCAGAATCATCAAATCAGGTCTTATCCAGATGTCGCTTCCAAAAACGGAAGGCGAAGGAACCATTGAAGAAATCAAGGAAGCGATGTTGCAAAAGCACATCCCATACATCGAGGAAGCTGGACGTAAAGGAGTCCAGATCCTTTGCCTGCAGGAAATATTCAATACACCTTATTTCTGTCCGGGTCAGGACAAAGCCTGGTATGAAAGCGCGGAATCAGTACCCGGCCCTACAGTGGAGCGAATGCAGGAATACGCCAAAAAATACGCGATGGTGATGATCGTTCCCTTATATGAAAAGGAACAGGCCGGTGTGCTGTACAATACCGCCGCCGTAATCGATGCGGACGGTACTTATCTCGGGAAGTACCGGAAAAACCATATCCCGCACACTTCCGGGTTCTGGGAGAAATTCTTTTTCAAGCCCGGTAACCTGGGCTACCCTGTCTTTCAAACCAGGTATGCCAAAGTGGGTGTCTATATCTGCTATGACAGGCATTTTCCCGACGGAGCCCGGGTCCTTGGACTGAATGGTGCGGAGATCGTATACAATCCGTCAGCCACCGTGGCCGGTCTATCGCAGTATCTGTGGAAACTGGAACAGCCTGCTCATGCCGCGGCAAACGGCTATTTTATGGGATGTATAAACCGGGTTGGCACCGAAAAGCCCTGGAACCTTGGCAAGTTCTATGGCAGTTCCTATTTCGTGGATCCCCGCGGCCAGATATTTGCCCAGGCCAGTGAGGATAATGATGAATTGCTGATCGCGGAATTCGACCTGGATATGATTGAAGAGGTTCGGAATGTCTGGCAATTTTTCCGGGATCGCAGACCGGAAACCTATGGAAAACTGGTAGAACTGTAAATAATAAATGCAGCAACCGTAATAAAACCAGGTACCTGCTAAACGGACGTCCAAATGAGCATCAAAAAAAACAGACTTACCGCCACGCAATATGAGGAAAATTTTGCGGACATCCATCCTCCGTTCGCAAACCGGACAGCCGCGCTGGCAGAAGCCGGTCGCTGCCTGTTTTGTTATGACGCCCCCTGCACCAAGCGTTGCCCCACCCATATAGACGTTCCCAAATTCATCAAGCAGATCACCACAGAAAATATCAAAGGATCCGCACATACCATCCTGTCTGCAAATATCATGGGTGCAGGTTGCAGCAAGGTATGCCCCGTAGAGAAACTATGCGAAGGGAGTTGTGTCTTTAACCTGCTGAACGAGCCCCCCATCCCGATTGCCAGGCTTCAGCGGTACAGTACGGAAATGGCCATGGAAAATGACTGGAAGCTCTTTGAGAGAAAGCCTTCTGCCGGGAAGAAAGTGGCGGTGGTTGGTGCGGGACCCGCAGGACTTAGCTGTGCACATGTACTCAGTCGTGAAGGCGTTGATGTTACCATTTTTGAAAAGGAATCACGAGGTGGCGGTTTGATGACATTTGGAATCGCCGCATATAAAGTCACCCCCCGGTTCTGTGAAGAAGAAGTGAATTACATTACTTCTATCGGGGGTATTTCTATCAGGTACAACCAAACATTGGGCAAGGATATTACGCTCGCGGAATTACAGGAAGAGTTTGATGCTGTGTATCTGGGGATCGGCGTAGGGCTGGCCCGTCAGCTCGGTATACCAGGCGAGGACCTGGAGGGTGTGGTGGATGCGATCAGTTTTATTTATGATATACGCGACAAGGGGTATGCTTCGGTGCCGGTGGGTGACCGCGTTGCTGTGATCGGGATGGGAATGACAGCGATCGATGCTGCCACACAGGCAAAAAGACTCGGGGCGCGGGAAGTAACACTGGTCTACCGGCGCACCGAAGCGGAAAAACCCTGTACTGATGTGGAACTGAACATCGCTAAAAAAGACGGTTGCCGTATTTCGTGGCTTGCGGCACCCCGTGAGATCCTGGGAACAAACGGGAAAGTCACGGAACTGGTTTGCAGTGTAATGAAAATGGGGGAACCCGATTCAAGTGGCCGCCGTTCTCCCATTGATACCGGGGAAACAATTTCTCTGAAAGCGGATATGGTGATCAAAGCGGCCGGGCAGGTCCCTTTTGAAGATTTGATCAGGGAAATGAATCTGAATAACAGCAAGGGTAAGATTGAGGTTGCAAATGATTTTTCGACCAACATCCGGGGTGTATTTGCCGGTGGCGATGCGGTAAACGGGGGCAAGGAAGTGGTGGATGCTGTTCAGGCGGGCAAGGAAGGAGCTCAGTCAATCCTGGCTTATTTGGGTATACATTAAAACAAACGAAATGGCAGATATCAGATCGGATTTCCTGGGTATCAAATCGCCCAACCCCTATTGGCTGGCCAGTGCCCCGCCCACTGATAAGAAATACAATGTGCTTCGTGCGTTTGAAGCCGGATGGGGCGGTGTGGTCTGGAAAACACTGGGCAGCCAGGTGAAAAATGTTTCATCCCGCTATTCCGCTGTGGATTTTGGCGGTCAGCGCGTGATGGGGCTGAATAATATCGAACTGATTTCGGACCGCCCTCTTGAAATCAACCTGAAGGAAATCAAAGAGTGTATCCGGCTTTTTCCTGACCGGGCGATGGTGGTATCCCTGATGGCCGATAATGACCCGAAAAGCTGGCGTGAACTGATCAAAAAAGTAGAGGATACCGGAGCTCATGGCCTGGAACTCAATTTTGGTTGCCCGCATGGCATGACAGAAAGAGGCATGGGTGCGGCCGTGGGACAGGATCCTGAGATCGCCTGCATGGTGGTGGAATGGGTCATGGAAACCGCAACGATCCCTGTCATCACAAAACTCACCCCCAATGTACATTCAGTTGTACCTACTGGTCGTTCAGTAGTTAAAGCCGGCTCAAACGGGCTTTCCCTGATCAATACGATCCAGTCGGTTACCGGGATTGATTTGGATACGCTTGTCCCCAACCCCTATGTAGCCGGTAAATCGGTTTTCGGGGGATACTGCGGCCCTGCGGTCAAACCCATAGCACTGAAAATGCTGGCCACCATTGCCCAGGACGAGCTGACAAGGACCGTTCCGGTGAGCGGAATCGGCGGAATAAGCAACTGGCGCGACGCGGTGGAGTTCATGCTTCTCGGCGCAAGCAACGTGCAGATTTGCACGGCTGTCATGAAACACGGGTTCCGTATCATCGAGGATCTCTGCGAAGGGCTCAGCAACTGGATGGATGAAAAGGGATATTCCCGGCTTGAGGATTTCATCGGCAAATCCGTGCCCGCACTTACCGACTGGGAAGATCTTGACATCAATTACCATCATATAGCCAGAATCAACCAGGACAAATGCATCCGTTGCGGGTTATGTTATATTGCTTGCGAGGACACATCCCACCAGTCCATCAGGCTTGAATATGGAAATCCGTACAACAAATACACGGTGATAGAAAAGGAATGCGTGGGATGCAACCTGTGTCAGTTGGTTTGCCCGGTGGAAAACTGCATTACAATGGAAGAACACCGGGTGGGCCCGGAATACCTGAATTGGATTGAGTTTCAAAAGAGGGGTCTACCATTGAATGATCATTAAGCATTATTCCGGCAAAAGCCTTCACACTGATTGTTATTCTTATTTATTTTTCTAAAAGAGTAAAGCCCTGAAAAATCAGAGCTTTATTGGTCGGGCAGACTGGATTCGAACCAGCGACCCCTACGTCCCGAACGTAGTGCCCCGCCCGGCGGGGCTACTGCCCTCAATCAATGCCCGAAACTTGATTCCTCCTTTCCAGCTTTTTATCTCCTTTTCCCGCTTTAACGCTTCGCTCCGTGATGTAAATTGTTCGACACGTACAAGCTCAAGAGGTATTCTGTTACGTGTAGACCGCTGAAGTCCCTGATTATGAAATAGCAAACGAGCCTGAACATCACTTGTTTCACCAATGTAATACTTCTGATCTCTCAGACTTTTCAATATGTAAACATAATGAGGCATAAAAAAAGCTCTTTGAAAAGAGCTTTATTGGTCGGGCAGACTGGATTCGAACCAGCGACCCCTACGTCCCGAACGTAGTGCGCTACCGGGCTGCGCTACTGCCCGAAGAAGAAGGGTAATCACGAAAAAATCATGACTACCCTCTCTTGATATGTCGGGTGGACTGGATTCGAACCAGCGACCACTTGCACCCCATGCAAGTGCGCTACCGGGCTGCGCCACCACCCGAACAATCTTCCGGTATCAGGGGGGCAAATGTACGTCAGAATTGGGCAACTATGAAATCAAAAACAAAGCTTTAACTTCGCCCCTTAATGAAGCTACTCATTAAGCAGGCCAGGATCGTTGATCCACACTCCCCTTTCAACGCGAAAATCGCCGATATTTTTATTGAAAATGGAATCATCACCAGAATCGGACAGGAAATCAAAGATTCTGCCGACCTGGAAATAAAAGCGGAAAACCTCCATGTTTCTCCGGGATGGGTGGATATTTTCTCAAATTTTGCCGATCCTGGTTATGAATTCAAGGAAACCTTGGAATCCGGCGCTGCTGCCGCGGCTGCAGGGGGATTTACTGATGTATTGGTTATTCCAAATACAAAACCGCCCATACACGATAAAGCCGGGGTTCAATATATAAAATTGAAAAGCGGGAAGCTGCCTGTTAATATCCTCCCTGTTGGGGCCGTAACACGAAATACAGATGGTAAGGAACTGGCAGAGATGTACGATATGAAAGACAGCGGGGCAGTTGCCTTCAGCGACGGGCTGAACGGGATCCAGTCCGCTGGTCTGCTGGTAAAAGCCCTGCAGTATATAAAAGCATTTGACGGAATTATCATCCAGGTTCCCGATGATAAAAGCATCAACCCACATGGCCTGATGAATGAGGGTATCATTTCCACAAGGCTGGGATTGCCCGGAAAACCGGATATGGCGGAAGAATTAATGGTGGCCCGGGATATTAAACTTTCCAGGTATACTGAATCAAAACTTCATTTAACAGGTATAAGTACAAAAAAATCAATAGAATATATTAAAAGAGCTAAAGAAGCCGGGTTAATGGTATCCTGTTCTGTCACACCCTATCACCTGTTTTTTACCGATGAAGACTTAACCGGCTATGATTCGAATCTAAAGGTAAATCCCCCGCTTCGGACCCCGGCCGACCGGGATGCTTTGAGAGCAGCTGTAACGGACGGAACCATTGATTGCTTTGCCACCCATCACCTGCCTCATGAACCGGACAGCAAAGTGACTGAATTTGAATATGCCAAATTCGGGATGATTGGTCTGGAAACCGCATTTGCCGCCATCCGGACCGCCCTGCCTGAACTTAAACTGGAAAAGCTTATAGAGTTGCTATCATCAGGCCCCCGAAAACTTTTCGACCTGGCCCCTGCATCAGTTCATGAAGGGGCTCCCGCTTTACTCAGTTTATTTGACCCCCATCATACAGGGCCTTTTACTGCAGATAAATTACGTTCCAAATCGGCGAATTCCGCCTTCCTGGGTATGGAATTAATGGGACGGGTGATCGGTATTGTAAACGGAAACACCGTCGTAACAAATTAATCCGCACATGAAAGTAGGTATTAACCCATCCCTGAAAGGACTGATCACCGGGGCAGTTATGATTGCCGTTTTCCTTATTATTTATGCGACTGCCTCCATGCCTGACAGCCGCCTGCAATACCTGGTTTACGGACTGTATGGCGCTGGCATTGTATGGACCCTGGTCCGGTATCGACGCTCTGATTCCTTTACAGGTGCTTTTATGGACCTGTTTACCCAGGGCTTTCGATGTTTTGTGGTGGTGACTCTTTGTATGGCCCTTTTTTATGGGATTTTCAACTATATGCATCCTGAATTTGCCACGGAAACAGCATTGGCATACCAGAAAGAACTGGCAGAAAAAAATCAAATGATGCCTTCCGAGATCGAATCAGCCGTGGCGACATTTAAAAAACAATACACGCTAAAACTCGTTTCAGGGGCAATTTTCGGATATTTGATAATTGGCGCCGGTATCACAGCAGCTCTATCGGCCCTTTTAACCCGGAGACAATGAACCCCGACCTTTCTTTAGTCATACCGTTGCTCGACGAGGCAGAATCGCTGCCGGAACTGACCGCCTGGATCGAAAAAGTGATGCAGGAAAACCGGTTCAGTTACGAAGTAATCTTTGTGGATGATGGCAGCAGCGATGATTCCTGGAAAGTGATCGAGAATCTTCATAGCCGGAATCCGAATATCAAGGGCCTGAAATTCCAGCGGAATTATGGTAAATCCGCCGGGCTCAACGAAGGGTTCCGGGCAGCTACCGGCGAAGTGGTCATCACCATGGATGCCGACCTGCAGGACAGCCCTGACGAGATCCCCGAATTACGCAGGATGATCCTTGAAGAAGGATTCGATATGGTCAGCGGATGGAAAAAGAAGCGCTATGACAACCGGCTTACCAAAAATATCCCCTCCAAATTCTTCAACGCCGTAACCCGCTCTGTTTCGGGCATCCGGCTTCATGATTTCAACTGCGGTCTGAAAGCCTACCGGAACCGCACTGTCAAAGGGATCGAAGTCTATGGGGAAATGCATCGTTACATCCCCGTACTTGCCAAATGGGCAGGGTTTAAAAAAATAGGTGAGAAAGTAGTGGAGCACCGAGCCAGGAAATACGGAAGATCAAAATTTGGATGGCGGCGCTTTGTAAACGGGTTTCTCGACCTGCTGTCAATCACTTTTGTCGGTAAATTCTCCAAACGACCCATGCATTTTTTTGGCTTGTGGGGCACGCTTTTTTTCATGCTTGGCCTGGGAATCTCCGTATTCCTGGTAGTCATGAAGTTCATCGACAAGGATTTTTCCCTGACCAATAAACCCGGATTTTACCTGGCCCTCACTTCACTGGTGATCGGGATGCAGCTTTTCCTGGCCGGATTCCTGGGTGAACTTATTTCACGGAACTCCCCCTCCAGGAATTCATACCTCGTAGAAAAGAAATCCGGTTTTTAATGGCAAAGCTGGTGATCATAGGACCCGCCCACCCCTTGCGTGGCGGACTGGCAACATTCAACCAGCGTCTGGCTAATGAATTCATTGCGGAAGGTCACCAGTGTTCTATATTTTCATTTTCGCTTCAATACCCCTCCTTTCTATTTCCGGGTAAAACCCAATATTCCGATGAACCTGCCCCGGCCGGGCTGGATATTTATCCGGTTATCAACTCGGTCAATCCCTTCAACTGGGTCCGTATCGGGAACAGACTCAGGAAAGAAAGTCCAGATATCCTGGTAGTACGTTTCTGGCTGCCTTTTATGGGACCCGCCCTGGGCACGATTCTGAGAAGGGTTCGGAAAAACGGGCATACCCGGATCATCTGTATTGCGGATAACGTGATCCCCCACGAAAAACGTCCGGGAGACAAACCTTTCACCCGGTATTTCCTGAAAAGCTGTGATGCGTTTATCACGATGAGTGAAAAAGTCATGGCCGACCTGCGTCTTTTCGAACCCCGCAAACCTGCCCGGCTGGTCAGTCACCCCCTGTATGATAATTTTGGATCGATTATTTCCCGGAAGGTAGCCCGCGAGCGCCTGGGAATACCGGAGCAGGACCTGGTTTTTCTTTTCTTCGGATTCATCCGGAAATATAAAGGGCTTGACCTTTTATTCAGGGCCATCGCATTGATAAAAAATAACCCTGTCACCTATCCCCTTCCCCGAAACAAACCAATCCGGTTTATGATCGCAGGCGAATTTTACGAAGATGAAAAACCATACCGCGAAGAGATCGAAAAACTGGGTATTTCAGACTGGCTGATCATGCACACGGATTTTATACCCGACAGCGAAGTAAAATATTATCTCTGCTCAGCCGATGCTGTGATCCAACCATACCGGAGTGCCACACAAAGCGGGGTAACCCCGTTGGCCTATCATTTTGAAAAACCGATGCTCGTAACCCGGGTGGGTGGTCTGCCATCGCTGGTACCACATGAGAAAGCAGGACTCGTAACCGATCCTGAACCGGCCGCAATCGCACAAGGAATTGTCCGGTTCTGTCAATTAGGAGAAGACTATTTTATTCCGCATCTTCGTGAAGAAAAACTAAAGTACAGCTGGTCCGCAATGGTCAGCGCGATTACCCGGTTAGCCGATGATATACAGAAGTAAAGCCCCATTACGGATTGGCCTTGCGGGCGGCGGGACCGATGTCAGCCCGTACAGCGACCTATACGGCGGCGCAATCCTCAATGCCACACTGTCCTTATATGCCAATGCCACCCTTGAGATCCTCGATGAAAACCGGATCATCCTCGAAGCGATTGACCGGAACGAAGTGGCGGAATTTGAGTGGCAACCCGAATTACCCGTAAACGGACAACTCGACCTGCTGAAAGGAGTATATAACCGGGTTCAAAAGGAATTTGGTATCAGGGAAAAAGGATTTCGATTGTCAACCTATGTGGATGCCCCGGCCGGTTCAGGACTGGGCACTTCCTCCACCCTGGTGGTAGCCATTCTCGGCGCTTTTACCGAATTGCTCCGCCTGCCACTCGGGGAATACGACATGGCGCATTATGCCTATGAAATCGAAAGAAAAGATCTGAACCTGGCAGGTGGAAAGCAGGACCAGTATGCCGCCACTTTCGGGGGTGTGAATTTCATGGAATTTTATGCCGGGGATAAAGTGATCGTTAACCCTCTCCGGGTAAAACAACAGCATCTGTTTGAACTGGAAAACAACCTCCTGCTCTATTATACTTCCACCAGCCGCGAATCAGCAGAGATCATCAAAAAGCAAAGCCGGAATGTGACGGATAAAAAGGAATCCCCGATTGAAGCCATGCACCAGCTCAAGCAACAGTCCCTGATGATGAAAGAGGCCCTGTTGAAAGGAAGGCTGAATGAAATAGGCGAAATACTGGACTTTGGGTTTCAGCAAAAAAGGAAAATGGCGGAAGGCATCAGCAATCCCCTGATGGAAGAGATCTATGATACCGCCCGGAAAGCCGGGGCCACCGGTGGAAAGATCTCCGGTGCGGGAGGCGGCGGTTTTATGATATTTTACTGTCCGGTCAATACCAAATACCGGGTGATAAAAAGCCTGGAAAACTTTGGCGGCCGGCACAGGGATTACCAGTTCGTCGAGCACGGTCTGCAAACATGGACAATCTAAATAACTGATTCGGTATGAAAGAAAAGATCAGAAGCATTATACGGGAGTCTGTGGAAACCAAGCAAAAGTTGCTGGAGCACGAGGGGCTGCAGGAGACCATTGAAAAAGCAGCTGACGTGATCACCAACGCCTTTAAAAGCGGAAACCGTATTTATTTCTGCGGGAACGGAGGCAGTGCAGCTGATGCGCAACACCTGGCCGCAGAATTTTCGGGTCGTTTTTATATGGACCGCAAGGCCCTTCCTGCCGAGGCCCTTCATTGTAATACATCCTATATGACCGCAGTGGCCAACGACTATGGATATGATATGGTCTATTCCCGCATGATCGAAGGGATCGGTGTACGGGGAGATGTGCTGATCGGTATTTCCACTTCCGGAAACTCAGCAAACATCATCAAGGCATTTGAGACCGCCCGGCAAAAGGGAATCACAACAGTTGCCTTTACCGGGGAAACCGGCGGAAAAATGAAAGAACTTTCCGATCTCCTGCTGAATGTTCCTTCTCCGGATACGCCGCGTATCCAGGAATGTCATATCCTGATCGGGCATATTATCTGCCAGCTGGTGGAGGAACAATATTTCTCTTAACCTGTACATCCTTGATAAAAGAAGCCATCATACTTGCCGGCGGTTTAGGGACCCGGCTCCGGGAAACGGTGCCAGGTGTGCCCAAATGCATGGCTCCTGTGGCAGGGAAACCCTTTCTCTTTCATGTGCTCCGTTATCTTCGAGAACAAGGGGTGGAAAAATTCATTTTTTCGCTGGGTCATATGCACGAAATGATCGAGGCATACCTCGAATCCGAATTTCCGACATTGCGATACCAGTGCGTGGTGGAAACCGAACCCCTTGGTACGGGAGGGGCCATCCAGTTGGCCTGCGGGAAAGCCACTGAAAAGGATATCATAGTAGTGAACGGGGATACCCTATTCCTCGGTGATCTGTCCGCAGCATTTTTGTTTCATCAGCAGCATATGGCCGAATGCACCCTGTTGCTGAAACCGATGACAAATATCGACCGTTATGGGGTGGTTGAACTAAACGGGGAACAACTTGTTTCCGCATTCCGTGAAAAGCAGTTTTACGCGTCGGGTAACATTAATGCCGGATCTTATATTCTCCATGTGCCAAAATTCCTGGATGAGGAATTTCCCGATAAATTTTCCTTTGAGAAGGATTACCTGGCGGTTTATTATACAAAGCGCCGGATTTATGGCCAGGTGCAGAATGCATATTTTATTGATATCGGGATACCGGAAGACTATACCAGGGCAGGTATCGAACTGGCACGGCCTCCCCTTGATCTTCGGCGAATTGATGTCTCCTGGACCCTTTTTATCGACCGGGACGGGGTGATCAACCACGAAAAGCAAAATGATTATATCCGCAACTGGGATGAATTTTTATTCTATGAAGGGGTTCTGGATGCCCTCCGAAAAATCAATGGTAAATTCGGCAAATTCATCGTTTTAACCAACCAGCGCGGGGTGGGTCGTGGACTCATGACCGAATCAGATCTCCGATTCATACACGAAAAGATGCAAGACGAGATCGGGACTGCAGGAGGACGAATCGACCGGGTTTACTACTGCACCAGCACAGATGACATGCACCCCGACCGGAAGCCCAACCCGGGGATGGCGTTTCATGCGGCCCGGGAAATTCCCGGCGTGGATCTTTCACGCGCCATCATGCTCGGAAACAAATTGAGTGATATGCGATTTGCCCGGAACGCCGGGATTTATGGAATATTTTTGGCCACCACACATCCCGAAACACCCTTTCCCCACCCTGATATAGATCTTCGCTTCTCTTCGCTACCCGATTTTGTCAATCATTTGTGAAAACAGACAAAATTTTAGCAACTATTTGACGTTATGACCCGGTCCGGGCAGGATAAACCTCTTTGCAACCGATAAACCCTTCCGGGCATCTTTAAGAGCAGTAAATTTGCGGATAAACCCGAGATAATTGAAAGCCACCCTGTCCATATTTATTTTCATCCTGCTGATTCAGCCGCTTTCCGCGCAAAAAATCAGCCCGGCGGATTTGAAAAAACTGAGTGCCAAGGAAGATACCCTGGCGGAATATTCCCAATACCTGAACACAGACAGCCTGACGGCCGACCGGATGGTCTCCGACAGCATTTTCACACGTACCCTGGTGCGGGCGCTCCAGATCCGTAATTCATTTTATTATCCCTTTGATTCGGTACGCGGGTTTTCCAAGCTCTATGCGCCCGACAGCAGTTTCAGGATATTTACCTGGTCGCTCTCATTTGACGATTATTACCACAGGCAGCGGGGTGCCATCCAGATGAAGACGGCGGACGGCTCCCTCAAACTGCTCCCCCTCCGGGACGTGTCTGAATTTACGGACAAACCGGAAGATTCAGTCCGTACCCGGAACAACTGGATTGGAGCGATGTATTACAATATCATACAGACTGAATTCAAGGGAAAAAAATATTATACCCTTTTTGGCTTTGACCCCAACAGCGCCCAAAGCAGCATGAAGTGGATGGAAGTGCTCACTTTCAACGAGCGCCGGGAGCCTGTTTTCGGCGGACCTTATTTTTCATATGAGGAGGACAGCATTCCGCAAAAGACCAAGTACAGGTTTGGGATTGAATTCAAAAAAGGGACCCGTGTGCTGGTCAATTATGTGCCCGAACTGGAAATGATCCTCGTCGACCACCTCATTTCCGAAACAGATCAGCCGGATCTGCCATTCACACTTGTCCCCGACGGCGACCAGGAAGGGTTTCGATGGGATAATGGCAAATGGGTTCATATCGACAAAGTCTTTACTTTCAAACTGCAGGACGGGCAGGCTCCCGTCGGTGATCCGCTGCTTGACCCCAAAGGAAACCGGAATGAACAGAAACTGCAGGATAAATCCGATAAAAACAGGACCCGGGAGGG
>JBMSNP010000068.1:0-15954 GCA_049421765.1 Chitinophagaceae bacterium
TGTAAGGCAGATGCTCTGAACCAGCTGAGCTAAACTCCCTTTTTGAATTGGGAGTGCAAAGATAAGGGGGTACCGTTTTTGGACAAATTTTTTTTACCCGATACCAAAATTACGGGCCCGGCGCTTTCTGGCGATTGGGAGGGCTGTTTGTACAACTGGCGGGGGTCATCCTTTTGGAAACAGGTGAACATCACGCTGCGGAAACGGAATGGTGACATGATGTTCCCGGAATGCCGCAAGTATCTTATATCGAAGCAGGCTTTTAACGTGCTCCACGCGGAAAATATCCTGGGTCCAGAACATCAGGTAAAAGATCAGGGCGCTGTCTCCAAAATCATGAAAACGTACAAATGGTTTATGTTCACCAACCTTAATCAGTTCGTCCTGCTCTTCCGCACACTGCAAAAGGATATCAGTCACCAGTTTTACATCACTGTCATAGCTCACTCCCACTTCAAGCTGGAACCGCCGGTCAAATGTCTGGTGGCTCCAATTGATCACATTATCCGTGATGAATTTATGATTGGGAACAATAATATTGAACCCGTCACGGGTCAGCAGCACCGATGTACGCAGGTTGATCTGCTGTACGATTCCCACGATATTATCCACCTCCATGACATCCCCCACTTTCACTTTCCGCTCAAATAACATGAACAGCCCCGAAACCAGGTCGCTGAAAATATTCTGCAGACCAAACCCAAGTCCCACAAGCAGTGCTGCGGAACCCGCTACCAGCAAAGTCACATCAAACCCAAGGATCGTAATGCAAAAAGATACCGTGATTACCCAGGCCAGGTAACGAAGGAGCTGATAAACGGATGCCCTTCTCCCCTTTTCGTTCGGGGTAAGCGATGAGCGGTGAAGTAATAACCTGCGGACAAGCATCAGCAGCAGCCATACCACAAAGATCACGGCGATAACCCCCGCCAGTCTGGCCGTTGTTAACCTGAAACTCCCGACCTCGAATACAACCCGGTGCCAAAAATCATTCATGTGTTGTAGTTTATGATCCCCTCCGGCAATTTTCTCATCCCCCCGGAGAGGCGGTCAACGGTTTAATCAAAATACTTCGGTTTTTATGATTCAGCGCCCCTGAGCCCGGCCTGTTTTTTCTTAATTTCCTCCAGTTTTCCCTGCAGGTTATTTATCCGTTCCTGGTAATTACGAATTTCCATATGGAGGGAATTGTTTTTGGCTTCCAGGGCCGAAGAAACAGCAACTGATGATTTGCCTGCTTTCCTGATGTTTTTTTCTATGAGCCTGTTGTTTTTCCGGATTTCGCTCTCATATTTTTTGATCAGGCGAAGCATCCCGGTTGTTTCATCGGCATAAAAGGTGTTGAGGAACCCGATGCTGAATTCATACAACAATTTCCGCATGGATTCAAAAGCACCTGGGTAGTTTTCTGGACCAATAAAAAAATCATACCCAAAAGACATAAAATATTTCATCTGTGATCCGGAGGCAACCCCCGTGATACGCGCATAACAATCCATTCTTTTATCCGAAATCTCATGGATGGTAACATCCCGGACCTGGATCAGGTCACTGTTCGAGAACAAGCCTATCCCCTTTGTTTTGATCCCAAAACGCTTTTTCATATAATCAGCCCATGCTTTCTTAACCGTTCTTGGCGGGGCATCATATTGTACCGACAGGCAATTCCGAAGTTTATTCTCAAAACTGATCAGCCCTGTATCAATCGCAAAAGTCTGTCCGATCCCCTGCAATGGGATCAGCCAGGTGATCAGGATTATGACAATAATATGTCTCATAATTTAATTTTGCTATTTACCCGGCCGAAGCAAACCCGTCAACCGGAATCATACCCCCGAATAAATAAATGTAAATAAAGGTGAGTCTCCGCAACACCAGCGTTAACTGCCAACAGATCCATCTGCTAAACAGGGATTTCTAACGTTAATTACCCGCCACCAGGACAACCGGCTGTCTGTCCGTTGGAAATGGCTTCTTTTCGTTGTGATTTAACTGGTAAAGATCCAGACGCCTGTCTTTGAGGGTTTGCACACTCCCCTGATGGTGCAGTTCTGTAAGAAGTGAGAGATCTACATCACTTACCACGATCATTTCAGTATTGGGGGTTGCTTCCGCCTTCACCCCGGTGATCGGGAAAGCGAAATCGGAAGGGGTAAGCACGGCGGACTGAGCAAACTGCAGGTCCATATTGGTGACCTTGGGAAGATTGCCCACACTCCCGGCTATGGCCACAAAACATTCGTTTTCGATTGCCCGTGCCTGGGCACAGAACCGAACCCGGTTGTAGGCATTTTGTGTATCTGTAAGAAAGGGCACAAACAGGATCTGCATACCTTCATCTGCCATGATCCTCGACATTTCCGGAAACTCCACGTCATAGCAGATCTGGATACCGATCCGGCCCGCATCGGTATCAATTACGCGGATCTCATCTCCGCCGTGTATATTCCAGTCATATTCCTCATCCGGGGTAATATGGATCTTTGCCACGCTGTCTTTCTTCCCGTTCCGCTGCAACACGTAGGAAACGTTAAATAGTTTCCCGTTCCGGATCTCCGGCATGCTCCCTGCAATGATGTTCACATTGTATGAAACGGCCATTTTGCTCATTTCAGAAATGATCCCCTCCGTAAACCCGGCCAGTTCCCGGATGGCATGACGGGTATCCAGGTTATTGAATTTACCCAGCAACGGGGCATTGAACAGTTCTGGGAAAAGGATAAAGTCAGACTGGTAGTCGCTCACGGCATCAACAAAATAATCAACATGCTTCATCAGGTCGTCCATGGTGAAATACGGGCGCATCTGCCACTGGACAAGCCCGATCCGGACAATGTCCTTTTTCCGCATCAGGATATTTCTTTCCGTATCATAATAGATATTATGCCAGACCAGCAGGGTGGCAAACCCGCGGCTCTCCTCATCTTCGGGCAGGTAATTGCGCAACACTTTCTTGACCTGAAAATCATTGGCCAGCTGGAAGGTCAGTGTCGGGTCATAGATCTCGCGTTTTTTTACCTTATCGATATATTCCCGGGGTTTGAGGGTATCGGCATACATCCCGTACTTGGGAATACGCCCGCCAGCTATGATCATTTTCAGGTTCATTTGTTCACACAGGGTTTTGCGGGCATCGTATAATCGCCGGGCCAGCCGGAGCCCCCGGTGTTCAGGGTGTACAAAAACCTCGATCCCGTAAAGGGTGTCTCCTTTGGGATCATGTGTTTCAAAACTGAAATTCCCGGTGACATCCCGGTACGTATGGTCATCTCCGAATTTGTCATATTTTACAAGGATCGAAAGCGCGCAACCCACCACGTTACCATTTAACGTGATCACCACCTGCCCTTCCGGGAACTTCTGGATCAGTCGACGTATTGCATCCTCTTTCCAGTACTGCCCCCCCAGGCTGGCATATGCCTGTTGCATGGAATCCTTCAGGGTATTATAATCTTCAATGGTCAGGGTTCTTACTTCAATGATTGTATTGTCCATATAAATAATTTTCAGGGGCTGTTTCACCCTTTTTTGATGTATACCGATTGTTGATTTACGAAGCCCCGTACACAAGATGCCCGCAAGAGGCAGGCAACCCGATCGGTCCGGTAAATAATAAATAAAAGGCCCTTAATAAGCCATGCTGTCCTGGTAGGCGTTGCGGATCTCTCCTTTTACAGTTTCCGCGAAGTTGATTTTGGGCTTGGGATCCCGGATGCTGAGAACCGGCACACCCGAATGATCAACTACCTGCTGGGTATAAGGGCCGAGGAAGAACTGGCGCCATTTGTAATCCAGGGAGGCATTGATCACGATCAGGTCAACCTTTTCTTTTTTGGCCAGATCCAGGACTTTTTTTGCATAATTCCGGCATACAAAAAACTCGGAATTGAATTTGGTGTTGCGGGTGCGGAGGGACCTGCCGAGTTCCAGGATATTTTCGTCCTCCGGTCCCAGGTTGTACTCGCCACCCGGCAGGGAAAGCCCGGCTATATAAAGTTCAGAGTGATTCTTGTCTATAATCGGCTCAATGAAATGGTATTTGGCCAGGATACCCCGGGTTACCCGGATGGGAAAAAGAATCTTTTTAAAATCATTTATTTTTTTCTTGCCCGGGATCGTCAACACGGGAATGGTGGTATGCTTGATCACGTTACAGGCTTTGGAGCCGTTGAAAAATTCCCGGAAGTTGGACGCCCCCCGGGTTCCCATTACAATAAGGTCGCAATTGAGAGACTCGGCTTTTTCCCTGATCAGATCCTCCGGGATACCTGATTCCAGGTAACTCACTACTTCAATCCCTTCTTTCTCCCGAATGTCTGATTCCACGCGGGCCAATTGATCTGCTGCAGCTTCTGCCGGTAATTTTGGCTTACCCTTGATATCCGGTTCGGGTACTTTTTTCGAAGACACTGGCCGGTTTTCCATGATATGCAATAAGTGTAAAACTGCTTTTTGTCTTTTGCACATCGCAATGGCGGTACTTTGCGCGTTTCCTGATAATTCAGAAAAATCAGTGGCCAGCAATATGTTTTTAATTTCTTTCATTTTCATAAAACTTCTTTTTGTACAGTTAAATAATCCGAGGCCCGGATATTCCTGTTCTCGGTTAAACCGGATACGCCAGACCAGGCACTCACCCTTTTACCAAAAAGGATACGTTTTACCCTGTATTTCCGGAGATTTCCTTTGGCCCAGCGCCTTCTTCTTTTATTGAAATATTTGCTTCGGATACCGTAACAGGTTGGTTTGGCAAAAATTAACTCAAATAAGTAACAATTTGAATAAACCAGGATTAGAAAAGTATTAGATCAATTTTTTCCGATTTGAGGATGACCGAGCTGTTTCCCCCTACTGACCGGAGTACGGGGATGCCGTTCTGAAGACCCCAATAATCCTGTATTTTTGCCCCATGACAGGCCTGGACGAAAATATACAGACCGACAGCCGGGAAGATACAGATGTAGTGACCCTGACGGAGGATCCCTGTAATCTCGTGGTGTGGAACGACGAGGTAAATACCTTTGAATGGGTGATCGAAACCCTGATTGAGGTTTGCGGCCATTCGGCTGAACAGGCCGAACAATGTGCTTATATCATCCATTTCCAGGGAAAATATGCCGTTAAGAACGGGCCTTATGACCACCTTAAACCCTTCTGTGATGCGATCACCGAACGGGGCATCAATGCGACCATCGAAGTGACCGCGGGCTAAAACTTCGGGTCATGCCTTTTTTCCTTTCTGATAATGAAAACCGGTTCCCTCCTGTCCACCTGGCAGATGCAGACGGCATACTGGCCCTTGGCGGAGACCTGTCGACAGAACGACTGCTGTTGGCATACCGCTCGGGGATATTTCCCTGGTATGACGGAGAAACCATTATCTGGTGGGCTCCGGACCCCCGTTTTGTTTTATTTCCGGAAGAGTTAAAAATCAGCCGGAGTTTCCGGTCATTTCTTCAAAAAAACGACCCTGGATCCGGGGGTTTTGAATGGACGGTTAACCGGGCATTCCCGGAAGTGATCAAAGCCTGCCGGGAGATCAAACGTCCGGGACAAAGCGGTACCTGGATCACACCGGAAGTTGAAAAGGCCTATGTCAGGTTGCATGAACTCGGGTATGCACACAGTGCTGAGACATGGCAGGATGGAAGACTGATAGGCGGCTTGTACGGGATCCGGATGGGAAATGTATTTTTCGGGGAGAGCATGTTCAGCCGACAGAGCCAGGCATCCCGGTTCGCTTTTGTAAACTATGTGAGTGAATTGCAAAAAGAAGGAGTGCAGCTGATTGATTGCCAGGTGTACACAGACTACCTGAAAAGTTTTGGCGCCCGGATGATCAGCCGGGACCGGTTTTCGAGACTCCTCCAAAAATGGATACCCAGTACCGGGTAAAATTAAAACCGGGATCCCAGGTAATGCGGGAGCATGGCGCGCCAGGTATTCCAGTCATGCGGCCATTCCTGGCCCCATATATCCAGCTCATATGAGATCCCCTTGTCGTACAGAAGCTTGGCAAAACGCCCGCTGCTGGAAGGATCCTCGTAAGAACCGCTCCCGGTTACGATATGAATATTCCGGCTTTGCCGGATCTGTTCCAGGATGCCATGATCTGTGAGGTTGGGTATGAAATGCATGGGGCTGTTAAAATAGACATGATCGTCATAATGCCCCTTGGTATATTCGGTCAGGTCATAAACTCCGCTCATGGCGATCACGCCGTTGATGAGATCCGGCCTCTTCAGGAACAGGTTCATGCTATGCAGCGCGCCAAATGATGCGCCACAGGTAATAATCGGTGTTTCGGGGCTGCTGGTATGCCGGATAAAGGGCACCACTTCATTGTACACATAGTCATTCCACTGTTGATGACGGACCGATTTGTAGTAAGGATCCGCTTCATTATTCAGCCAGCTTTCATTATTAATGCTGTCGATCGAATAGACTTTGACCTTTCCCTGCTGTACAAAGGGGGCGACATGCTGCATCAACTGAAAACGCTCATATTCCAGGTAATCAGCCGCGGCGGTAGGGACCAGCAACAGTGCGAAACCGTAATCGCCATAAGCAGCGATCGGCATTTCCTTATTCAGGGAAGGGCTGTGCCAGGAAGATAGCTCTCTTTTCATACGCATAGATTGACGGGCCAAATCCAGTTTTATAGGCCCTTTTTTTTTGCAAATATATCCGCATTTGAGATAGGTTCAGGCGAAAGACCGGGGTTCGCGGGTTCCGTTTTCCAGGTATGGGTAAAACCCGGTAAATTTGCAGGCCTTCCTGGCATTCTAACCATCTATAACTAAAAGGATTGACCCGAACAAACCGAAGGTGAAGCAGCATGGAACTGAGTAAAAATTTTGATCATACGGAAGCCCAACAGAAATGGTATGCCCACTGGATGTCAAAGCGGTATTTCCACAGTGAACCCGACGACCGGGAACCCTATACCGTTGTAATCCCCCCGCCCAATGTGACCGGCGTCTTGCACATGGGGCATTGTCTCAACAATACCATCCAGGATATCCTTGTCCGCCGGGCCCGGATGATGGGAAAAAATGCCTGCTGGGTTCCGGGAACCGATCATGCTTCGATAGCAACAGAAGCAAAAGTGGTGCAGATGCTGCGGGAAAAAGGGATCGCCAAATCCTCGCTCAGCCGGGAAGACTTCCTTAAATATGCCTGGGAATGGAAGGAAAAATACGGCGGGATCATTCTCCAGCAACTGAAACAACTGGGGTGCAGCCTCGACTGGGACCGGACCAGTTTTACCATGGACCCGGATTACTACCGGTCCGTTATCAGCGTATTTACCGATCTCTATGAAAAGGGGTATATCTACCGCGGCAAGCGGATGATCAACTGGGATGTCAAAGCCCTTACGGCCCTGAGTGATGAAGAAGTGATCCGGCGTCAGACCCAGCAAAAACTGTATTACCTCCGGTATTTTCTCGAAGGGGAACCGGATTCCTATATCACCATTGCTACTGTCCGCCCGGAGACGATCATGGGCGACACTGCCATTTGCGTACATCCGGATGATGAGCGATATAAACACCTTCATGGAAAATTCGCCCGGGTACCCCTGATCAACCGGCCGATTCCCATCATCACCGATGATTATGTGACAATGGAATTCGGGACGGGTGCATTGAAAGTCACCCCGGCCCATGACATGAACGATAACCAGCTGGGGATTAAGCACGGGCTGGAAGTGGTAGACATTTTTAACGAGGACGGCACCCTGAACGAGGCTGCGCAGATACATATCGGGGAGGACCGGTTTGAAGCACGAAAAAATATCGCAAGGGAACTGGAGGAAAAGGGACACCTTGTAAAAACGGAAGAATACACCAGCGAAGTGGGATATTCGGAACGTACGGATGCAGTTGTTGAACCCCGGCTTTCGTTGCAATGGTGGGTTGACATGAAAAAAATTTCCGGTCCGGCACTTGAGGCGGTTCTGACGGATGAAATAAAGTTTTACCCGGCCAAGTTCAAGAACCTCTACCGGCACTGGATGGAGAACATCAAGGACTGGTGTATATCCCGGCAACTCTGGTGGGGGCATCGGATACCGGCCTGGTATGACGCGGAAGGACGTTTCGTGGTGGCTGCCACGGAAGAGGAAGCCCGTAAAAAGTTTGAGACCCAGCACGCTGTCAGGGACGCGGTCCTGAAACAGGACGAGGACTGTCTCGACACCTGGTTCTCTTCCTGGCTCTGGCCATTTGAAGTATTTAAAGGGTACAGCAACCCCGGCAACCCGGATGTAAATTACTACTACCCCACCAACACGCTGGTTACCGCTCCGGAGATCATCTTCTTCTGGGTCGCACGGATGATCATGGCGGGATATGAATACAAAAAAGAAAAGCCTTTCAGCGAAGTATACTTCACCGGTATCGTGCGTGACAAGATCGGCCGAAAGATGAGCAAGAGCCTGGGTAATTCACCCGACCTGCTTGAAATGATCGACAAGGACGGTGCCGATGCGGTCCGATTTGGAATCATGATCTCATCCCCTGCCGGGAACGACCTGATGTGGGACCCCTCCGGGAATGAACAGGGGCGTTTTTTCATCAATAAGATGTGGAACGCACTGAAACTGGTTCGTGGCTGGGAGTCAAAGACCGTGGAAAGCGGTACGGAAGAAAATAATTTTGCCGTTAACTGGTTTGAACAACGTCTGAAAGAGGTCCGGTTACAGTTGGATGAACAGTTCCGGGATTTCAGGCTGAGCGAATCTTTGAAAACCATTTATTCGCTGATCTGGGACGATTTCTGCAGCTGGTACCTGGAATGGGTAAAACCTCCGTACGCAAAACCGGCGGAAGACAAACCGGCCGAAGCAGGACCCATCAGCCGTTTTGTGTATGAGAAGACCGTTGGCTTTTTTGAGGAACTGATGCAGCTCCTGCACCCTTTCATGCCTTTTGTAACCGAAGAGATTTTCCACCGGCTGAAAGATCAGGAAACCGACCTGGTAATTCGTCAGCTCCCGGTCCCAGCCAACCCCGACCCGGTGATCCTGGGCCAGGCGACCCTGCTCCGTGAAGTCATATCTGCGATCCGGGATACCCGTAATAAAAACCAGCTGAAACCCCGGGAAACGATCCGCCTTCATATACAGTCAGATCAACAAACCATATATCGCGCCATTGAGCAAATCCTCGCCAAGCAGGTAAACGCGACGGAAATAAATTATACGGAAACGGCCGTCGCCAACAGCATCACCGTGGTGGTACAAAAGGACCGCTTCTTTATGGTTACGGATGTGGTCACCGACGGCGCTTCCCAAAAAGAGGCCCTGCAAAAGGACCTCGACTACCTGAAAGGCTTTCTCGTTGCTGTAGAGAAAAAGCTTTCGAACGAAAGGTTTGTTCAAAACGCCCGGCCGGAAGTGATTGAACTGGAACGGAAGAAAAAGGCCGATGCGGAAGCCAAAATAAAAGTGATCGAAGAAGGGCTGAAGGGGCTGTAAAAAAAATCGTGATTCCCACAAATTTATTTTAGCTTTTCAGGAATAAAAAAATATTCCGGCTATGAAAAAAAAGTGGTGCCCTCTTCTTGCCTTTGCCTTTTTTATATGCAGCATTCCCGTTTTCTCCCAGCAAAAAACCTATGCCGGCATCGATTACCTGCACAGACTGCAGGACAACCGCACCAAAAGCAAGACCTCCTTTAATAAATTCATGTCTGGCACGGCCACCCCTGTGAGCCTGGGCGCTCCGCTGACCTTTTTTGTTTCCGGAATGATCGCCAAAGACAAAATCCTGAAAAAAGAGGCCTTGTTTATGCTCGAAAGTTTTGCCATTTCACAGGGTGTCACCTTCGTAATGAAGCCCATCATCAACAAACCCCGGCCGCATGAATATGATTCCACGCTGATCTCCCTGAAAAACGCCACCAACGGATCATTCCCTTCCGGACATACATCCGAAGCCTTTGCCACCGCCACTTCGCTGGCCCTGATCAATCATAAATGGTATGTTGTGGTACCCGCCTATACATGGGCCGGCCTGGTTGGATATTCGAGGCTTTATATGGGAGTTCACTATCCCGTTGATGTAATTGCAGGTGCCCTCATCGGTACAGGCAGCGCCTGGCTTTCTTACAAACTGAATAAGTGGATGCACCAAAAGCGGGGCGAGAAGAAAAAATAATCCCCCGGCTGCTATTAACGTGGCAGGATATTCACCGGTAATATAAACTCGAAGCGGGTACCTTTCAACCCGTCGAACTGGTCCGGATCCAGCCGGCGACTGACTCGGACACCAAAACTGAGCGGGTATTGATTCCACCATTTGGTATCGAAATAGATCTCCCCTCCCACACTTCGCTGATCGCGGGTTTGGGTCTTATCCCGTGAATACACTTTTGTAAAATCATAAAAGAGGTTTGCCCTGACCCGCTGGAAATAAAGGATATTGCCAAAACCCCAGTCCGGATACAGCAGAGGCAAATGATAGTTGGCTGAAAGTTTCCACATCCGGGAGAAATAAAGTCCCTCGTACCCCCGCGAATAGGCAAAGCGGTTAGAGAAAACCACATCACCCAGGGTATCCCGTTGCTGGAAGGCCCCGGTCAATACGAGGTTATGCGTAGATGCCAGACCCGGGACATAAATTCCGGCTGCCCCTGAAAACTGGTATCCGGTAACTGAAGTGATGGCATGTCTGTGATTGGCGGAAAAGGAAACGGCGAACCGTGGGTAAATATGCTGTACAGCGCGTTCAATCTGCTTTGCCCAGCTGATCGAATGCCATAAATAACTAAAGGAGTTGTTTCCCAAAGAATCTTTATAAAACCCTTTATTGAATTCATTCCGCAACACATAATAACTGCCGATATTTAAACTCGTGTATGTCTTGCCCTTTACCCGGAAAAAAGGCAGGGAAAAACCGGCCCGCGTATCCAACTGCGCCCATCGACGAGTGCGGTTCCCGATGGTTGTAGTATTATCAAATGTATATTCCGCTCCTCCGGTTAAATAGGGAAACAGGGCCCCATAGGTCCCGAACAATCCCACAGCGTTCGTTCTGTCGTTCCGGTTGTATGCATAATATAATTCGGTTTGGAGTGTATTCAACACATTCTCCCCGTAGACCGAATAGGTAAAAACAGGATCTGAAAAATAGGGCCGCCAGCTATGGAAGTTGGGCATGCCCGTTCCTTTTTGGTATTTGCTGACCGGGAAAGCACGGGAAGACAGGCTGTCTGATAAGATATTTCCACCCGATTGTCCCGTGGTAACCGGGCGGGGTTCCTGCAGGGTTCCGCTTTCTTCCGGACTTAATTTTTTCCAGGTCAGGGAGCCCGGAACAGCTTGTTTTAGCTGGTAGCCGTCCGCAGTAAATGTCGAGAAAGTGACTTTATCCCCGCTTACGTTTACAAAATAATTCCCCAGTGGTCCATCCGTTGCCCGATATATTCCCGGCTCATCCAGCCGAAGTTTGAAAATATCGTCGTTACCTGAATAGGAAGCGGTAAACCATACCTCTTTCCCATAGACACATGGGTATCCCACAACATTGAATGAAGGGTTTGTGAGCAGGGAGATCTTACCGTCGATAATGCCTGTCCGGGCCAGGGCCATTTTCCCGTTTTTCATCCTGACTCCCATTACCAGGTTTTGCCCGTCGATGAATTTCGGATCCGTGAACAGGGCAATGTCCGGAGACGATATCCGTTGAATTACCTGTCCATCCCCTGCATCCAGGATATGAATCCCTGATTGGCCCTCCTGTCCCGCATAGACCGCGGCAACCTGTGTCAGGTCAGGAGAAATATCCGGGGTAAAGTAGCGGGTTCGTGAACCGAGACTTCTTTGTTCCCCGGATTTCATATCGAGTATTCTGATCACGCTGTAATCCTTCCATCCCCAGCGGGGGTCATTTTCATAGGCCGAGTAGACGATGGTGCCGTGGCGGTAACTGAATTGTTCGTCAATGGAGATATCCCGGATGGCAATCCGGTGTTCACCTGTTTTATCTTTCAGATAAAATGCAGGCCGATGCCGGTAATCTGTCTTCAGGTATACCAGTGAATCGGCACCGGCGGCATAGGGAAAATAATAATTAACAAGATAGTTCTCCCGGACCGGAAACAGGAACCCGTCCCGGCTGTGAGATACACGTTCCGTGGTCTTTTTATAATCATCCAGGGCATCCCAGGTAAACTTTTTGTATCCCAAACCGGAATGCCTCCGGACAGCCCTCTGAAACGGGTAGAACAATCCTTTGAATGCGCTGGCGTCCCGGGTAACTTTTTTCCAGAAATCCTCCCCGTATTTCGAATACCCGTAATTGACCAGCAGGTATCCGAGGTTGTAATGGTTCGGAACATAATCCCGGAGAGAGCCGTTGCGCAGTTTCATCCAGGAATAATGTTTGCCAGCCTGCCAGAGCGCCGGGTAGGCATTCATAAAATGAGGCAATCGCCCACGTCCCTGTGAACTTAGTGCCGTTTCTGCAAATACCGCATCCCCTTCATAGAACCAGTTCGGGATCGCCGCGTTGATAGCCAGGTCGTATCCCTGCTCACCGGACACTGTGCGCATCAGTTTGCTGAACCCGTGGTTAAAATTATTGATCTGCTGCACATGGCGGTATTCGTGCAGGGCCAGCTGATCGGTCCAGGATACACTTCCCTGTGCAAAACCATTCATTTCGGGAGTAAGGAAAAACTCACTCCGATAGGGTCCAAGCCCTACATACCCGTTTGCTATTACGGTCTGGTTCTGGAGTACGATATCAATCTTTTTCAGTTGGGTTCCCATTGAAAAAGGTTGACCTGAAGCCATGTAATGCACGAGAGAAGCTACCCGTCCTGCCGTACTGTCCATCCCCGCCGGGAAGATGACTCTTACCGTATCGGTATGGATCTGTTTCCATTTTAGTGAAGGGGGGTTACCGCCAAATTGCTGGGCGATTACTGCAGTTCCTGACAATAGAAATAGAATGATGCCGATAAGTTTTCGCATGGGGAACCGGGAATTTATCTGAAAGTTACGGAGTAAAGACCTATGATTCCGGCGTCTTGCCATAGGAAAAAGAATCCCCTTGCATCAGGGGATGTTTTCCCCGAAGGCCATCGGGAATGATCTCAAGTTCAAAATTTTCCAGGAATACTTCGCCCAGCCAGGGCTCCGGGTGGAAAACAAATTCGTTGTGCTCATTATCCGGAACGGAATAATGCAGATCCTGGTCGGGGCAGAATTCAAAGCGCAGGGAGATCGATTCAATCGGATGCGGGGGATATTCGATCTCTCCCTCCCGGCTCATCGGGAACCAGCTGTCCCCTTCTCCTTTGGCCAGGCTGCAGTACATGAATTGCAATAGCATCCGGTTCTGGGATTCGACGCGGACCAGGGTCAGCTTTTCGCTGTTTTTCCGGCTGCTGACCAACCGGAATCCTGGCCCCGGGTTTGCTACACTGTTAAAGAGGATGGCATTCCCCCGCAACTCCCAATTCCCCTTTCCAAATCGGTCAAGGGCGCCATAAGAGAAATAGAACTCAAAGCGCCCATCCGGATGCAAGAGGAACCCGGATGCCATTTCGCGGACATTCGTAAGGTGATATTCGCCGGATATGGATTCAGGCATGGGAGTACGTCTGTTGTTTACGGTTTACTGTTTATTGTTTCACGTTTGAGGTTTATGGCTTGCGTCTTGGATCTTGGAATTTAATCTTCTATCATCACAAACGCTCCCCAATACAACGGCTCTTTGAATTTGGTCATCAACTGCAACTGGGCCTGCTTGAAGGCCTTTTGTCGGTCGTTGGTAGTCACCCAGTTGCTGTAAAAGTTATTCATTAGTTGCTGGGTTGCTTCATCATCCACTTTCCAAAGACTCATGATAATAGCTTCTGCTCCAGCCGGAGCAGCACATTACTTTTTGCATATTCGGCATGCACCCCGATCGGCCAACTGGCTTTGTCCACGTCCTGGAGAAAATAGCCATGGGTGGCAATATGCAGGATCGAGACCCGGCGGGAAGATTTGAGGTTGGTTTCCGTGGCTTCGCGTTGCACCAGTTCGGATACCTGGTAACCCGAGCTTTTCAGTAGTTTCTGTATTGCGTCCACTTCCGTTTTCGTTCCGGGCAACTGTACGATCAGACCGCCCCCGCCATAATCGGGGAATCCCAGCAGGGTCGCGTTTTTTCCCCGGTCCATCTGATTGCGGGATTCATGGGTAACCAGGTCCCGGGGGTTCCCGATAAGTACAATATCATATTGATTGATCAGGTAATCACCACCCGATTTTTTGAGCGTATACAGGTTAATTTGGTTATATACCCCGTCGGGTGAGAAGAAAATTTTCTTCTTTCCTTTTACCTGGGGCTCTACCCTTGCCCAGT
The DNA here is from genome assembly GCA_049421765.1 of Chitinophagaceae bacterium. Classification (GTDB taxonomy): domain Bacteria; phylum Bacteroidota; class Bacteroidia; order Chitinophagales; family Chitinophagaceae; genus JJ008. Next base: position 14,364 of record JBMSNP010000068.1, read on the forward strand.
AATTTTCGAAGGATTGAACATCATTGACCTTGTTTTTCATGGAAAGGCGATAGGTTTTTGCATATTTCCCCTCCATATCATTTCCGCTGTTCATCAGCACCAGATCGGGTGCAGACATATCCCGGGTGAGAACCAGGGCCACGTAGAGCACCTGGTCGGTAAATACCTGGTCAAATTTCCTGATGCGGATCATTTCCACCAGGGCGTCTTCCGGGCCCAGTACCTTTTTCAGGTCTGCGGGACCGGTCTTACTGGCAAACATGAGTTTAGAGAATTCGCTGGAATTTTGTGATAACCTTTTCTCCATCGCGTTGGTAACCTGTTCCAACGAGTCTATATTGATATTCTGTTCCCTGAGGTCTTCTTTGGAATAGGCATAGAGGGTCGTGAGCAATTCCTTGCTGTCGAGCCATTCCGAATAATCCCGGACCAAGGTACTATTCCCGCTGTTGAGGATGCTTTCACTGACCTTTTTGGTTGAGCTCAGCAATAATCCCTTGGTGGCCATCCGGTATGCAAACATTTCGCTGAGCAGTTCCTTGTTCTGAGCCGAGGCTTCGATGGCAAAATTGTAAAACCGTTCAAACCGGGGGGCGAGAAGATCCCAGTACCGGGTTTTTTCCGCCTCGCTAATCGGGGGAAAATACAGGTTGATAAAGTCCAGGGAATATAACATGACAGTATGGAACAGGGGGATCGCAGCGCCCAGGTCATTATTTTTCCATTTCAGCACGGCGAGGTCTTCTTCTGTTTGGACGAAAAGCGGGTGATCTGTTCCCAGGGTTTCTTCGCGGATTTGAAGGGCCTGTTCCAACAATGGAGCCGCTTCCGCATATCTGCCTTTATACCGATAAAAATTTCCCAGGTCACAGATCACCTTGGCGTAGGCCGGGCTGTTTTCAGTCAAGGTCGATTTGTAGATTTCTGCCGACTGTTTCAGCATTTGTTCTACGCGATCCTCTTTTTTCATGAGCATGGCCAGGATGGCGACATTGTTCAGGAAATTGGCAAATTCCGGGGTATTTCTTTCCAGTTTTTTTTCCAGTCCGCGATAGATTTCTTCTGCCTCCGCGTATTTTCCCATCTGCTGGTACAGCAGGGCCAGGTTGGAAAAGAATTTCAGATGATACCGGGCCTTGGTGACTTCAATGGTTCCCGCCAGTTGCAGGGCCTGTTTGAGTAATGCAACAGCCTGTTCATATCTGCCGATAGACTGGTAAAGAATCGCCTGGTTGTTCAGTAAGATCGCATAGGGCATGGCGTCTTTCTGGTTATTCAGTTCAATCAATCCCGATGACTCCCTGAACTCATTTTCTGATTCATTATACTGACCCAGGTTGTAATGCAGAACCGCATAATTATTAAGCGAGGCCGCCACGGAAATATTCGTTTTTCCCAACCGCTCCTGTCGCATATCGAGCGCCCGGGAGGTGAACTTCTCAGCCTGGGAAAAGCGGCCCATGGATGTAAATAGAAGACCCTGGCTGGCAATGGACTTCAGGTAACCCATATCCCGGGTTAGCCCGGCCTGTTCAAAATATCGTTGGGCAGTGCTTAACCGCTTGGCGGCATAAACAAACCGACCCGTGGC
>JBMSNP010000069.1:0-14209 GCA_049421765.1 Chitinophagaceae bacterium
AAAAATAAACCCGGTCGCTCCTGACGACCGGGCTGGTTACTCGGATTAATCTATCTATGATTTACCTCCTTGTTTTGGTTTTTAATTTCTTTTTCAGGAAATCCACACCCTGCATCAGGGTGTCCTCCACCCTGGTTCCGGTATACCGGCCCAGGTAGCCGGCCCCCACCTGGAGCAACCCTTCCACCCAATGCCCCTCTCCGGCTTTTTCCTTTCCCAGTTCAGCGAGTTTGTTTCGCAACAGGGTGCCGGGACTCAGGTTGTGCTTGAGCTCTTTCCAACTGGCTTTCAGTTGTTTCTCCTGCTCCAGCTGCAGCACCCGAAGCCGGAGCTTTTCATGTTCAATATCCTTGATATGTCTAATCTTCTTCATCGTCATCGTCTTCCTCCTTATCAAACATCGATTTCAGCAAAGCATTCATCAGGGGTATGCGGATCAGCCTGTCTTTTGCCAGCCAGATGATCCCCGTCAGCAGCAACACCAGCCCCGCTACAATCAGGTATCCAAGCCACATATTCCCAAGCCACTGACCCAGCGCAATGGCCACAGCCATACTCAGCAGCACCAGGAAAAGAAAGAAAACCAGGGCGGCTAAAACGAACGCGATCATCGCTGCGGCTAACCTTGAAGCTTTCTCCGCCACGGACAATTTTGTTTGCGCCACCCTGGTGTTCACGTAGGATCTCAACTGGTCGACCAGGGATTCCACATTTTTAAATTCTTCAGACATACCCTTGCTTTACAAAACATTAGGCTATGCCAGATCTTCCACTTCCCCGTTGATATTGGCCAGCTGCTCCTCCATCTTTTCACGGGCCATTTTTACTTTACGGCTGAGTTTCTCGGACAGCTTCTTGCCGTTTTCGGAAATTTTGTGACGTGTGTTAACCCCTTTGTCGGGCGCGAACAACACACCCAATACTCCGCCAATGGCCATTCCGGCTCCCAACGCGATCAGGATCTTTGATGTGTTTTTCATGTTTTTTATTTTAAAGATGAATAAGAAAGGTATCCTTTCAAATGTATCGTATCTGACCGGCCTTTCCTATGAGAATCTTCATCCCGGTAATTGACGTTTATCAAGCGGATGGCGGGTCTGCTGTTGAATGTTGCGAGTTACGAGTTTTGAGTTGCTGGATACCGATTTCAATCATGATTATTCTGTGCCGGAATTTTTTGTCCTCTAAAATTTGGAGCCCGGCTTTTTTAAAGATTGTCGGTCTGCATATCGGAAAATCCTGAATTCAATCACAAAAAAAAGGGCCTCGATGAGACCCTTTAATGTTTTGCTTAAACCGCTGGTTTAGCTCAGGTGCTTGCCCAGGTATTTGGCAATGTCAAACATGGATACCTGGCCTTTGTTTCCGAATACTGCTTTCAGCGCAGCGTCGGTGTTGATCATACGCTTGTTCTTGTTGTCCTGGAGCTTGTTCTTCTTGATGTACGCCCAGATTCTCTTAACGGCCTCGGTCCGGGGCAGTGCTTTTGTTCCTACCACGACACCCAGGGCAGCACTCGGAGTCATCGCCCTCATAAAGGCAGCGTTGGGCTTACGGGCTGATTTTTTCTTAGCGGGTTTCTTTTTAGCGGCTTTCTTAGCGACTTTTTTTACGGCTTTCTTAGCGGCCGGTTTTTTGGCGGCTTTCTTTGCAGCTTTCTTTTTTGTTGCCATGTTGTTTTTAATTTAGAATGTTAACGGGTTTTTCAAAACCATTTGGCATGCACATGCATACCGTTGTCAAATATAGGTTTTTTCATTTTCCCAATGGAAAATTGCATTTTTTTCTTTCCACAGCAGGGCGCACAACGTTTTTTCCGGGTGACTCCGGAACCGATTTAACATATGTATGAACCCCCCGGCCCTGTTTCGGTGTACCTTTATCCTGTAAATTTTTAGCAATGAAAAACGCAATCACCTCCTGTATACACAAGGGATCTTTACTCTGGATCCTGGTCAGTTTCCTGCTGATTTCATGTGGCTCCACCCAGCCGGTTACATCGGCCGCCACTCCCGGTGAAATAAAGGCAGCGATAGAATCCGGCCGATGGGTGTTTACCGCCGAAAGATCGGATCCTCCAATCGGGCGCAGTGCCAAACTGAGCCTGGGATACGAAGTGCGTGTTGGCGGAGATACAGCCGTTTTCAACCTCCCCTACTCGGGACAAATGCAGGCACCCGCCCGTTTCCCGGGCGGAAAAGGACCCCTGGATTTTACCAGCACCCGTTTCACCCTGAACAAAACGGAAAAGACTCAGGGGAAATGGCTTGTCATGCTTTCCCCGCAGGATATCAGCGATATCGTCTCCTGCACTTTTATTTTTTTTGAAAATGGTAAAGCATCGCTTGATGTGATCTTCAGCAACCGGACCCCGATCGATTTCTTTGGTACGATCGAACCGCTGAAATAACCGCTTCCTTTACATCGCCCTGCCGCAACCACCCGAAAGGTTTTTATTTTATTCCGCGCAGATAAGACCGGTCTCCTCCGGCAGAATCTATATTTTTGCCCATGCCCGTACAGATCGCTTCCCTGAATTCCGGCAGCAATGCCAACTGCTATTATATCGGAAACGAAAAGGATGCGGTCCTGGTGGACGCGGGTCTCAGCTGCCGCGAAACCGAACGGCGAATGCGTCAACTCGATCTTTCCTTTGAGAAAATACGGGGACTGTTTGTTTCGCACGAACACGCCGATCATATCAGCGGGGTGCCGGGTATTTGCAAAAAATACGGGATCCCGGTTTATATTACAGGAAACACCCTGCGAAACGGGAATATTCCCCTGGATCCCTCCCGGGTCCGTTCTTTCCAACACGGAAAAGCCGTTTCCCTTGGTGAACTCGCCGTCACCCCTTTCCGGAAAAGTCATGATGCCGCAGATCCCCACAGTTTTATGATCCGATGCGAAGGAATTAATACCGGGGTGATCACCGATATCGGGTATGCCTGCAAACGGGTGATCCGCTATTTCAGCCAGTGTCACGCGGCATTTCTCGAATCCAACTACTGCGAAGACATGCTTGAAAACGGCAGCTACCCCTATCACCTGAAGAAAAGGATCCGGGGGGATGAAGGACACCTGGGCAACGCGCAGGCACTCGAGCTCTTCAGGCATTACCGCGCCCCACACCTGGAACTGCTGATCCTGTCGCATCTCTCCAAAAACAATAATGATCCGAAAAAAGTGGAGCGACTTTTCGCCCCCCATTCCAACGGGGTGAAGATTGTGGTCGCGTCCCGCTATGAGGCATCGGAGCTGTTTGTTTTAAAAACTTCCATGTCGAAACCTGTCTTTTCCCGGACCAAAAAACCGGGAAGAACCCATGAAAACCAGTTGCGACTTTTCTAAGGCTATTAAACCAAAAGACCGGGAACCCGTCCAACTCCCCGATGTACATCCCCATGAAAAATATCCTGACCGCGCTCCCTTTGATATTATCTCTGCTCGCCGCCTGTAAGAAAGATTCCGGCAGCGGGCAACCCGTCGTCCCCCTGTCGACTTCCCTTTATTTTCCGCCGGTCGGGAGTAATGAATGGCAGACCCAAAGCCCCGCTTCGCTGGGATGGAACGAATCGGAACTGAACAACCTCTATACATACCTCGAACAAAAGAACAGCAAGGCTTTTATCATCCTGAAGAACGGTAAAATCGCGGCGGAGAAATATTTCGGGACCTTCAAGGCCGACAGCAACTGGTACTGGGCTTCGGCCGGCAAAACCATGACCGCCCTGCTTGCAGGAATTGCCCGGCAGGAAGGGATCCTGAACATAGACAATAAATCATCCGTTTACCTCGGCGCCGGTTGGACATCGATGGCCCCCGCCAAAGAAGACCTGATCACCGTGCGTCACCAGCTCACCATGACCACCGGGCTTGATGACGGCGTGCCCGACAATGATTGCACACTCCCCTCCTGCCTGCAATACAAGGCCGATGCGGGCACACGCTGGGCCTACCACAACGCGCCCTATACCCTGATGGATAAAGTAATTGAGACGGCATGCGGAACCACATTCAATAATTATTTTCAGCAAAAAATCCGTGACCGGATCGGGATGAACGGGATCTGGTTCCGGGGAACGGGGTGGAACAACGTTTATTACAGCACCCCGCGAAGCATGGCCCGTTTCGGCCTGTTGCTGCTCAACCGGGGTAAATGGGACCAGGCCGTTATCGCTTCCGATAGCAATTACTTTAATGCGCAGACCGCCAGTTCCCAGAATTTCAACTTATCCTACGGATATCTCACCTGGCTGAACGGTAAAGCATCCTATATGCTCCCCACGCTTCAGGTGGTTTTTAACGGCATGCTGATCCCCAACGGCCCAGCGGATATGTTTTGTGCCCTGGGAAAAAACGATCAGAAAATCTATGTTGTCCCCTCCCAAAAACTGGTCGTGATCCGCATGGGGGATTCGGCCGGGAATTCTGCCCTGGCGCTCTCCAGTTTTGATAATGAACTGTGGGGAAAGATCAGGATGGTGACCGGGTTCTGATTCAGGAATAACACTTGCTTACATTCGCAGGGTCAATCATGAACCAATCTTTTCATACACTAAAGGGGATCACGGAGAAGCTGCTTTCCCCGACACTGGATTATTCCAATGTTCGAAACACCTGTGCCGAACTGGCTGAATTTTTTGTACGCATTTCGGGTTTTGAATCAGAGACCAGGGAATCACAAACGCCATTGTCTGTCTCCTCAGGTCATGCCATCAGCCCTGCCGAAGCGCTGCTTTGTATTACGGATATGATGCGTACCTGGAATTTTATCCGGGGTATGAAAGAAGCGATAGGCGACCGGCTATCTGCACAAAATGGAAAACCGGTTCAGGTGTTTTACGCCGGCACAGGACCTTTTGCCGCATTGCTGACTCCACTCATTACGGTTTTTTCCCCGCGGGAATTGCAAATGGTGCTGGTTGAAGTCAACCCACATAGCCTGAAATACCTGAAAAACACCATCCGGGCCCTTGAAATGGAACCCTATGTTCAGGAGATCCTGTGCACAGATGCAGCCAGTTTTTCCATGCCGGAAAACCTGCAACCCGATATTCTTTTGTCTGAAACCATGAGGCCCGGGCTGGAAAAAGAACCCCAGGTAAATATCATCTCCGCGCTGCTCTCACAATGCAAACGCAATCCGATACTGGTCCCGGAATCCATCCGGATCGACCTGTTGCTCACCGGTAACCTGCTGAACGATCCGGCGGCAAAACAATTTGTCGAGACCTTGCTGGTCCTGGATGCCCGCACAGCAATAATTATCCGGAACAGCCCGGAACAATTGGCTGTGATAGGGAAGGGAATCCGGGTGAAATTCAGTGAGAGACCCGATCCTGTTTTTACAACACTCCAACTTGACACAACCATCCGGGTTTATAAGGAACACAGGTTGGGTTTCAACGAATCAGGTATAACGATTCCAAAAAAAATGATTGGGCTTTCACCCGATACGGGTTATCCCGCGACCCTGATATGCCGCTATTCAACCGCCCCGCAGCCCGGATTTTCTTTTGCGTGGATAAATGATGCGGATTGATTTTTCAGATCCATACTTCACGGATCTCCGGATCCGGAGGCGAGTAATTAAAATACTGGACAAACCGGGGCAGCGAAGAAGTATTCGGGCTGCTCCCGTGAGGGAGCGCCTGTTGCCAGATGATAAAATCTCCGGCACCGGCCGCGATAGGTTTCGCGCCCAGTGCATACATGTCCTGTTGACGCGGGTTGGTACCGGGCGGAAGTGAACCCAGCCAGGCTTCAACCCGGTTTTGAAATCCCGGAACCAGGGTGAATGCCCCCTGGTTCTCCGCGGTATCGGCGAGGTAAAGAATTCCCTGTGTGCCAAATGGTATCGGTAAGGCGAGGCTCACATCGAAATGCATTCCAGGTCCGGGAAATTTCCAAAATTCGGTTTCAGGAGGATTAAAACCCACCCGATCGGCATTGACCCAGATATCTTTTCTGCCCCACAGTTGTTCATATACTTGCCGGATGATCGGTGTATTTCGGTTCTTATCCAGTATCGGATGCTGGAAAAGCTGCACCATGATTCCCTGCCGTGCCGGGTGTGGTTTGTACCAGGTGGAAGGATCATCCCGGTCGATCCCGATATGCTCGCAAATCACCCGGATCGTTTCCTCACAATCTACCCGCGAAACCGCGCCCCGAATGATATGATACCCGTTGCGGTTCCACTGGTCCATCTCTTCCTCGCCCAGCGGACCGTTAACGGTAATGGCTTCTTTCCCGGATATGCCTTCGCATGCCCGGTTAAAAGCCTCCAGCTTACCGGTGTCGAGGCTTCCCCCATTGGCATCGAGCACCCATTGTTCAAAAGCGATGAAATCATCCGGGGACAGATACACATAACGCATGGTTTGTTCCAGTCCAAGTCCCAGGGCCGACAACATCAGGTTATCGGTATTCCATTCATCCTGGAGCGCGTCCCCCGCCAGCCGGCCTGCTTTTCGTTGCATACATTTATCCCAGAACCGTTTCAGGTGCAATATTCCAAGCCGGCTTTTTTCCGAAGAGGCTGCCAGGAGAGGAGTTTCAAAAGCTGTCATTGATTCTGAAGTTTACCCGGCTATGAAAATAAATTACATTTACACATGCCGCAATTAATTCTGTGATGAATGAACCTATAACAACCCAAAACACAAGCTCCAAGCAGGATGTCGAATTCGACCGGGCCGTGGAATTTCTCCAGGTCATCGGCATCCCGGTATATTTCAGGTCACTGGAAGAGGATTGCTTTTTACCGGGGGTTCGGATCGAAGGATCCTGCCTGGTGGTGGACCGGGAAAAATTAAAATTCCCTGGGGATATCCTTCACGAAGCCGGGCATATCGCGGTGGTGCCAGCCGCGGAAAGAAAAACCCTGACGGAAACCTCCATCGCCAACCGGCCGATGCGGGAAGCCGAAGAAATGATGGCGATCGCCTGGAGCTATGCCGCATGTGTACACCTGGGATTTGATGCAAAATTTGTTTTCCATGACCATGGCTATAAGAACGGGGGAAGCAGCATTGCGGAAAATTTTTCGCGGGGTCATTATTTCGGGGTGCCCATGCTCCAGTGGACCGGCATGGCCCTGGAAAAAAAGAATGAGAACGACCCTGCCCTCCCGGTATATCCCGCGATGCTGAAATGGTTGCGTGACTGAATTGGAGAAACAAAAATCAAAACAAAAAAATGAGCCAGCAATTTCATCATATACCTTCCCTGTTGAAACCCGAAGAGATCCTTTCCCTGGAGCAATGGATGGAAGAAGCTTCTTTCCTGGACGGCAAATCCACCGCCAGCATGGCGGCCAGGGAAGTAAAAAACAACCTGCAACTTGACCCCGCTTCTCCGCAGGCCGGTTCGATACAGTCTTTATTGTCCGCAGCCATCGCTTCCAGTCCTTATTTCCAGGCGGCCGCCCAACCCCGGCATGTGTATCCTTTTCTAATCAGTAAATACGGGCCGGGACAATATTACGGCTGGCATGTGGACAGTCCCATTATGGGCGATCCTCCCATCCGCACCGACCTGGCCATGACCATCTTCCTGAGTGACCCGGCTTCTTATGATGGCGGAGAGTTGCTGATCCAGGGTTCCGCCGGCCCCGTGGCTGTGAAACCGGCAAAGGGGGATGCCATATTGTATCCCTGCCAGTTCCTGCATTGTGTCAATGAGATCAAAAGCGGGGAACGCCGGGCAGCCGTAACCTGGATACAGAGTAATATCCGCAACACGGATCAACGCCAGTTATTGTTTGAACTGAACCAGGTACATGCATTGATGCAGCAAAAAGACAAGCATGCACCGGAAACAAATTTGCTCCTGCAATCCTATTCCAACCTTTTTCGGATGTGGGCTGACATGTAACCAAATGAAACGGTTTACCCGACCGGCTCCAGGGAATGCTCATTCTCCAGCACAACGGAACGTCTCTGGCCCTTGTTGTCGAGTAGGATTTCTGTTTTCCCAACGGCAAATTTTCCCTCGATCACCGGGTGGATATAAACTTCGGAACGGTTCCGGTTAATAGCCACCAGGGGCTGGATCCGGGGATTCCGGGGATGTACACTGATTATAATGTCCAGGTTGGCAGAGCCGGAGGCCAGGGTAAGCGCATCCGTTTTTTTCTTTTTCTGGTATCCCAGGCGGGAAACGCAGACCACGAACTGACAGTTTTTTTCTTTCTTCAGGAAACCCGCGAGCTGGTCGGCCTGTCGGACAGAAGAAGCATTTCCCGCATGATTGCTTATGATCCCTGTACGGATATTTCCTTTATTGATGATTTGATATTCTCCCGGGGCCAGCTTCAGGGTTTCCGGTATGGAAAGATCATACGAGGGAGCCGTTTGGCTGTTTGTTTGGATCATTCCTGCATCCATCGTAATGGAGGAAGCATTGTAACGGGCTTTTTTCAAAAACTGGAGGGCTTTGCTTTTATTCCCGTATTGCAGGTTGGCTGCATGTAAAAAAACAAACCTGGTACCTGTGGCAGACTGTAATGAACTGTCGCGTGTAATGGCGGCCAGTGCTTCGATGGGGTCAATCGCCATCAGGGCCGTGGCGGCCAGGGCGCTGTTTTTTACAAATGCTCTGCGAGATTTCATGAAGTTGGCTTTGGTTAGGTATGCGGGATTGTCCCTTGTATATTATGCCAATCTACGGTATTTTGCGAACACCTCAAAAACAGGATGTGAATTATCAGGAATTATTGTCCGGGATAGAAATAATTTTCTATATTTAATTCTGTAACATTTTTTAAGTAACCCATACTAACTGCTGATTATGGAAGGTACTATTGGAGAAATCAGGATGTTCGCCGGAAATTTTGCTCCGCAGGCCTGGGCATATTGCCAGGGACAGCTTTTATCGATCGCCCAAAACACAGCTCTCTTTTCCATCTTAGGCACAACCTATGGAGGTAACGGTCAGACCACGTTTGGTCTCCCTGATTTTCGGGGGCGCACACCTGTCGGAGTCGGACAGGGTCCCGGATTGGCCAATATTAATTTAGGGGAGATTGCCGGAACTCCCACCCATACCCTTACTCTGGCGCAAATGCCCTCCCACAACCACTCGGTGGTCGGCACCCTGAGCATGGGTGCCAAGAATGGCGCGGGTGACAGCATTTCTCCTACGGGTAATTATCCCGCTTCAGTGTCCGGATCCAACCTGTATTCGACTACACAGGATGCCCAGATGGCACCGCTCAACGGTTCACTAAGTCTCGGCAATACCGGTGGAAATCAGCCCTTCCCCATAATGCCACCCTACCTGGGAATGAATATCATCATTTGCTTGCTGGGGATTTACCCTTCAAGGAACTAATTTTTGAATCCCGGATCATATAATTCAGAAACATGGAAGGATACATAGCAGAGATCAGGATGTTTGCCGGAAATTTTGAACCCCGTAACTGGGCGTATTGCAGCGGGCAACTTTTAAGCATCGCATCCAACACAGCCCTGTTTTCCCTGCTGGGTACCACCTACGGAGGTAATGGCACCACCACTTTTGCCTTACCCGATCTTCGCGGACGGGCACCTTTCGGAACCGGAACCGGTTCGGGTTTGCCAGTTATAAATCTGGGCGAGGTTTCGGGTTCTCAAGCCGTTACCCTGGGTATTGCTAACCTGCCGTCCCATACCCATCCTCTTTCCTCAACCAATTTAACAATGGGAGCCAATGCGGAGCGGGTGGGTACTACAGACAGCCCTGTTTCTCATCATAACTCGATCCTGGGTGGAAGCAACGCTTATTCCTCCACAACCGATGGTTCGATGGCCTCTCTGTCCGGAACACCCGCCATCGGAGTCAGCGGATCAAATAACCCGATAAATATTCGATCTCCCTACCTGGGGATCAATTATATCATTTGTTTGTTAGGCACATTCCCCATCAGGAATTAATTAATCTGTCCTGCACGTCGCATGCTAAAAGCTGGTGTGTTATATCCCCGGTCAGGAACCTTCCCTTTACTTGGAGATAATTTTTTAAAAGGAATCCGCGCCGCCCTGGGGTTTCATGAAAATTCAGACTCCATAGAATGGCTGAACCAGGGAATAGATTTCGGTGCCAATGAGAAGGAAGTTTACCAAAAAGCAGAGTTGCTCCTGGTCGGTGAACAGGTTGATATTCTCATTGCTTTCCTTGATCCGCGGATGGCAGATATCCTGAAACCCCTTGTACAGGCTACCGGAAAATTCTTCATATTGGTTAACTCCGGTGCCAACCTTCCGGATAACTGGGTGCCTTCTCCCGGCACCCTGAACCTGACCCTGCAGAACAGTTTTCTATGCCGTTTAACAGGGCTTTGGGCAGGTGCAGGTGACACTACCCATAAGGCTGTTATGGCAGCCTCATTCTATGATGGCGGCTATGCCCATACGGCCTCCATGGTGAATGCATATAAGGAATCCGGCGGGACGATCGGGTTCAATTTTATCAGTACACAACGGATTCAGGAATTTTCCATCAGTCCTTTACAGGCATTTCTGACAGATAACCCAGGGAACAGGACGCTGCTGGCGCTTTTCTCTGGAACGGAAGCCAACCTTTTTTTAAACCAGTTACAGGACTCCGGACAAAGAACAGGGTTGCAACTATTCGTTTCCCCGATGATGCTTGAAGAAAAAAACTGTGCCTCGCTGAATACTACTTTCACTTTCCCGGTAAAGGGTTATATCCCCTGGCACAGCGGGCTGGATCATGAAGCCAACCGGATTTTCCGGCAGTCTTTTCATGCGCAATCAGGAAGAGATGCGGATTTGTTTTCCCTGCTGGGATGGGAAACGGGCCTGATCCTCCACCGGCTGTTCGAAAACCGGTTGCTGCCTGCTCCCGGTAAAGAGATTCTGAGCTGGCTGAAAGAAAATTCACTCGACACCCCGAGGGGGAAAATGCGGATTCATCCGTCCACGCATTATTGCCTGGCACCCGTCGTACAGGCTTTTTTACAGGCAGATAATATTGTGGGTATCGAAAGTATACTGGATGATCCGACAGTTGAATGGGAAACGTTTATCAGCCGGGAAAACGGTTCAGGCCAGGCAGGATGGCTTAATACCTATTTGTGTTATTAAATTCATGAGCAAACCCCGATTCATATTGCTTTGTAATAACCGCATCGCCATCCCCGCGATCATTGAACTTGGTTTTCACGGACACCTGGCCGCAGTGATTGTACCGGAAAAAAACAAAGAAGTCCGGCTGGACCTTGAAGATCTTCTAAATCCCGCCGGAATCCCCCTTGAAACGGTCAACCTCAAAACACTGCATGCCACCGTACAAAGAATGTTTGAGGAATCAGGGGCCTACGCGGGTTTACTGATGACCTTCCCCTATAAACTGAGCCCTGAAATCATTTCCATCCCCCAAAAAGGGTTCCTGAATTTTCATTACGGGACACTCCCCGAATACCGGGGACCGGAACCCATCTTTGCACAATTGAAAAATGGCGAGGAATTCGCCGGTCTCACGATACATATCGTTGACGAAACGATTGATGGGGGCCCGATCGTAATGGAAGAAAAGATCCGGATCGAAACTGGAGACACATATGGCATGCTTCAAACCAAACTGGCTTATCTGGGTGCAAAACTTTCCTCCTCACTGGTTAAAGTGCTTGAATTCGGCACCTCGATTCCCTCACGTAAACAGGATGAGACAAAGGCCGGGTATCATAAGCGGCCCTGTCTGGATGACGTATTAATACGATGGGAGGAAATGGATGCATCCGGGATCCGGGCGCTGGTAAACGCCTGTAACCCCTGGAACAAAGGAGCCGGAACCCGGATCAACCGGCAAATGTTCAGCATACTGGAAGCAGAGATTCGCGAAGAAGAAACCGCGCGAAATATTACGCCGGGTACAATAGTTTCTTTAAATTCGGGGGAATTGCTGATTGCCACAAAGGACAACAAATTGCTGAATGCCCGGATCGTGTATAGTCCTGAGGGCTTTATGAGCGGAGACCGCCTTGCACACTTCGGAATAAAAGCAGGAGACCGCTTCTTTTAATTTCTGCCCACGGAAAAATATTCATCATAAGGGAACCACGGCCTTGCCGGATCCCAAACCAACCAAAGACTGATTATGAAAAAGTTATTTCGTAAAACAGCACGTAACTATTCCCTTTTCCTTCTCCTGGCGTTTTTATCCCTGTCCCGGGTACAGGTTTCCGCCCAAACCATCCTTGCGCAAGGTGAGATCGCATTTGTCGGCTATATCACCGCAGATGACGGCGTGGACGGAACCACCCAGGATGATGAATTTTCGTTTATTCTGCTAAAAGACATCACTGCAGGTACCGTGATCCAGTTTACGGATTTTGGGTGGCTGACCGGTGGCCCTTTTCAGACGGCCAATCCCTGCGGACCCAATACAGGTTCGATCAATGACGGGATTATCAGTTGGACCGCCACATCACCCATGAGCTGCGGAACCCAGATCCGGATTCGCTGCAAATACAGTCTACAGGCATCCGCAGGAACGGTAACCGGTATACAGGCATGCAACAACGATCCTGCCGCTTACCTGAGCCTGGCGATCGGTGGCGACCAGATATTTGCATACCAGGGTGCCCATGCCACTCCCACACTCCTGGCTGGAATCAGCATCAATAAAACCTGGGATGCCGCACTGACCAGTTGTTTTTTCTCTTCCAACTCCTCCACCCTGCCGGCCGCCCTGGGACCCACGGCCAATACTACTTTCATTATCAGCGGAATTAACGCCAAATATAACTGTGCGCTGAGCCAGGATTTCCCGCAAAACCTGATCACTGCCATCAACGACAACATGAACTGGAATACGGACAATACATTTGCACCTCCGATCCCGGTTGCATTCCAGTTGCCGCTCAATTGTACTTTCGGTTGTGCCACACCGGTAATTCTCACTTGCCCGGTCAATACCCCCGTAGCGGCCTGCCAGACACAAACTGCGGTTAATGCCCAGTTCGCTGCCTGGCTGGCTACCGCCTCCGGAAGCGGTGGATGTAATGGGGTCTTGACCAATAATAATACCGGGGCTCCTTCCGCCTGCGGAGGATCAACCACGGTAACATTCACTTATACCAGCAGCTGTGCTCCGACAACAACAACCTGTACCGCCACATTTACGGTTACGGCGCCACCACCGGTTATTTTAACCTGCCCGGTCAATACCACCGTGGCGGCCTGCCAGACACAAACTGCGGTTAATGCCCAGTTCGCTGCCTGGCTGGCTACCGCCTCCGGAAGCGGTGGATGTAATGGGGTCTTGACCAATAATAATACCGGGGCTCCTTCCGCCTGCGGAGGATCAACCACGGTAACATTCACTTATACCAGCAGCTGTGCTCCGACAACAACAACCTGTACCGCCACATTTACGGTTACGGCGCCACCACCGGTAACCCTAACCTGCCCGGCTCCGGTAACTGTAAGTTGCGTCTCTAATGTTCCGACTCCTGATATTATGTTGGTAACGGTAAACAGCGGTTGTGGCGTAACTGTTACGTATGTAGGTGATGTGATTTCCAACCAGACATGCCCGAACCGTTATACCATAACCAGGACATACCGCGGTACAGACCAATGCGGAAATACCGGAGAATGCACACAGATTATAACGGTGGATGATCAAACGCCTCCGACACTCACTTGCCCTGCTGATATTACGGTTTGCGGCCCCGCGGGTGTACCGGCTCCTAATACAGCCCTTGTTACCGGTTTATCCGATAACTGCGGAGGACCTGTTGTGGTAACACACCAGGGGGATGCGGGCACCCCCAATCCGATTGCTCCCTATAACATCACGAGAACATACCGCGCTACTGATGCCTGTGGCAATTTCACTGATTGTGTACAAACGATCACAGTGAACCCGGTTCCCCAGGTAAACGCGGTTTCGAACCAGACGCATTGCAACGGGGCGACGGTTCCTTCGATCGTGTTTGGCAGCAATGTGGCTGGCGCCACATTCAGCTGGAGCCGGACGGCTGAGCCGATCGGTCTGGGTGTAAACTCGGGTTCGGGTTCCGTACCATCCTTTACGGCAACCAATGCGGGCTCGACTCCGATCACGGCTACTTTCAGCGTGGTGGCTTCCTATACCAATAACGGGGTAACCTGTACGGGCACTCCGATCCAGTTCACGCTGACGGTGATGCCGACGCCAACTGTAGACCCGATCCCCAACCAGACGGTATGTCATA
>JBMSNP010000070.1:0-14132 GCA_049421765.1 Chitinophagaceae bacterium
TGAGACCCCGCCAAAGATGACGGTGTTCCGGATCCCGGTAAACTTTCCATAAGTGGAGAAACTTTCCTGGATCTGGATCGCGAGTTCACGCGTGGGGGTTAAGACGAGTACTTTAATTCCGGGGTGCAGGGGTTTCTTTGCATACAGAAGCTGCAGGATCGGGATAGCAAATGCAGCCGTTTTCCCGGTACCTGTCTGGGCACATCCCAGGAGGTCTTTTTGCTGTAATACATAGGGAATCGCCTGTTGCTGAATGGGTGTCGGATGGGTGTATCCTTCGGCGGCTACCGCCTTCAGGATAGGTTCAATAATAGATAAGTCTTTAAAAGCCATAAAGGTTTTTATGTTTAAGTCGCAGTTTGTCTGCGGATGTAGCTGGCTAAGATGTTGCAGGTCTGAATCAGCGAATGTGTTTTGTCTCCACCGGTTTGCAACTTCCGATACGGTCACCTGGAGAACGGTGACACATACATGAGTGGGATTAGCGGCAAAGATAGGTTTTTTGGGCGAGAAAGGGAAAGAACATGTTTGTTAAATAAAACCCCCCGGTGGAAACCGGGGGGAACAACTAAAAATCACTAGCTAAATGCTCAGTGGCTTCATTGGAACGAACATGCTTCAGCCACGCCCCTGAAGTAAAGGCGCAGCAAGAGGTTTCCGTCAGTCGGGTTTTTTCCCGTCCAGGAATGTATTGATTGAACTGATCTGGGACTGGTTTTTTTCGTCGGTCTTGACTTCGTAATTGCTGTAAAAATTCTCAATATGGGAATTGTGGTTGTATAATTCCATATTGCGGCGGATATAAGCCGGCACAGTCTCAAACTCATTATTCGGGTCGGCTGCGTTCACATTGAACGACAAGTTGCGCAACTTGTGCAGTCGTTCGGCCGCCCTACGTTTTTGCTCTTCGGTTTCGTCCTGCAGCGCAGAATCCTCAACCTCGGAATACAAAGGTGACTGAGCCTGATGGGCCAACGGCATATCCGCCGCTGGAATGTCATCCCTTTCAACCAGCTGCATTTGCAGGTCGAGGAGTTCATCCTCTTCCCTGCTGGCAGAAACCGGCGGAGGGACCGGTTTTTCGGCAGAACGCGTTGAGTTGATTTCCTCTGCTTTTGATTCTGCGTAGATATTGGATGGTCTGGCCAGGTAACCTCCGGATGCTGCAGACACCGGGTTACTATCTTTCATGCTGAGGATCATCTCAGCATCCGTTTCTTTAATGACTGGTGTAACAGGTTGTTCAGTCGAATGTATACTTTCGTCTTTTACGACAATTGACATTTTGCTCCCAGTAGAACTACGGGATGTTTCATCCGTATTATTACCAGGTAAATTTCCGCTAACCGGCTCCGGGTTGCCAAGCTCAAAATGCACAATGGGTGCTTCGTCCGACTTCATATCGGAGAAGTCAATCACCGGGGCCGCTTGTGTAACCGGGGGCTCTTCCACCAGTCTAGGCATCAGCAGCTCAGCAGGGGTAGGTTCAGGAGTGACAGGAGTCTGCATGACCGGTTCTTCCTTTACAGGTTCCGGGGACACTTCCTTCACGGCATCCTGCAGATTGATAACAGGGGCTTCCTCTTCGGCTTTACCAAGCACCATCACGATCTTTTCTTCGGGCTTGGCCGCTTCCTTCCGGGGAGCCGATTTTGCAAAAGGATCCTTGTGTTCAAAACCGGTGGCGATCAGGGTTATCCCGATTTTGTCACCGAGGTTGCTGTCATAACCCACCCCGAGGATCACATCGGTGTTTTCACCCGCCTGGCTCAGGAGGTAATTCTGAATCACTTCCACCTCGTCCATGGTAAACTCATGTTCGCCAGCGGCCGATGTGATGTTGATGAGGATCCATTTGGCGCCGGAGATATCGTTATCATTCAGCAATGGAGAATTCAACGCTTCCTCAATCGCCCGTTGTGCCCGGTCTTCCCCGGCGGCTTCTGCATTACCGAGGATCGCCACACCGCCGTTTTTCATGACGGTGCACACATCTGCGAAATCCACATTGATCTGCCCCGTGCTGTTGATCACATCCGTGATGCATTTGGCAGCCGTGGCCAGCACATTATCCGCCTTGGCAAAGGCCTCACGCATTTTCAGGTTGCCGTACTGGTGACGGAGTTTGTCGTTGCTGATCACCAGCAAAGTATCCACATACTGCTTCAGGGTCTTGATACCTTCTTCCGCCTGTTGCTGTCTTTTCTTTCCCTCATAAGCAAATGGGGTGGTCACGATTCCCACGGTGAGGATACCGAGGTCCTTACACACTTTGGCAATGATGGGAGCTCCACCGGTGCCAGTACCGCCACCCATCCCGGCGGTGATAAAGGCCATCTTCGTGTTCACCTCGAGGATACGCCGTATCTCTTCCAGCGATTCTTCCGTAGCCTGGCGGCCGATATCGGGGTTCGCACCGGCACCGAGTCCCTGGGTCAGATGAGGGCCCAGTTGTACACGATTGGGGATGCCGCTGCTGGTCAGGGCTTGCGCATCCGTATTACAAATAATGAAATTCACGCCTTCTATCTGCTGGCTGAACATGTAATTCACCGCGTTTCCGCCTCCGCCTCCGACACCGATCACTTTCAGGATGGATGATTTTTCTTTGGGCAGATCAAAATGTATCATAAGTACTCGTTTTGGGGTTAGTAGTTTTAATAAAATCCAATGGTCAGCCTAAAAACGGAAAATAAAATGGTTCCCTGTTCGACCTCCCGGTTGGATGGCTTGTGTTTTTTTACAGGTGCTTGTCCTCCTCCTCTTTGAACAGGTCGATGATCTTGTCCTTGAACTTGCTCCAGAAACCGGTAAGGTTCCTGCGTTTTGACATCTCCCGGCCGCCGATGCCTTCCCCGTCATCAATACCCACCGGTACTTCGGGATCCTGTTGCTTCAGTGCATCCGGGACACTCACATTGCTGAAGTCCTTCTCAAACTGTTTGCGGTTATGCTCATAATCATCGTAGCCTTTCAGGATAAGCCCGATACAGGTAGAATATGTGGGCTTAGCCAATTCCTCGATATGTCCTGCTGCAAGGTGCTCATTCGGGAAACCAATACGGGCCGGTAAACCGGTTGTATATTCCGTGAGCTGGATCAGGTGTTTTAGCTGCGACCCGCCGCCGGTCAGGATGATTCCTCCGTTCAGCATCCGGTTGTCAAGCCCCACCTGTTTGAGATGGTAGGTGACAAAATCCATGATCTCACTC
Source organism: Chitinophagaceae bacterium (assembly GCA_049421765.1). Taxonomy (GTDB): domain Bacteria; phylum Bacteroidota; class Bacteroidia; order Chitinophagales; family Chitinophagaceae; genus JJ008. The sequence continues at coordinate 3,213 of JBMSNP010000070.1, forward strand.
ATCCGGGCCTGGATGATATTGGCCAGGTTTTTCACACTGATCTCCTTTGCAGGCATGCCGCGTAAACCTGGTATCGTGATATAGGCATTCGACTTGGCTTCGTTAGCCAGTGCGCTGCCGAACTGTACTTTCATTTGTTCCGCCTGGGTTTTAAGAACACCCAGCCCGGTTTTTATATCATTGGTGATATTTTCCCCGGCAAAGGGAATGACGGCCGTATGCTTGAGGATTCCCTCGTAGAAAACTGCGAGGTCCGTGGTTCCTCCTCCTATATCCACGATCGCAACCCCGGCTTCCAGGTCTTCCTGTCCCATCACCGCGGAGGAAGAAGCCAGCGGCTGAAGCACGAGGTCCTTGGTGTGAAGACCCGATCGCTCCACGCTGCGGTTGATGTTGCGGATCGCATTCTTATCGCCCGTGATGATGTGGAAATTCGCGCCGATCTTCACCCCACCGAAACCGATCGGGTTGGGAATATTCTGAAAATTATCGACCGTGAATTCCTGAGGGATCACATCGATGATCTGGTCACCGGCAGGGATATAGGTTTTGTACTGGTCATCGATCAGCTGGTCGATCTCCTTTTGCGTGATCTCGATATCGGTCTGCTGGCGAACGATATCCCCGCGAGTTTGCAGACTTTTAATATGGTGGCCGGCTATCCCGACATATACATCGCCGATCTTCAGGTCGGGATTGGAGGCGAAGCAGTTGTCGAGTGCGGTGCGGATCGCTTTGATCGTTTCGTCGATGTTCAGCACCTGGCCGTGTTTAACGCCGTTGGAGCTGGCCTTCCCGAAACCGAGGATCTCGAGTTTGCCAAACTCATTCTTGCGTCCGGCGATCACCGCAATTTTGGTCGTCCCGATGTCCAGGCCGACAATAATGGGTTGTTCGTTGTTCATAGTTGTTGTTTTTAGTTGTTGTTTTTTTAGTTATTCCCGGGCCGGTTTCCATCCTGCCTGCCCGGTATGGGTCCTGGTTTATTTCTTTTTTTTCATAACCCCGTTATTGGTACCCGTTTTCATCAGGCACCATGGTCTTTTTCGGCATCACGGCCTTGGGCACACGCTTTTCCTCTTCTTTTGGTTTTTTAACCTGTTTTTCTGCACTGGGCTTCTGCACCGCGGATTTGTCCGGTACCGTCCCCGCCGGTTTAGCGGCTGGAGTTTTCACTGCCTGCCCGCCATCCGCCGTTTGGCGGAGGGCAGGTTTTGAAACATCCAGGCGGGGGTTGGGATCATTATTCTTCTCAGGGTTATTCGCTTTTTCTGCCGGCAGTTCCTCCCGGACCGTTCCCACGGAGTCGGTCTCCAGCCGCGTCATGGGCGTCAGGGCGACCACCACACTGTCCTGTGCGGCCTCTTCCGCATACTTCATCAGTTTCTCGACATTTTTTCTCAGCTGCACCGAGTCGATCCGGGGATCACCGGCATACCGGGAAACCACTACCTGTCCTTTGTACTGCACATCGATCAGCTTGTATTTGTCAAAACCCGTCTTGCTCAGTACCTGCCTGTAAAAAATCAGCAGGCGATTGAATTTGGCCGGTATGTTCTCCCCGTCACCCAGTCTTACCAGGTGATTGCCAACCACAGGGATGAGCTCCATTTTGCCATCGGATGTAATATCGATCTGGGCCACCTGCGACATCCAGAACGGATTCTCCCGGATATACAGGGCGGTATTGGTCACATCACGGATCAGGAGGCTGTCTGCGCCTGTATACCGTTTCCGGTCGGGAAACCCGGTAAAGACCGGCACCCGGGCCGTTCTGTGTTCAGACAGGGGCATCTTATCTGCATTCACATCCAGGTAAAAGGAGTTCCCTTCCGTTGTAAAGATCCTGGCCACGGGTTCCTTTTCTGTGACGACCACATGCAGTATATCACGGCTGTCTATATAGAGTTCCGCCCCGCTGATCCAAGGGTTTTTCTCGAGCAGGTTCTCCATCGCATTCAGGTTCATGGAGGCGATCGCCTGTCCCCGGATCGCGCCGCCACAGGATTTCTCAAGCACCGATTCCACCTCTTTTTGATTGATGAAAAAATCCCCGCTGGATCCTTTTAAAGTGATGGTGTAATCGCTGCAATGCCCGTTCTTCTTCGAACTGATGGCCGCCAGGAGCAGGGTGAACATGCCGCCGCCTATGCTCAGCCAGATGGCGATGAATATGATTTTCCGTATGGTTGTTTTAGCGTTCACTTATATGGTTTCCAGAATTTTTTTAATCGGATCTGTAAGCGTATCGATATCCCCGGCTCCCGCGGTCACCAGGACCTCTCCGAAATCCCGGTTCACTGTTCTGGCAAAATTTTCTTTCATCCAGCTCACCAGTTCCTCTTTTTCCATAACCGTTTTATAGCCCGTTTTCATTTTCTCCAGGATCAGCCTGCTGTCGACCCCCGCAATTGGTAATTCCCTGGCAGGATAAACCGGGAGCAGGATCACTTCATCGGCCCCGTCCAGTGCTTCGGCAAATCCCCCGGCCAGGTCACGGGTCCGGCTGTACAGGTGCGGCTGAAAGATCACCGTACATTTCCGTTGTCGGAAAAGCGCCTTGGCCCCGTTGATGAGGGCTTTCAGTTCTTCGGGATGATGCGCATAATCATCAATGAATACGATCCGGTTATTTTTAAGGATGTACTCGAATCTCCTTTTCACCCCGTTGAACCGTTCCACGGCTGCCCGGATCTTTTCCCCGTCGATATTTAAAGAGCGTGCCACTGCAATCGCGGCCACAGCGTTCTCCACATTATGCATCCCACCCATATTCAGCCTAACCTGTTCCAATACCTCCCCGGGCATTTTAACATCAAACTCATAGCCCCCGTCCATCATCCTGATATTACAGGCATGCACATCAGCATTTTCATTCTGCAGGCTGTAAGTGAGTACCTGACCGGCCGCCAGTTCTTTTCCCCGTTTCAGGCCAAACTGCCGGATCAGCACCCCCCCGGGTTTTACCCGGGTACTGAAATCAATAAAAGCCTGTTCCATCGCATCTGGTGTACCGTAGATATCCAGGTGGTCGGCATCCATGGCTGTGATTACGGCAACATCAGGGGACAGTTTCAAAAAACTCCTGTCATATTCATCTGCTTCCACCACACATACATTCCGGTCACTGCCCCAGAAATTTGTGTTATAGTTCACCGAGATGCCGCCAAGGAACGCGTTACAGCCAAAACCGGTGTCGCGCAACAGGTGCGCCACCAGTGATGTAATGGTGGTTTTCCCATGTGTACCTGCAATACATATATTAAAAGAACTTTTTGTGATCATCTCCAGCACATCACTCCGCTTCACCACAACCCGGCCTGTTTCCCGGTAATGTCCCATTTCCCGATGGGATGCTGGGATGGCCGGTGTATAAATCACCAGGTCCGGGTTTTGCGGTGCCCCGTCCGGGTCATCTGTGAAACGAACCGGGATCCCTTCAGCTTCCAGTTCCCGGGTCAGCGGGGTTTCCGTTTTATCATACCCGCTCACCGACACCCCCCTGCTTTTAAAGAATCTCGCCAATGCACTCATCCCGATTCCGCCGATCCCGATCAGGTAAACAGTATTCAGTTTTTCAATCCCCCGAAAGGGGGTATTCATAAGGACAGTATTAACACGTACGTTCATATTACCTTATAGTTCTTTCAGGATTGCTTCTGCGATCTTTTCATCTGCATCGGTTACTGCCAGCGACGAAATATTTTGCTGCAGTTCGGTTCGTTTGCCAGGGTCCTTGGCCAGTTCGATGGTCATGAACACCAGTTTCTGCTCGGCTTCGCTGTCTTTCACAACCATGGCGGCGTTCCGGTTCACCAGCCTCATGGCATTGACCGTTTGGTGATCTTCTGCAGCAAACGGGTAGGGTACAAACAGAACCGGCTTTTTCACCACGCATAATTCCGCGACTGTCATGGCTCCGGCCCTTGCCACCACAAGATCCGCCGCGGCATATGCATACTCCATCTTCGAGATAAATTCGTGGGCCTGTACCTGGCTTTTTCCCGCTGCCCGTTCCCGGGCTTTCTCCCCATAGGGTTTTCCTGTCTGCCAGATCAGTTGAAGTCCGGCCCTCAACAGATCGTCAATCCCCTTGTCAATCGCCTCGTTGATCGACCGGGCCCCGAGGCTTCCTCCCACCACCAGTACCGTTGTCCTGGATTCATCAAGAGAAAAAAATCGCAAACCCTCTGCACGGCTGATCCCAGATGAAGAGATGGTTTTCCGTACCGGGTTCCCTGTGATCATGATCCTTTCCGCCGGGAAAAACTTCTCCATTCCTTCAGTCCCGGTGAAAATGCGTGTAGCCTTCCGGCCCAGCATGATATTTGATCGTCCGGCAAAGGAGTTCGATTCATGGATGAATGTCCGGATCCCGCGTACCTGCGCATACCGGAGTACGGGAAAACTCGAATACCCGCCCACCCCGATCGCCGCATCCGGCCGGAACGATTGGAAAATCCTTCGCACCTGCCAGAAGCTTTTCACAAGCTTGAAGGGCAACCCGATGTTTTTTATCAAAGAACTCCTGTTAAATCCTGCGATGTCGAGTCCCACTACCCGGTACCCTGCCTGGGGCACTTTCTCCATTTCCATCCTTCCTTTCGCACCCACAAACAGGATCTCGATGGTTTCATCCGTCTTTTTAAGCGCATTGGCAATAGCCACGGCCGGAAAAATATGCCCGCCTGTTCCGCCCCCCGCGATTATGATCCGTTTTCCCATGCGCCATTATATTATACCGATACGCTACCCGCTTTTCCTTCCTGCTGCTCTACGTTTCGTGCCACACTCAGGATAATGCCGATCGCGAGGCAGGTAAAAATGAAACTGGTTCCGCCCATACTCACCAGCGGGAGTGTCACCCCCGTTACAGGAAACAGGTTGACGGTTACCGCCATATTCGCCACGGCCTGGATAGCCAGGGTAAAACTCAGTCCCAATGCCAGGAATGCCCCGAAAGCATACGGGCATCGTTTATAGATCCGGATGCAGCGATACAGGAACACCAGGTAAATAAACATGATGAATGCACCGCCCACCAGTCCGTATTCCTCTATGATGATGGCATAAATAAAATCATTGTAGGCCTGCGGCAGGTAGTCCCGGGTCGGGCTGTTTCCGGGACCCAGTCCCAGCATACCTCCTTTTGAGATCGCGATCTTGGCCATGTTCACCTGATACGCATCGTTATCCGCATCATCCTTACTTCCATAAATAAAACTCTCGACCCGGCCGATCCAGGTGTCCACCCGGGCGGTCAGCGCCGAACCAGTGGCCTTTAAAACCACACCCTCATTTTTTTCCTTACCATGACGGATCACTGCGGCAAACACGAGGAACAGGATAGGGATCAGGGCCAGCCCGATGGTGGCCAGGATATGCCGGGTTCTGACCCGTCCGATAAAAAGCAGCATCATGCAACTGGCACCCAGCAACATGGCAGTCGATAAATTGGCCGGGGCGATAAGCAGGCAGGTCAGCACCACGGGGGTGATGAGCGGCAGGTATCCTTTTTTGAAATCCTTGATCACTTCCTGCTTCCGGCTGAGAAGTCGCGCCAGGTACATGAACAGCGCGAGCCGGGCCAGGTCAGATGTTTGCATAGTCATATTGATCAGGGGCAGGCGTATCCACCTGCTCCCTTCATTCATGGTAACCCCAAAGAACAGTGTATAAACCATCAGCGGCAGGGTCAGGAGGTAAACCACCACGGCTGCCCTGGAATAGAACGTATAGTTTACCAGGTGCGCGAAATAGATAACGAGAATCCCAGCAAGAATGAAAGCGATCTGCTTGAACAGGTAGATCTCGGTATTGCCGCGATAATTTTTATACGCGAGCGAACCGGTAGCGCTGTATACCGCCAACAGGGACACCAGGGCCAGCAGTACCACCAGCGCCCAGATCACTTTGTCACCTTTGGTCCGGTTGAGTAGATGCTGGGCATTAAATGCCTGCTTCCAGTCGGGGGTTCGTATGTCTTTTACAGCATCCATTTATCAGAGGTCGCGAACGGCTTTTTTAAACTGGTTTCCGCGGTCTTCATAGTTTTTGAACAGATCAAAACTTGCACATGCGGGACTCAGGAGCACCACATCGCCTTTGGTGGCAAAGTGAAAAGCCGCCTGTACGGCTTCGACAGCACTCCCCGTGTTTACGATGGTGCCAACAACCTGACCGAAGGCTTCGTGGATCTTGGTATTGTCCTTACCCAGGCAAATGATGGTCTTTACTTTCTCCCGAACCAATTCTTTCAGCAGGGAGTAATCATTACCCTTATCGATGCCTCCCAGTATGAGGATGGTGGGTTTTGTCATGCTTTCGAGGGCATACCAGGCAGAGTTAACGTTCGTGGCCTTGCTGTCGTTGATGAATTCAACACCTCGGACCGTGGCCACATGTTCCATCCTGTGTTCGAGCGTCTCGAAATTCTGTACCGCCTCACGGATCTTTTCCTTCCGGATATCGAGGGTGGCTGCCGCCACGCAGGCTGCCATGGTGTTGTAGTGGTTATGTTTGCCCTTCAGGGCGAAATCATAGACACTCATCGTCATAATGTCCTGGCCGGTACGTACGTACATGTCCCCGTCTTTGATAAATGCGCCGTTTGGCAGATCTCTTTTCATACTGATGGGCAGTTGGTTTGATTGAATATGATAGCCGATAGTCGTCGGCCGGTTTAAATAATTCATGGTTACTTCGTCGTCTGCGCAGTAAATAAAAGTGTCGCTTTGTGTCTGGTTCATCGCGATCCTGAATTTGCTGCGTATGTATTTTTCAAAATCGTATTCGTAGCGATCCAGGTGATCTTCGGTGATATTGGTCAGGATCGCGATTTCCGGACGGAACCGGTCGATATCATCCAGCTGGAAACTGCTCACCTCCACGATGTACAGTTCCCGGGGATCCTGTGCAACCTGCCGGGCGAATGACTCACCGATATTCCCCACCCGCGCACAATCCAGGCCCGCCTCACGGCAAATGTGATGGGTCAATGCCGTGGTGGTCGTTTTGCCGTTGCTGCCGGTGATTGCCACGATCCGGCTTTTCCCCCGGAAACGGAAGGCGAGTTCTATCTCGCTGATCACCGGGATCCCCATCTCCCGGATCTTTTTCACGATCACGGCCGTTTCGGGAATACCCGGACTCTTCATTACTTCATCGGCATCAAGGATCCGGGTTTCGGTATGCCGTCCCTCTTCGAAGGGGATACCTGCCCGCTCAAGCTCGCTACGATAAGAATTGCTCAAAGAACTTCCGTCGGATACAAACACCTCGTACCCTTCCTTTTGCGCCAGCAGGGCCGCGCCCACTCCGCTTTCACCTCCGCCCAATATGACAAATCGTTTAGCCATGGCTGTGAATCACGGGTGTACGGAGTACGGTTCTTCATAAGTATTGGTTTCAAATACAACTGCACCACAATTTGATTGGATCATAAACAGCTGTTTTCACGTGTACCGGATCATGGGTTTTTCAGCAAGAATTTTCCGCGTTCGCGCGCCTCTTTATCCTATCTCAGTTTCAGCGTTACAATACTCAGTACCACCAGCAGCACAGTCACGATCCAGAACCTCGTTACGATCTTCACTTCGTGAAATCCCTTCACCTGGAAGTGGTGGTGGAACGGCGCTTTCAGGAACACCCGGCGCCCCTCCCCGAATTTTCTTTTGGTGTATTTGAAATACCCGACCTGTATCATCACGCTCAGGGACTCTACAAAAAAGACCCCGCAGAAAATGGGGATCAGCAGTTCCTTGTGCACGATGATTGCCAGCGCAGCAATGATTCCGCCCAGGGTCAGGCTCCCGGTATCTCCCATGAAAATCTGCGCGGGGTACGAGTTATACCAGAGAAACCCGATACAGGCCCCGATCATCGCCGCGATGAAAATGGACAATTCGTTCAAACCGGGGATGTACATGATATTCAGGTAGTCCGCAAAGACCAGGTTACCGCTGGCATAAGCGAATATGCCCAGCAATACCCCGATGATTGCCGAGGTACCGGTGGCCAGCCCGTCGAGTCCGTCGGTTAGGTTGGAGCCGTTGGACACTGCTGTGATGATAAAAATCACGACCAGTATATAAAGAACCCAGCTGTACGATCTCCATGAAGCCGGTAAGAGCTTGGAATAATTGAACTCGTGGTTTTTCACAAAGGGAATGGTGGTTACCGGAGTCTTTGATTCCGTGAAATATTTTGTTTTCCCGTTCACATTCTTCCCGAATACGTTGGGGTTGGTCCGGGCTTCTGTTCCTACGTATTCCCTCCAGATCTTCACATCGCTGTTGAAATAAAGTGTCGCTCCCACCAGCACACCCAAGCCCACCTGCCCCAGTATTTTGAACCAGCCGGCCAGCCCGTCCTTCCCGGTTTTCCGGTAAACTTCACCGCGTTCCTGTGCCAGCCTCTTGCCCCGGAGTTTGAGGTAATCATCGATAAAACCGATCACGCCCATCCAGAGAGTACTGAGCAGCATTACCTGCACATATACTTCCGTGAGATCGGCCAGCAGCAGGGTGGGAATCACGATCGCGAGGATGATGATGATCCCGCCCATTGTCGGCGTCCCCCTCTTGCTTTCCTCCCCCGCCAGGCCCTCGTTCCGGATGCTTTCGCCGATCTGTCTTTTTTGGAGGAATTTGATCAGCTTCTTTCCGTAAAACATGATGATAAAAAGGGAGAGCAGTACCGCCAGCAACACCCGGAAGGTGGTGAACTTGTACAGCTCACTTCCCGGGAAGTTGATGTTTTGTTTGTCGAGCCACTCAAACAGATGGTACAGCATGGTTCTGTTTTATCCCTCCCGGATTCCCGGGCAACGGGTTTATTGTTTTACCGTGTTCTTATTTATTTATCCAGCGCATCAAACAGCGCTTTTACTTCTTCCTTGTCGTCAAAATGGTTTCGCACCCCTTTGATCTCCTGGTATGTTTCGTGTCCTTTTCCGGCCACCAGGATGATGTCTTCCGGCCTCGCCAGGCTGATCGCTGTCTTGATTGCCTCCCGCCGGTCCGTGATCGAGATATACTTTTTCCGGTATGCGGGAAGCAGCCCTTCTTCCATATCCCGGATGATCTGTTCCGGGTCTTCGCTCCGCGGGTTGTCGCTGGTGAAAATCACCCGGTCACTGTGTCCGCAGGCGACTTCCGCCATCACCGGTCGCTTTGTCCGGTCGCGGTCTCCGCCGCAACCCACCACCGTGATCACCTGCTCCATCCCTTTTCTCAGTTTTTTTACGGCGGCCAGTACATTTAAAAGCGCATCCGGGGTGTGGGCATAGTCCACGATCGCCATGATCTTTTCCTTTGGTGAAATCAGGTAATCAAATCGCCCCGCTGCACCCGTGAGTTCACTCAGCACGGTAAGCACTTCCTGTTTCGGCTCCCCCAGGCACATGGCCGCCCCGTATACTGCCAGCAGGTTATAGGCGTTGAATTCCCCGATCAACCTGAAATGCACTTCGGTGTCATTCACCAGCATATGCAGCCCACCGAGGTGGTTATCGAGGATCTTCCCCTTGAAATCCGCCACGGTACGGAGGCTGTAGGTATACTTTTTCGCCGCGGTATTCTGCAACATCACCATCCCCCGTTTATCATCCGCGTTGGTCACCGCAAAAGCGGTGGACGGCAACCCGTCGAAAAAGGATTTCTTCACCCGGATGTACTCATCAAATGTTTTATGATAATCCAGGTGGTCATGGGTGATATTGCTGAACAAAGCCCCCGTATACTGCAGCCCCGTTACCCGGTGCTGGTGCAGTGCATGGGAACTGGTTTCCATGAACGCGTGTGTGCAACCGGCTGTTACCATCTCGTCGAGCAGGCGGTTAAGCTCCACCGCATCCGGCGTGGTGTAGAGGGCCGGTACAACCCGGTCGCCTACCCGGTTCTCCACCGTGCTGATCAGTCCGCATGTATATCCCAGTCTTGTAAAGAGCTTGTATAATAATGTCGCGATCGTTGTCTTCCCGTTTGTCCCTGTGACCCCAACCAGCTTCAGACGTGTTGATGGTCTCCCGTATAAATTCCCGGCCATATAGGCCGCGGCGGCCGCACTGTTCACCACCTGCACATATACCACATCATCAATCAATGTACCCGGCATCTCTTCACAGACCACAACCGACGATCCGTTTGCAACTGCCTGATCAATGAACAAGTGTCCGTCGCTGGCCATTCCACGGACCGCCACAAAAGCAGATCCTTTTCCTGTCTTCCGCGAATCGGTTTGGACATCCTTCACTTCCACGGATGTAGGGCCTTTCACCGACCGGATCGCCACCTGGTATAGAACTTCCTTTAATAACACAATCCTTTAAATGATATACGTTCAGCTCAGGTCGAGAATTACCGTGACACCCCTGGCCAGTGGTGTTCCCGGCGAGAGTGATTGCATGGTCACTTTTCCCTTTCCCCGAACCGATACTTTTAATCCCATATTCTCCAGTAAAAACAAAGCGTCCTTCAAACCCATCCCCCTAACATTGGGCATCACTTCCTTTCGCAGGGTCAAAGGTTTTACGAGTGTCTGACCTTCCCGGCCATATACATTGACCCAATCATGCTGCATGACGGAATCGGTATAGGATACCCGAAGGGATTGCAGCACCTTCCGGATATCCCCTGCCGCACCGGCGTAGAAACTGACCGAACTGTCCTTAACAGACTCATAGGGAGTCGGGCTTTTCCTCTCCACATACATGGCATATAGTTTCGTGGCGATCTCGCGAAAGACCGGCGCCGCCACTGTTCCGCCATAATGGGAAGCAGCATGGGGCTTGGTGCGGACGACCACGATACAGGTATATTGGGGTTTATCGGCCGGGAAATAACCGACAAACGTCGCCTGGTAAACTCCATGTGCATATTTGATGGGGCCATCCGAAACATGCGCGGTTCCCGTTTTGCC
>JBMSNP010000071.1:0-13932 GCA_049421765.1 Chitinophagaceae bacterium
ATGAAACACCGGAGTTCAGGATATTGATGAAGAAATATTTTCCGGAAGGTCCCGGGTATGCCCCCTTAAACCAATAATGATTCACGAGAAAGGTCTTGATATTGACAGAAAATCCCGGTAAACAAAAAGAAGGGCTATTTTCATAATTGATTGAAGGAATACAGAAAATTATAATACGGAGAGTTAAGTGCTATTACTTGGAATTGATATCGGGACATCATTTGTCAAAGTATCGGTGGTGGACCCGGACACGCGAAAATGCCTGGGTTCTGCCCGTTTCCCGGACAAGGAATCTGCCATTATATCCCTGTATCCTGGCTGGGCCGAACAAAGCCCCGGACAGTGGTGGGAGGATGTCCGGCAGGCAATATTGACATGCCATGCAACCGGCCGGTACAACCCGGCTGATATTGCAGCGATCGGGATCTCTTACCAGATGCACGGGCTGGTGATGACGGATGTAAAGCAACAGGTAATCCGAAACAGCATAATCTGGTGCGACAGTCGAGCGGTTTCAGTCGGCGACAAAGCATTCCGGGAAATCGGGAGCGAAAGATGCCTGTCCCGACTCCTGAATTCACCGGGCAATTTTACCGCAAGCAAACTGGCCTGGGTAAAGGAACATGAACCGGCACAATATGCCCGACTCGATAAAGTCATGTTACCGGGTGATTTTATTTCAATGAAATTCACCGGGGATCTCACCACCACTCCCTCCGCTCTCAGCGAGGGCATTTTCTGGGATTTTTTGGAAAATTCCATTTCTGAAGATGTTTGTGGCTTATTTGGGTTTGATAAGAATATTTTTCCGGTCATCAAACCCGTGTTTTCCGTTCATGGCTATTTGATGAAGATGGTTGCCGACATGCTGGGATTGCCTCCGGGGATCCCGGTGACCTACAAAGCGGGAGACCAGCTAAATAATGCTCTTGCCCTGAATGTTTTGCAACCCGGTGAGGTCGCAGCCACAGCCGGGACCTCCGGAGTGATCTATGCGGTCAGCGGTGAACGGGTGTATGATAATGAATCTAGGGTAAACAGTTTTGCCCATGTAAATCATAGCGAGCTGCAAACCCGTATCGGGGTATTGCTTTGTATCAACGGATGTGGTATTGCCAACAGGTGGGTCCGGGATCAAGTGGGGGCGGAGAGGACCTATACCCAAATGAATGAAGCGGCCGCCCTGGTGGCGGCCGGAAGCGAAGGGCTGCGTGTAATTCCCTTTGGAAACGGGTCGGAAAGGATGCTTGGAAACAGGCAAACTGGAGCCGGGATATTGAACCTGGATTATAACATTCATTCCGCCGGGCATATCTTCCGGGCGGTTCAGGAAGGGATCGCATTTGCATTCCGGTATGGAACGGATATCCTTAAGGAGAACAGGATTATCCCTTCCGTGGTGAGGGCGGGAAAGGCCAATATGTTTTTAAGCGATGTTTTTATCGAGGCTTTTGTAAATTCAACAGGAATTCCGGTTGAACTTTACGAAGAGGATGGCAGCATAGGAGCGGCACTGGGAGCCGGCATCGGAGCGGGAATCTACCACTCTGCCGCAGAAGCATTTTCAAACCGTAGTCCGATCAGGTTCGTGGAACCGACGGAAAAGACCATATATAATGATCTTTATGAAAACTGGAAGGAAACCTTATTGAATGCCTGTTTAAAACCTGCGGACGATGTCAATGCGAAATGATAACCCCGTTTCCCCGGTAACCATGGGAGCCAGGGAGTATTTCAAGGAAATCAGCAAGATTAAATACGAGGGTCCGGAAACCGATAACCCGCTCGCATTTCAGTGGTATGATGAAAATAGAATTGTCGCAGGCAAATCCATGAAGGAATGGCTGCGTTTTGCATGCGCCTACTGGCACAGCTTCTGTGGCAGCGGGGCCGATCCATTTGGAGAACCCACTCACCACTTTTCCTGGAATGAGAAAAGCGATCCGGTGGAGCGGGCAAAGGATAAAGCCGATGCGGCGTTTGAATTCATCACCAAACTGGGGCTTCCTTATTATTGTTTTCATGATGTGGATGCGGTGGATTTTGGCACGGACATCGCAGAAAATGAAAGGAGGCTTCAGGCGGTCACCGCCTACCTCGGAGAAAAACAAAAGGCCAGCGGAGTCAGGTTGCTTTGGGGAACCGCGAACCTGTTTTCCAACCGCCGTTATATGAACGGAGCGGCCACCAATCCCGATTTTCATGTGCTGGCACACGCGGGTGCCCAGGTCAAAGCCGCACTGGATGCCACCATCGCGCTGAACGGGGAGAATTATGTGTTCTGGGGCGGAAGGGAAGGATATATGAGCCTGCTCAATACGGACATGAAAAGAGAGAAGGAACATCTGGCACTTTTCCTTCATACGGCGAGGGACTATGCGAGGAAACAGGGTTTCCGGGGCAGGTTCTTTATCGAGCCCAAACCCTGTGAACCTTCAAAACATCAGTATGACTACGACTGTGAAACCGTGATCGGTTTCCTGCGGCAATATGATCTGATCAGGGATTTCAGCCTGAATGTGGAAGTGAACCATGCCACACTTGCGGGACACAGCTTTACCCACGAAATTCAGGTGGCGGCCGACGCGGGTCTGCTGGGCAGTATGGACGCCAACCGTGGCGATTATCAGAATGGCTGGGACACCGACCAGTTTCCGAATAATATCAACGAACTTACAGAAGCCATGCTGGTGATCCTTGAGTCTGGCGGGTTCCGGGGCGGTGGAATAAATTTCGACGCGAAAATCCGACGGAACAGTACCGGGATTGAGGACCTGTTCTATGCACATATCGGCGGGATGGATTGTTTCGCCCGGGCGCTGGTCACAGCAGATAATATACTCAGCAAGTCGGATTACAAAAAGATACGCGCGGAGCGATACGGGAGCTTTGACAGGGGACGCGGAAAGGAATTCGAAGAAGGAAAATTATCTCTGGAAGACCTGCGGGATTTTGCGATCAGCCAGGGCGAACCAGAACTGGTAAGCGGCCGGCAGGAATACCTTGAAAACATGATAAACCGATTTATCTGATGGCCACAAACCTGACTGTCCATGAGTTTGGTGAATTTGAAGGAAAGCCCGTGCAAAAATTCACGATCATTGAAGAAGGGGGAATCCGGGTATCGCTGATCAATTATGGTGCTATCATAACCAATTTATGGGTTCCGGACCGGCACGGAACAATGGCTGATGTCGTGCTCGGGTTTGAAACCCTCGAAGGTTACATTAGTTCAGGCCGGTTTTATATTGGATGTATCTGCGGCCGCTATGCCAACCGGATCGCAGATGCGCGTTTCAGTCTCAACGGAAACGTATACGCGCTTTCCAGGAACATCGAGGCAGGTTGCCTGCACGGGGGATATATCGGGTTTGACAAGAAGTTCTGGGAATCGGAGATCTTACCTGAAAGAAACGGGGTCCGGTTCCGTTACAAAAGCCCGGACGGGGATGAGGGGTTTCCCGGAAACCTCGATACCGTGGTCACATACCGGGTGGCTGATCATGCCCTTCATATAGAATATGAGGCTGTCTCGGATAAACCCACCCCGGTAAACCTGACCAGTCATAGTTATTTCAATTTATCGGGAGGGCAGGAACGGGGTATCCTTTCCCATAATCTTAAAATCAACGGTACACAAATCGTGGAAGTGGGGAAAGACTATATGCCAACCGGCCGACTCAGGGACATCCTGAATACCCCGTTGGATTTTACTTCACTCAAAAAAATCGGGGGCGACAACAGTGAACCGGCGGCATATGATTATTCCTGGGTGATCAGTCCCGGAACCTTCCGACTGAAAGAAGCCGCCACTCTCGAGGATCCGAATAGCGGGAGAAGTCTTACGGTCCTGACCACTCAACCCGCCGTACATTTTTACAGCGGTCACCTGCTGGGCGGAAATATCCCGGGTACCAAGAGCGGCATAATTTATGGTGCCTGTGCCGGGCTTTGCCTGGAAACACAGCATTTCCCGGACAGTCCCAATCACCCCGGATTTCCAGAAACCATAATAATGCCCGGGAAAACCTATTCCGAAGAAACGGTGTTCCGGTTCAACGGCATTTAACCAAATTAATACTTCCGATATGAACGGCTCTCTGCACCCTCTCGACTGGATCGTATTGGGCGGCTATTTTGCCATCCTGACCGGCGTGGCCTGGTGGGTGATCAGTAAGCGGACCAAAACCACGGAGGACTATTTCCTGGCCGGCCGGAACCTCGGTTGGTTTGTAGTGGGGGCTTCCATTTTTGCATCGAACATCGGGTCTGAGCATGTGGTTGGCCTTGCCGGAACCGGAGCCGGGGGCAGATTTCCGTTGGTCATTTACGAACTTCACGCCTGGCTGGTAATTACCCTGGGCTGGGTATTCCTGCCATTCTACCTGCGCAGCGGTGTATTTACCATGCCGGAGTTCCTGGAACGAAGGTTCAATGCATCCACCCGATGGTTCCTCAGTATATTTTCACTTCTGGCTTACGTGCTAACCAAAGTGTCTGTAACGGTTTACGCGGGGGGGATCGTAATTTCTACCCTGCTGGGCATAGACTTCTGGACGGGGGCCCTGATTACTGTGATCCTGACGGGTATGTATACCATTCTGGGGGGGATGCGGGCTGTAGCTTATACGGAAGCGATTCAGACCGTGATCCTGGTGATCGGGGCAGCGACACTGACTTTTATCGGTCTCCATGCTGCCGGGGGCTGGCAAAATATGAAAGCGTCGCTTCCGGATGGCTATATCAACATGTGGCGTCCCAACAGCGACGAGAATTTTCCCTGGCTGCCGCTGGTGATCACCAGTTCCGTGGTGGGCATGTGGTACTGGTGTACGGATCAGTATATCGTGCAAAGGGTCCTTGCGGCAAGGAATATCAAAGAGGGTCGTAGGGGAACGATCTTTGGCGGTGTACTGAAACTGCTGCCCGTATTCCTTTTCCTGATTCCCGGTGTGATAGCCTTTGCCCTGAAGAACCAGGGAAAACTCGAATACGACAGCCCCGACGGAGCCTTCGCGGCCTTGTTGATGAATAAGATGCCGGCAGGTTTACGCGGTCTGGTGGCGGCCGGTTTGCTTGCTGCGCTGATGAGTTCCCTGGCTTCCGTGTTTAACTCCTGTTCCACACTTTTTACTGTAGACGTGTATAAAAAACTGTACCCGGCCACCGCGGAAAAGAAATTGGTCAACATCGGACGCGTGGCAACCGCCATTGTCGTGATCCTGGGTATCGCCTGGATCCCGATCATGCAGGGAATTTCGCCGGCTCTTTATGAATATCTCCAGTCGGTGCAAGCCTATATCGGCCCGCCGATTGCCGCCGTATTCCTCCTGGGAATATTTTTCAAACGGATCAACAGCAAAGGAGCCATGGCCACCCTGATAGGCGGCCTCCTGGTTGCCATCGCCCGGCTGGCAGCGGAGATCGGCAGGAACAGCCTGGAACCGGGAACCCTGCTGTATATTTTCGGCACAACCAATTTCCTGAGTTTTGCCGCCTGGTTTTTCCTGTTTTGTATTTTGCTGTGCGTGGTCGTGAGCCTGCTCACCGCCCCGCCACCAGCATCGCAGATCAGGGGCCTTACTTTCAGTACCCTGTCTCCCGAACAAAAAGCGGCTAACCGGGCCAGTTATAACTGGGTGGATATCGTGTTCTCACTTGTTGTGATCGCAACCGTGGCCTTTGTGATGATCAGTTTTACAGGGTAGCGAAAGACAGGTTGCTGCATTGAAAGGATGCAAGTATGATTTGACTGGACACCCCTGGCAGGGGAAACAAGGGCGAATTGATTAAATTGATTTTTCAAATCGGATATCATGAATCGCTTTTTCCGGAACTGGGTATTTGTTTTATTCCTGTTACCTCCCGCTGTACTTCGTGCACAGGATTATCAGTCCTTTCCCATGTGGAACACGGGCCTGCCGGTTGAGGTCCGGGTAAAAGATGTGGTGAACCGGCTTACACTGGAGGAAAAAGTGTTGCAGATGCTGAATGCAGCCCCGGCTGTTCCCCGGCTGGGGATTCCCGCCTACGACTGGTGGAATGAAGTGCTGCACGGGGTGGCAAGAACGCCATTCAAAGTGACATCCTATCCGCAAGCCATCGGCATGGCAGCCACCTGGGATACCTCCTCTCTTTACCGAATGGCCGATTTTTCAGCACTGGAAGGCCGGGCGATCCATAATAAAGCGATCGAATTGGGACGATCCAATGAAAGATACCTCGGACTTACCTACTGGACCCCGAATATTAATATTTTCAGGGACCCCCGGTGGGGACGCGGACAGGAAACCTATGGGGAAGATCCCTTTCTGACCGGTATGCTGGCCCATGCCTTTGTCAAAGGGTTGCAGGGTGATGATCCCAGGTACCTGAAAGCAGCCGCCTGTGCCAAGCATTTCGCCGTGCACAGCGGACCCGAACCTTCACGGCATTCCGACAATTTCAATCCTTCTCCCTATGATCTGTGGGATACATATCTGCCCGCCTTCAAAGAACTGGTGGTGGGTGCCAAAGTGGCCGGTGTCATGTGCGCATACAATGCAATCAACAAACAGCCTTGCTGCGCAAACGACCTGCTGATGAACGATATCCTGAGAAAGAAATGGAATTTCAGTGGTTATGTCACATCCGACTGCTGGGCCGTGGATGACTTTTTCCGGTATCACAAAACGCATAAGGACGCTACCAGCTCCGCAGTTGACGCGGTGTTGCATGGTACGGATGTGGAATGCGGACAGTCTGTCTACAAGACCCTTGTCGATGCGGTCAAAAACGGCCTGATTACGGAAAAACAGCTTGATATTTCGTTGGAGCGGTTATTCACCATCCGCTTCCGCCTGGGTATGTTCGATCCGCCCTCCATGGTAAAATATGCCCAAACCCCAGCCTCTGCACTTGAAGCACCGGAACACGGGGCCCATGCCCTTAAGATGGCAAGGCAGTCTGTCGTACTTCTTCGTAATGAAAACAGGGTCCTGCCCCTGCCAAAAGACCTGAAGAAAATTCTGGTTTTGGGTCCGAATGCAGATAACCGGGTTTCCGTGTTGGGGAACTACAACGGCACACCTTCAAAAGTGGTTTCTGTTCTTGAAGGCATCCGGGAAAAGCTGGGTTCGTCTGCGGAAGTGATATATGAAAAAGCGATCAACTATGCCAACGATACCCTGTTTGTTTACAACGATATGATTGGCCGCTATCAAATCGATGGAAAGAACGGGGTAAAAGCGGAATTTTTCCGCAACGAAAAACTGGAGGGGATGCCGTCCTACAGCTCCATCATCCCGGAAATTGATCTGTACTGGAATGAGGGCCAAAGCCCTGCACCCGGTATACCCAGTACACATTTCTCCGCCCGGTTTACCACTTATATCCGTGCGGACAGGGATGAGGAATTAAATTTTGAAGCAGAGGGGGATGATGGTTACCGTGTTTTTGTAAATGAAAAGCTCCGGGTGGATGCCTGGGATCGGAATCGGTCGGGAACCAAACTTTTCAAACTTGCATTAAAAAAGGGGATGGAATACAAGCTTATGGTCGAATGCTACCAGTCCGAAGGCAATGCGTCTGTCAGGCTGAAACCGGGCCGGTATCAACGCACGGATATGAAGGCACTGGCGGGTCGGGCCAGCCGGGCCGATGTTGTCATTTTTGTGGGAGGGATATCCCCGCAACTGGAAGGCGAGGAAATGCCGGTGGCTGTTCCGGGTTTCAAGGGAGGGGATCGCACCAGTATCCAATTGCCTGCCGTGCAGACGGAATTACTGAAAGCCTTGCAGGGTACGGGCGTGCCTGTGATTTTTGTGATGATGACCGGCAGCGCTCTCGCGATACCCTGGGAGAGCGAGCATATTCCGGCGATCCTCAACGCTTGGTATGGCGGCCAGTCTGCAGGCACCGCCGTGGCCGATGTCCTCTTCGGAGATTATAATCCCGCCGGTCGTCTGCCCGTCACCTTTTACCGGAATGACAGCGACCTGCCTTCATTTATGGAATACGATATGACTGGCAGGACCTACCGGTATTTCAAGGGGGATGCACTTTATCCCTTCGGTTATGGTCTTTCATACACCAGTTTTGAATACAGCAACCTCCTTGTATCCGGCCCTGTAAAGAAGAACAAAGAGGTCAGTGTAAGTTTCCGGCTCCGAAACAGCGGGGCCATGGATGGAGAAGAAGTGGTCCAGCTTTACGTGTCTCACCCGGATGTAATGGGGAAGGCTCCGCTGCGTGCCCTGAAAGGGTTCCGGCGTATCATGCTCAGGGCCGGAGAATCCAGGAGCCTGACTTTTACGCTGACACCGGAACAGTTGTCGCTTGTCAGCGAATCAGACGGGACACTTTACCAGCCTTCCGGAAGGGTTCTTATCAGTGTCGGAGGCGGACAACCCGGCGTAAAAAATAACACGACCTCGAATGTGGTACAAGAGGTATTGAAGGTGGAGGACTAATCCATTGGATCAGATCCTGGAAGTTGTGTTCATTTATATCAATTGCGGAGAAATATTTTGGGTGGTACTTATTACCATTGCGGATTTTTAATATTTCCCGGGGTGATGCTTTGTTAAGAAATAATTCGAATGGCAAAATTTTCGATAAGATTATTGATGAAATATATCAGTAGCATGATAGCCAGACCTTTGACCGCGATAAGCCATTTCGGTTTTGTGCCGTAAAAATTGTTCAGCGTTACGATAAAATAGATTGTAAAAAAGGGAAACTCCACATATGCGGTATCCAAATACGGGAAAATCAGTTTGAGTGAGGAGAAAATAACAGAAGCCAGAAATAAAACCGGGATGAAGTATAAAATCATCACGCCGGACTCGGCAAAATTGTACCCCGACTTATAGAAAAAGAGGTAAGTGATCAATACATAAAAGGGGATTAATAGGGTGTAGGTCAGCACCATATATTCGTGAAAGAATTTTGCTTCCGGGCTGATATCGATATGGTAGTATTCGATACAGGCGTTTAGTATCCAATACCGGGCAATTGCCGTAATTGTGCCGCAGATCAGAAACATGGAGAACGGTTTCTGATGAACGTTTCGCTTCCCGTTTATAAAAGATCGTTGCATATGCCCCGGGGAAACGATCAGTTGCTTTAATGTATATACAAATCCCTTTTCCAGGTGTGTGAAAAAGTGCAACAGATCATGCAAAAGAGCTGGAACGGATATTTTTTTTATGGCATATGGCTGCCCGCAATTATGACAATAATTGCCCTTGCCGGAGATCCCGCAGGAAGCGCAAATTTTAATATTGTCGCTTTCGGCCATTTAGAATTTTGGCGGTCACCGGTCAATAAAAGCAAACTGCAGGCATTGCCGTTCTGTCAATACCTTGTGATCAGGGCTATGTGCTGCCAGTCCTTCAGCGCATCATTTTCCAGGAAATAAACCCGTCCTTTTTTTTCCAGCACCCGGGTGATCAGTTCGTCTACAGCGTCCGCGATCACGCGGTGTGTCCCTGCGGGGGGACGCAGATACAGGTGCGGGTCGCCGGCTTTTTCAAAACCCGGCATGCGGTAATCCTTTTCAACCAGCAGTTTATATGCCTTCCCTTCGCCGGCGGCTTCCCAGGCCTGTTGTATCCCGCTGACACCTTTACGGGCGCCAAGGATTTCCTTGAATTCCTCCAACATTTTTTCCCTTTCTTTTTGCAGGTGTGCTTCCATTGCAGGTCTGACCAGTTCCGCGATCCGGTTGGGATGACTATGCGAATAGTTTCCCTTAAACCGCTCAATGATCCGGTTTGTATGTTCCGATACCCGCTCAAACCAGGCGATTTCCTTCGTCGATCCGGCCAGGATCAGGGGAATCTCCTCCGCCAGGTAGCGGTTCAGTTTGTCGTCGGTTTCACGGAAAAAATCTTTCATTCTTTTTTCGATCATTACGGATTTATCCCGCTCGAAATTCTTGACATGGGTATATCCTGCCTGGGAACTGCTCCGGGACGGGGTGGCATAATCATAATCATCATGAAAGACAGCCGGGAAGAAGCCGTCCCGGATTTCAGTTACTTCGTCCAGCTGACCCAAAAAGAGTTTGACTTCCTTCACGGTGATCAGAAGCACCAGGTAAGGGGTCTGGTGATTTACTTTGTAAAGGAGATCACGCAGCTCAAACTGTTTGCCAGCCATGATCTTTCTTTCAACCGGGAACGGGAACTTAACCAGCATTTTCGTATCTGCCGATACATAAAGGCCCAAACCGTCCTGGTTTCGTGAAAAGTCGACACTTTTAAACAATTCGTCCAGGTTGCGGACAACCGGTTTAATATCATTCTCCCCGAATTTGTAACGCAGGAGTTCCTTGGCCTGTTCAACCGCTTTTTCTGTTTCCGTCAGGTCAACCCGGCGTTCATGCGAAAGCCGGTGCGTGGGAACAATCACAGATACACAAACTTTTCCTTTCTCCTGTTGTAAGTGAAGGAGGTCTTCACCGATTAATTTTTCTGCATTCATGTTATTAGTTTGAATGTGATCATAATTTGTTTGCAAGCCGTTTAAGACCCGGGAGCACGCCGTAAATGGAGTAAAACCGTCAGCTTGACTGAATGCGATTCCTTCCGTTTTCCCCAAAAGGAGTCAGGGCATAACTGCCGGCGGAACGGTTACATCACAATTTTATTTCCCTCAAGGGTTTGCCTGATGAATGTCTTTAGTTCCGGGGGCAGCATGGCGGAAACGTCTTCCATTTCTCCTGCAGAAACAAAATAGTGTAACGCGTTGAATACGGCAGCTACAGCTTTTGATGCCCGGGTGTTGTTTCCAAAATCGTACCCGGCCAGTTTACCGTCTTCTGCCCTCACTTCATCCAGGAATTCGGAGAGACTGTGAATCCGCCGGTATGGACGGCTGTATTTCCATCCATCCACAAATACCCCTTTAAGAACAAGCGGTAACTGGGCCATCAGTTGAAAAGATTCTTCATGGCTCAACCGGTTACGCAAGGCATGTAATACTGCGCGGGTAACCCGCTCCGCCATATCGCGGGGAATTTCCAGTTCCTGGGCAACCAGGTTGATGAATTCATTTCCTTTTGCGGCATACTTATCAAGATGGGTTGACATATAAAAATAGTTTTGGGGTTATTAATATCCGGCCACTGACCCGTGCATCAAATACCAGTTTGGTTTACCCGGCGGGTCAGGGGCAGGTTTTCCCGCATGGAATACCATGTTTCGTATAGCCGGAAGTTAATCCATTATACCCGCTGAAACCGATGACCGGACTCAAGTAACTTGGTGAGATTCATCAACAAACCCCTGCAGATAACCTGAAATCATGTGCCTGGCTGATCCATGTATTTGCGAAGGCGGGCCGTTGATTGGTAGCTTTGATCCTGTGTACAAGACTATATCTTCAGTGAACCGCAGATCCGTGTTCCAGAATAATATCAGGTTATCCGCCATTTTTCACAGAATGGCAGATTGTTACAGGTATGTAGGGGAAGACCGTTTTCGGGCCATCGCCTATGAAAACGTAGCCAATATACTGCTCAATATGAAGGAAGATATAGCCCGGTATGCAGGGGATATCAGTACCCTCGACCAGATTGGTGGAATCGGAAAAAGCATTGCCGGAAAAATCATCGAATACCTGCAGACAGGAAAGATCAAAACTTTTGAGAAGTTAAAGAAAAATGTGCCGTACAAGCTCCTGGAGCTGATGGATATCAGGGGATTTGGACCTGCCACGCTTCGTACCCTTCATGAAGAACTGGGGATCCACGACCGTGAAGAACTTATCCGGGCACTTGAGGCCGGTCGTTTGCAGGGTGTGCGGGGTTTCGGGAAAAAAAAGATTGAGGCGATGCGGCGTATGCTGAAACTCCAAAAATCCCCAGGCCGGATGCCGCTTGCCATAGCAAAAGCCATCGGGAATGAAATCCTCGGCGAGATCCGGGAGATTCCCGGCGTACAGAAGGCTGAATTGGCAGGAAGTATCAGGCGCGGAAAGGAAACGATCGGGGATATTGACATCATCATCCTGGCCGAACCCAGCGAACGAAAAAAAATCGTTGAGCGTTTTACCCGACTACGAGGGATCAGTAAAATTTTGGCAAAAGGAACAACCCGGGCGAGTGCGGTGCTGAAAACAAGAAATGTTCAGGTTGATATCCGGCTCGTCCATGATTACGAATACGGATCTGCCATGTTGTATTTCACAGGTTCCAAAGAACATAATATCAAACTCCGGATCCGGGCCCGGGAACTGGGTTTTAAAATTAATGAATACGGGTTGTTTGAAACTGCAACCGGGAAGAGGCTGGCCGGATCCACGGAGGAGGAAATCTATGATCGCCTTAAACTGCGCTTTATACCACCGGAAAAAAGACTGGATACCGGAGAAATTGAAGCTGCGGTGCGACGGGATGTCTAAGAGTTTCCCGGGTATTTGAAATCGATCCGGCAACGGGAAAGACGACTGTACAGTATTACGTTACGCCGGAGCGGAAACCATTCATACAACAATAATTCGGCAGGCCTCCACAGTGCCACCCACCCGAGGATGATGAATAACTCCCGGATTGAAATGATGACCCCGTTTTCAGGCAATGCCGGGAAAAATGTATTTACAATCGAGTACATCGCGGTCAGGAAAATAAAAGCGATTACCAGGCTACGCCATCCGAGCCGCAGTGTTTGACGGAGTTGTAGCCTCGTTCTGTCAAGGCATTTGGAAAAATGAAGGTGAAAATGATCCATGCATTCTTTTTCGTTAAGGTTCATTCGTTCCCGGAAAACCAGTGTGATTTCGATTTCTTCATTCCGGGGAAAGGGTCTTGAATTTTCGACTATATAGTTCTCTACATCCTTATCCAGTAGCTGCAAACCGCCGAACAGGATTGCCGGCGATTTGAACAGGTCAGCCGGCTTTTGCATTTGTATGATCAGGGGCCCGTTTTTTTTCATTTTTCTGTTTTCTGCAAAATCTAATTTTCCGGACTATAAAAATCCGGGAAAAAAATCCGGCATATACCTTCCCTTCGGAAAATACATGCCGGTTTCAACCCTTTGGCCGGGTCCGTTCTTTGTGGGCTCAGAATGCCCTGGCGGGACTGTTGCCCAGGTTACGCAAAACATCTTCCTTCACCATGTGTTTTACGATGAGTTGTCCGTACTCATGTCCAAGCATTTCAGAGTTGCTCGGGTCAAAAGATTGGGTCTGCACCGAGAAAACCATTTTCTGGGTGTGCATGTCGAAAAGATTGCTTTCCCAGAAATACTTGGTGTCGGTCACATAATAACCCGGCTCATAAATCCGGTGTACCAGGGTTACCCGGTAGCCCCAGAACCGGTTGTAATAGTAGCTGTAGGGCGAATAGAATGTATTGCCGGCTACATACCTTTTTTCCTTGGTTTTGTCGAGCATCACAATGGACAGAACCGCATCAAATCCGTTATTCCGGATGGATTGAACAGCGGTTGTCTCGTCCAGTTTGTCGAATGCCCGGGGGCCGTATTCCTGCAGGGAGGAAACAGCTTCATAACCCAGGTTTTTCAGTTCCATGACCAGGTGGTTTTCCATATTCTCCTGGATACTCCGGTCCGAATCACGGATCAGTCCGAGTACCAGCACTTTTTTGTAGTTGTAGGGGGATGTTTCGGTGGCTTTCCAGCTGGATGTGATCCGGGTGGAACTGCATCCGCTGAGAGCCATCGCCACAAGCACGTACAACAGGTATTTCCAATTTTTCATGACTCTTCATTTTAGGTACCCTGTAATTTATTCTATTTACAAGCCGGGAAAAATGACAGGCCTCATGGATGAGGAAAATTATGATCATGGCAAAAAGGATCAGGAGACCTGCTTTTATCAGATCAACGAGATGATATTTATCACACGGGAATCAATACTGGATATTACATCGGGTCCGTCGGTGATGAACCAGTGATGGTGACTTTCTAAATAGTAACATAGATG
>JBMSNP010000072.1:0-13807 GCA_049421765.1 Chitinophagaceae bacterium
CCGTAACCCAGGTCGTAACGGCGGTAAGCCAGCCTCTCCACCAGGTTCTGAACGAATTCGGGCTGGTCAAACGCTGCGGATATGTGTAAAGTTTGTTTCATGACAGGGTGTTTTAGCTGTGGTCCCCGTTTCGTTTACACCTTGTCTGCCCACCGGGGGTATTGTCGGTTTTCAATAATTAGATGCGGAAAGACAGGAATTGCTTATTAAAGGAATGTGAAATCACCGACCGGTGACGATCAGGGCTGGTACCGGTCAAAACCGTAACGGTGGTAAATGTCTGGATACCGGCGATCTTTCCGGATCGGATCGAGGAGGGGGTCTATTTTCAGCAGTCTGAATTCCCGTTCCCGAAGGGTAAACGAGCGTTCCAGGTAAAGGAAACATGAATCGGCATTGCCATACTGCGCATATACCCGTGCGATACCAAAATTTTTTGACTCCTGTTCCAATTCCGATCTTTTCTTCATGAGATAGAGTACCGAGTCGGCCTTAGTCCGTTCGCCCGTTTTCAAGTAAGCGATGCAAAGTGGGTATAGGAATGGACTTGTTTTGAAAGCTTCCGGGTCTGACTGGATATTCTGGACTATGGCAATCAGGCTGTCATACGCATGGGTAGAGAACAGGTACCAGACCTGCTGATTTTTGAATACGGGATTATCCGGGAAAAGGCGTTGTCCTTCTTCCATGTATTTCTTGGATTGTTTAAAGTTCTTATTATACAACCCGATAATGGCCAGGATGGCATAACCGTTAAAATCGGTCGGGTCGGTTTCGATGGCTTTTACGGCAAGTGAAGCGGCTTTATCAAACGATCCCATCCAGGTCAGGAAATAACCGTACCGGTTCAGTAAAAGGGATGCAGAAGGGTTTATCTCGATGGATTTTTCAAAGTAGTTACGTGCAGCGGTAAAATCAAGTTCAATCGTCCATGCGAGAAGGGCCAGTGCGGAATATCCTTCCGCAAGCCCCGGATCGAGTGTAATGGCTTTTTGTGCGGCTTCTTTTGCGCCAGAGATGGCACTGAAGTCGGTAAGATCGTTTGATTTATAAATTTTCCAAACCCTTGCCAGCGCGATATAGGCCCAGGACGGGGCATACAACGAATCCAATCTCAGGGCTTCCTGGTTATAAGCAATACTTTTATCGTATTCCGAATTCAGGTAGGTATGCAGTCCCTTCAGGTACAACGCATACGCTTCGGGATCCGTACTTTTTTTGATTAGCCGGTCTCGTTCCGGGATAGAAAGTGTCATCCGGAGTTTTCCCAGGATTTTCGCGGCAATACTGTCCTGTATCGAAAAAATATCCTTCAGTTTTTTGTCGAATCGTTCCGACCATAATGTGGAATTGTCCGCCACCCGTATCAATTGGGTGGTTATCCGAAGGTTGTTTCCGGATTTTTGAACACTGCCTTCCAGGACCAGGCTCACCCGGAGTTCCTTCCCGATCAGGGAGGCGTCCATTTCCTTTTCTTTATACCTGGCAGTGGTGGTCCTGCCGATTACCCGAAGGTCCCGGATCGTGGAGATGGTATTGATTATTTCTTCCGCAAGGCCATCGCCCAGGTATGCCTGGTCTTTTTCCGGACTCATATCGCGAAACGGAAGGATAGCGATTGATCTGTCATCATATACCGGTGGATTGTTCGATATCACTGGCTTGTGATTTTTCCCGTTAAGCCTGCGAAACAGAAACCATCCAGCCAGGGATAGCGCCAGAATCCCCAGTACCGTCAAAAGCAAGATCCGGTATCTGCGCAAACCCGGTAGCGACGATCGGGGTGTTGCCTGGACGATGCCATCCGCAATCACCTGGTAGATACGGACCGGGTCCTTGACATTTTTCAGTTTGTATTCACCATAGAACTGCGTCTTCAGTTCTTTTTTGTTGGCCATGTTCTGATGCACGGATTCAGAAACAAAAATTCCACCGGGTGCGGCCACGGATTGGATACGCGAAGCGATATTCACCCCGTCCCCAAATACATCCTCCTTCTCAAAGACCACTTCCCCCTGGTGTATACCGATCCGCAGTTTGAATTCACCCATGGCGTTACAGGTGCGTTGAATTTCACACGCGGCGAAAACTGCTTCCGATATCGTGGAAAAACTGGCAAGGACCCCGTCACCGAGTTCCTTGATCCACCGCCCTCCGTATTTATCGATGATCGGTTTCTGTATGCCCCGGTTCTTATTCAGCAACTCCAGGGCGCGTGACTCATCCCTTCCCATTTGTGCCGTATAACCGACGATGTCGGTAAACATGATGGCGCACAATTGCCGGGTTGATGCCATGACGGGGGAGATTTGACTTTAGGAAGTTACTCAACTTTGTAAACAAATTGAAACTGGTCTCCATCAAACAAGCCTTTGTCGCTGAGCTTCAGGTGCGGGATCACCAGCAGGGCCATAAAAGAGAGTGTCATAAAAGGGGAGTTGAGTGAGGATCCGAGATCCTCCCTGGCCATCCGGTCGATTTCGGTATAGGCTGCCGCCACTTCATAGCCGTCGCCGGCACTCATCAATCCGCCAACCGGCAAACCCAGATTCATTTCCCTGTCATTTGAAACAGCACTGATCCCGCCTTCTTTCCCGATCACCAGGTTTACCGCCCGGCAGATGCTTTCGTCATCTGCCCCCACGGCTACTATATTGTGACTGTCATGTGCCACGGAAGAGGCAAGCGCTCCTTTCTTTAATCCGAAACTCCGGATAAATGCTTTCGCTACCGGAGCCTGATGGTACCGGTTTACCACCACGATCTTTAGGAGGTCCCGCGAAGCGTCACTCACCAGGTTGCCCTCCCGGACTGCCGGTTCAAGGGAAATCCTGTTGGTGATCAGTTGGCCGTCGAGAGCTTCAATCGCATGGATCTCATTTTCTCCCTGCCAGGGGAAATAAAAATCAGCTTTCGTTTTTGGTAAGCAGGAAAATCGGTTCACCGGGTTTACGGGTTGGCTGCGGATCAGTGATCTTCCGGCTTCCGCCACCTTTTGCCCGTTGATGTATGTCTCCAGTACTTCAAAACTTTCCAGGTTGCGGACCCGGATAAAATCCGCAGGATCGCCTACTCTCAAAAGGCCGATATCAAGTTTGTAATGAAGTACAGGGTTGAGACATGCAGCTTTCAATATTTTGAACAGATTGATTCCCTGCTTCACAGCCCTTGCGCACAGAGAATTGATGTGCCCGAGCAGGAGGCTGTCCGGGTGTTTATCATCACTGCAAAACATGACCTGGTCCGGCCAGTCGTTCAACAGTCCGATCAGCGCGTCGAAATTACGGGCGGCGCTTCCTTCTCGGATGATAATTTTCATACCGGCCCGGAGTTTGTCCAGCGCTTCTTCCGCTGTAAAGCACTCATGATCGGTGGAAATGCCGGCCGCGATATAAGCCCTGGCTGAGTCTCCCCTCAAACCCGGCGCATGCCCGTCAACCGGTTTGCCAAGTTGGTGTGCTGCCGCAATTTTTTTCATGACTTCGGGATCCTTGTTCAGAACGCCCGGGAAATTCATCATTTCGCTCAGGTACTTTATATCAGCCCGCCCGAGAAGTCTTTCCACTTCATCCGCATTCAGGGCCGCCCCGGCAGTTTCAAAAATGGTGGCGGGAACACAACTGGGCGCTCCGAAATTGAATTTAAACGGAACGGTCTTGCCGTTCTCAATCATAAACTCCACGCCATCCAATCCGCAAACGTTCGCGATCTCATGCGGGTCGCTGACCGTGCCAACTGTTCCATGCACAACAGCCAGCCGGGCAAATTCTGAAGGAACAAGCATGGAGCTTTCAATATGAACATGGCTGTCAATAAAACCGGGGAGCAGACAGCCGGGATAAGGGTTTCCGCTGCGGTCCTCTTCAATGGCCGAAATCCTCCCGTTTTCCACGGTGATCGTGGCCGGATATATTCTATCCCGGTGTATGTCGGCAAGGTTTCCCGTGACTATAAACCGCGGCATGTCTCTGATTTGGTTAAAGGTAAATCAGTATCTTCAAAACATAAATCAACTCTTTCCGTTTATGAGAAAGTTATTTATTTTCTTTTGCCTGGCAGGATTTTCGGTGAGCGTACATGCTCAAAAGCAAAAAGCATCTGCCATCCCCCCGCAGGAAAACACGGATGATGTATTTTTTAAAAACCTGAAGTACCGGCTGGTAGGCCCTTTTCGCGGAGGAAGGAGCGGCGCCGTAACTGGCAGCCTTAAAAGCCGTACCACATTTTATTTCGGAAGCACCGGAGGTGGCGTATGGAAAACAACCGACGGAGGCAGCAACTGGATCAATATTTCGGATAAATATTTCGGAGGCTCCATCGGATCTGTGGCGGTTGCCCCTTCGGATGAAACCATCATCTATGCCGGGGAAGGTGAGAATACAATGCGCGGGAATGTCAGCGAGGGGATTAACGGGATATGGAGAACGGACGATGGCGGCAAAAGCTGGCGGAATATCGGGCTCCGGGAAGGACGTCATATCATACGGATCATCATCCATCCCAAGAACCCGGAAATCGCCTGGGCAGCTGTAATGGGACATTTGTTCGGGCCAAATGAAGAAAGGGGAGTCTATAAGACTACAGACGGGGGTAAAAGCTGGAGGCGTACTTTATTCGTCAATAACCAAACCGGTTGCAGCGATCTCGTAATGGAACCAGGAAACCCTTCCGTTTTCTATGCCGGTACCTGGCGGGTGATCAGGACCCCTTATTCGCTGGAAAGCGGTGGGGAAGGAAGTGGTCTCTGGAAAAGTACCGACGGGGGAGAAACCTGGACCAATATATCTGCCCGCAGGGGCTTGCCCAAGAATACCTGGGGCATCGTTGGCGTGGCGGTGGCGCCATCCAATTCCGACAAGATCTATGCCCTCATTGAAAATAAGGACGGGGGGTTATTTGTCAGCAACAATGGGGGCGACAGCTGGAAGCTGCTTACGGATGATAATAATATCCGGCAACGGGCCTGGTATTACAGCAAGGTATTTATCGATCCGAAAAATGAGAACAAGGTTTATTGTCCAAATGTGGGATTTATGTACAGTACCGATGGCGGTAAAACATTTGTAAGCAGCAATACTCCGCATGGAGATCACCATGATCTATGGATCGACCCCAACGACGGGAACCGGATGATCGTCGCGGATGATGGCGGCGCGCAGGTAAGTTTCGACGGAGGAGCTAACTGGAGTACTTACCTGAACCAACCTACCGCCCAGGTGTACCGGGTAAGCACGGACAATGCATTTCCTTATCGCATTCTCTGTGGTCAGCAGGATAACAGCGCTTTCCGGATACGCAGCAGGACATATGGGACTGCGATCACGGAATCCGACATGGAGGTGGCAGCCGGGGCCGAAAGCGGGTATGTGGTTGCCGATCCGCTGAACCCCGAAATCACTTATGGCGGCAACTATATGGGCATGCTCCAGCGGCTGGACCATCGCACAGGGGAAAGCCGGTTGATCAATGTATGGCCTGTGGATAATATTGGAGCCGGAGCAGATGTGGCCAAGTACCGTTTTCAATGGAACTATCCCATCTTTTTCTCCCCGCATAACCCCAAGCGTTTATACGCGGCAGGAAACCATTTATTTGTTACCGAAAACGAAGGCAGAAGCTGGGAACAGGTTTCCCCGGATCTCACCACCAACGACAAAAGTCGCCAGGCATCCAGCGGGGGACCGGTAACAAAGGACAATACATCAGTGGAATATTACTGTACAATTTTTACCGCTCTAGAATCTCCTTATGAAAAAGACCTGCTATGGTGTGGAAGTGACGACGGGCTGATTCATGTCAGCCGCAATGGAGGAAAAGAATGGACAAATGTTACACCGCCCGACTGTCCGAAATGGATGATGTGGAACTGTGTTGAAGCGGATCCTTTCACAAAAGGGGCTGCATACTTTGTGGGTACCCGGTATAAACTTGATGACTATCGGCCATATATATATAAGACTGAGAATTACGGTAAGACCTGGAAGCTGATTGTTGCCGGGATCCCCTCACTGCATTTTACCCGTGCTCTCCGGGCCGACCGCAAGCGACAGGGACTGCTTTATGCGGGAACCGAGTTTGGCATGTATATTTCAAATGATGACGGCGCAAGCTGGAAGTCTTTCCAATTGAATCTTCCCATAGTGCCCGTAACCGACCTCGCGATCAAAGACAACGACCTGGTGGTAGGTACCCAGGGCCGTAGTATTTATATCCTGGATGACCTGAGTGTTGTACAACAGGCCAATTCGGATATTACAGGCAAAAGCCTGTATGTATTTGATATAAATCCCGCCTGGAGAATGGGGGGTGGCCGGTTTGGCGGGGTAGGCGGCTCCGCACGCAATGTCGGAATTAACCCGCCCGGCGGATCCGTGATCAATTTTTATTTGGGGAATGCGGATGATTCAACCAAACTCTCGATAGATATTCTGGACCGGAACAGGAAACTGGTGAAATCATTTTCCACAACATCCCAGGAAAACCCCGTTGAAGTGGAGAAAGGGATGAACCGGTTTATTTGGGATATGAATTATCCCCCGGCTCAACGGGCCGAAGGGCTGGTACTCTGGAACGGGTCTGTGGGTGGTCCCCGCGCCGCACCGGGAGCGTATTTCGCAGTGATCCGGTCGGAGCGCGATTCTGTCGAAAAGGGATTCCGGGTGCTGGCCGATCCCAATTACCAGGCTACGGAGGAGGAGTACCAGGAAAAGCTACAGTTCCAACTGACGATCCGTGACAAATTCACCGACGTGATGAAGGCATTGAAGAATATCGAAAACCTGCGGCAACAAATGACTGATTTCCTGACCCGGAACGGAAAAGAGACCCCAAAGGAAATTCGTTTACGGATCGATACAATCCAGAAACAACTCACAGCCGTGGAGGAGGAACTTCACCAGACAAAGGCGAAAAGCGGACAGGATGTACTGAACTACCCGATCCGTCTGGATGATAAATTATCCGGGGTATACCGGGCAGCTTCAGTGGGTGGAGCCGTAACATCAAAGCAGGTTAAGGAAGCCTATGCCGAACTGGCCGGGCTGATAAATATCCAACTGGAGAAACTGAACCGGATCCTGTCAGAAGAGATCGGGCAACTGAATGAAATGATCCACGAAAAATCATTGCCGGTGATAGGGTTGAAGAAAG
This sequence comes from Chitinophagaceae bacterium, assembly GCA_049421765.1. Taxonomy (GTDB): domain Bacteria; phylum Bacteroidota; class Bacteroidia; order Chitinophagales; family Chitinophagaceae; genus JJ008. The sequence continues at coordinate 7,150 of JBMSNP010000072.1, forward strand.
AATAGTACCGGAGGAAATGAAAAAAAGAAAAGGACTGTAATAACAGTCCTTTTCTTATCAAATCAGTTGGGGATGTATTTTTTTGTCCGGGCCTTCATAAGGGCGATCGCCTCATCCTCGCTGGCGAACATATGGTCGACGTTTACTACATGTTTGGCCAGTTTGTCGTATCGTTTGGTCATCAGCCAGGCAAAAATATGGAGGTAGTGGATGCCGTCGAATGTCAGCGTTTTCTGTTTGGCGAAAAATCCTTTGTTTTTCAGGAATTCCCCGGGGATCTCAGTGTAATGCAGCGCGGGACGGATATGATGCACGGCATGGTATCCGTCATTCCAGCAGGTCTTGTTATAAACGGTGTTGATGCAATTGATGGTATTGTCCTCAAAATTTTCCAGGTCGACAAAAGCATGCTGGGTCCAGTTTCCAAGCATCATTACCAGCCGGGCAAACAGGAAGGGGATGATAAATATAAACAGGGTGGCCTTGAAATTCACAAAGCTCATCCCGATACAAAAAGCAAAAAATGACATTTCTCCCGCGGTGAGCCGCATGTAAAATTTCTTGCGCTTGCGGCTGAAAAAATACATGAATGTGTCCCGGAAGCCCAGGAATAAGAAATTCAGGTAATAGCGGATAAAGTCACGCAGGCTGTCTCGCTGATACCGGAGTGTACTGCTGGCGTCATCCAGCATGTTATTTTCCACATGGTGCATCCCCATGTGGTGGGCAAAATAGGTTTCGGGTGTGTGTCCGAAAAAGGGGCATACCACCCAGATGACGTAATCAAACAACCAGGAATAGGCTTTCTTGAAAAGTTTCCGATGACAAATGCAGTGCAGCATCAGGCCAAACCGACCTTTGAAATACATCTGTGAAACATAGAAATACGGGATATAGAGCAGCCACCAGTACCATCCCTGTAACAGGGGTGTATACAAAATAATAGCTGTCGGGATGACCAGGATGTGAATGGCAGTGAGCAAATGAATAAAAGGCAAATCCCTTTTGTCATTTATATAACGAAGCCAGAACCGCTCGTATGCCGAAAATTCGCTGGGTTCATTATATACCGGGTCGGTAATTGCTGTCAGTGCCTTCATTTCAGAACAAATGATTTCAAACCATTTTGAAGAAAGAGAGTAAGCAAATAGTCAAATTGCTGATTTACAGGCAAAACGGTTGTGAATTGGGCCTAAAAATAAAGGATTATCAGCAATCCCTGATTATTTGTTTAGAAAGGTATATCCTGATTTTGGTCAGGTCAGGGTCGATTACATTTTAAGATCGGGTTTTATCGCCCTGACGCCGGTATTGCCTCCTCCATCCAGGGTCAGGTTTACCGGTTTATTGGTTTGCCAGGATCCGCGAGTAAAATCCGGGATATCAACGGTCCTTGATCGTTTGTCTACTGACCGCTGGCTCAGGGGAAACAGGCAGCTCCATGCAGCTGCGTCATAAACATCCTGGTCAAGCGGGAGCCCGTTTCGCAGGCAGTCGATCAGCCGCCAGTCCATGATGAAGTCCATCCCCCCGTGTCCCCCAACTTCTTTGGCAATATTCCCGATATGACGGACAATTGGCGGGGCATATTTTTCCTGTAATAGTTTTTGGTCTTCTGCTTTGAGCCAGCTATGGCCGAATGCGATTCGTTCGGGGCCGGGCCATTTTTGGGCAACCCCCTTGGTCCCGCTGACGAGGTGAATGCGGGAGTAAGGACGGATGGTGGATACATCATGCTGTACCATTACGGTCTTCCCTTTTTGGGTGCGGACCAGCGTGGTATTCATGTTTCCACGGTAGGGTTTGTCGACATATTCCTTAAAAAATTCGTCTTTGGCTGCCATTTCTCTTGCCATATCATTCATTGTGAAATCCAGTGTGCTCATGCTTACAAGATGATCAAACTTATCTCCCCGGTTGATATTCATACACTGCGCGATCGGACCCAAACCATGGGTGGGATAGAGGTTCCCGTTCTTCCCGATATTTTCCTTGAGCCGCCACATATCTGCATAGGCCTTCTTATTAAAGAGCCAGTCCCGGGTCAGGTCATGAATATACGCACCTTCGGCATGAACGATCTCACCGAAGAGTCCCTGTCTCACCATGTTCAGGGTAAGCAATTCAAAGAAATCGTAGCAGCAGTTCTCCAGCATCATGCAGTGTTTCCGGGTTTTTTCGGAGGTCTCGACCAGTTCCCAGAGTTCCTCCATCGTTTTGCCTGCAGGCACTTCGGTTGCGGCATGTTTGCCATTCTTCATCGCATACACGGAAACGGGGGTGTGGAGGTGCCAGGGAGCGGTGCAGTAAACAAGATCGATATCATTCTTTTCACAAAGTGCTTTCCAGCCTTCCTCCCCGCTGAATTCCTTTGCCCGGGGCCGCTTCATTTTCTCCAGGGTTTTCTGGGAACGCTCCACCCGGTCGGCGTATTTATCACAAAGGGCTACGATCTCCAGTCCGTCAATATAACTCAGCCGTTCCACCGCATCGGAGCCCCGCATCCCTAGACCCACTACCGCCACCCGGACGGTTTCAATTTTGGGAGCGGCAAAACCGCACATATTGAATCGCTGGGCCTGTAATTCCTGTTCGGAGGAATGCCTCATTTCTTCATCGGAAGTGCCGATCACTTCGGCGAAAGCGGGCAGACCGGTTGCCATGATGCCTCCGCCCACGGCCAGACGGCGCAAGAAAGATCTTCTGTTCTTATCCATACCTGAATGATTTGCCTGCAAGTTCATTATTTATTCCATCAAATCCCGGGGACCAGAAAAATAGGACAATCGTTTGCTGTGGATTAATCATCCAGCAGGTCCGGTCTTCTTTCCGAGGTTCTTTTAAGGGATTGTTCATGACGCCACTCCTCGATCTTCCGGTGATCGCCGCTCAGGAGAATCTCCGGAACTTTCATCCCCTGGAAATCTTCCGGTCGGGTGTAAACCGGCGGCGCCAGCAGGTTGTCCTGGAAACTGTCTGTGAGCGCAGAGGTTTCATCCCCCAGTACTCCCGGAAGCAACCGCCCGATCGTATCCACAAGTACAGCGGCCGGGAGTTCACCCCCGCTGAGCACATAATCGCCGATCGAGATTTCCATTGTGACGAATTTTTCCCGGATTCTTTCATCGATCCCCTTGTAATGACCGCAGATCATCAGCAGTCTTTTTTTCAGGGAAAGTGAATTGGCCATTTTCTGGTCCAGCCGTTTTCCGTCCGGGGTCAGGTAAATGACCTCGTCAAACTCTCCGTCAGCCGACAATTCCGCGATCGCGTTTGCCAGGGGTTCGCACATCATAACCATTCCCGCGCCACCACCATACTGGTAATCATCCACCTGTCCGTATTCGTTGACTGCCCATTTCCGCAACGGGTGTACCTGTACGGTAAGCAGACCTTTTTCGCGGGCCCGTTTCATGATGCTGTGCTGCAGCGGACTTTCAAGTAATTCCGGTAAAACACTCAGGATGTCGATATGCATGCGGCAAAGATATAGCGGACAGATTAATGCCCTGCGATACCCCCGTTAAACAGAGACCGGGCTGCCGGAAAGCTTGTTCGCATCTAAAATGCGAGAGCTTTAACTTTGCTTCAAATAAACAGATGCAGGATATCCATATACTGATCGTTGAAGATGAAAAAAAGATCGCCGATGCACTTAAGCAGGGATTGGCTGAAAACGGGTTTGTTACAGAAGTGGCGTATGACGGCACAATCGGGTTGAAGCTTTTCCGAAATCGCCCGTTTGAACTTGTGGTGCTTGATATTAATCTTCCCGGTATGAACGGGTATGAACTTTGCCGGTCCATCCGGGCCATCAATCCAGGGGTGCCGGTTGTTATGCTTACCGCGATGAGTGCCGTGGAAGACAAGATCGAGGGGTTCGAAGCCGGCGCAGACGATTATATCATCAAGCCTTTCGATTTCCGGGAGCTGCTGGTCCGGATCAGGGCCCTGCTCAAAAGAATACACCAGACTGTTGCAACAGGAACAATCCTGCAGGCCGGTGACCTTCAGATGAACCTGGACAGCAAGCAGGTAACCCGCGAAGGCCGCGACATTTCCCTCACCGCCAAGGAATTTCAATTACTGGAATACCTGTTGCGCAACAAAAACCGGGTTGTTTCCCGTGCGGATATCGCCCTCCAGGTATGGGATATTGATTTCGACACCCGCACCAATGTCATCGATGTTTATGTCAATTACCTGAGAAAAAAAGTAGACCGGGGATTTGGCGAACCACTGATCCATACTCAGGTGGGTATGGGATATGTTCTTAAAGACCCCGCCGGATGAAGCTGACTTTTAAAATAAATCTCCTTTTTACACTGATCGTTTCCGCGATTCTGTTGGTCATGTCTGTTTTCATCATCAATGCCAGCCGGCAAACTGTAAAAACGGAATTCAGGCAGGAACTCAAGACCCGGTCGGCCCGGACCGCCTACCTCTACACGCTCTTCAGGAATGATACCACAAACCTGCTTAAATCCCTGGATTCAACGGCCCCACCGGTATTGGAAAACAAGAATATCCTTATTTACGGAAACAGCGGACAGGTATTGTATGAATTCCATGATGACAGCACCTCCCGTATCCGGGTGCCGGACGACTGGCTTATAGTAAACCCGGATGCTAAACCCCGTTTTTTCCGATACGAACGAAAAGATGTTTGTATTTACCCTGCCCGGTCCGGCGAAGAGAACATCCTGGTGGTAGTGGCGGCGGAAAACATATCCGGACGCGAATATATCGAGGACCTAAAACGTGTATTTCTCCTGTTTTTCCCGCTTGTCGTCTTCACCGCTTTGCTGGCGGGCTTTCTCTTTTCCCGGACAATCGTCCGCCCGGTCAAGAAAACCATACACGATGTCCGGCTGATCACTTCCCAAAACCTTTCTCACCGGCTTTATGTTGGCAAACGGAAGGATGAACTGGCCGTGCTGAATAATACATTCAATGACCTCCTCAACCGGCTGGAGGAATCTTTTGAAATTCAGCGCCGGTTTATTTCAAATGCCTCGCATGAACTATCAACGCCGCTCACGGCGATCTCAAGCCAGATCGAAGTGGCCCTGCTTCATAATCGCGATGATGAAGAATACCGGAAAGTGCTCCGGTCCGTTTTGGAAGATGTCATGGACCTCCAGCAACTGACGCGCAACCTGCTTGAGATCGCGAAGGCCGGAACCCATGGGGCCATTTCACTTGAAAAAGTCCGGATTGATGAGATCCTGTTAAGAGCACACAGTGAACTGGTCAAACAAAGCGCGGGGTATATCATCGACATCCATTTTCCGGAGCTCCCGGAAAATGAAAAGGAATGCCTGGTTTTCGGGAATACACACCTCCTGTCCAGCGCATTCAAAAACATCATGGAAAACGGTTGCAAATATTCACCCGACCAGACCGTGCGGGTGGATCTGTCCTTTGATGATGGGAATGCAGTATTCCGTTTTTCCAACAAGAGCGAAGTCATACCCGATGACGATCTCAGCAACCTCTTCGAGCCGTTTTACCGGAGCAGCAATGCGGAAGGAAAAAGGGGGGTGGGCCTGGGACTTACGCTTACCCGGCGGATCATCAGCCTCCATAAAGGGCGTATCACCGTGGGATCAGATCCCGATACCGGCACATCCGTCACCGTAATGCTCCCGACCCTGGTGAAATAATTGTCTTTTAATGGCATTCTAACGCCTGATTCACCCCACGCTAAGACCGGAGTGTTAATTTGTATGTCATTGTGAGGGATAGTATTCAAAAAATGTTCAACCGGATCCTGGTGCCGGTCAACTTCAACGCAAATACTGCGTTGGTCATGCAAAAAGCTGTGGAGGTTGCCAACGCATTTAAATGCGACCTTCACCTGTTACACGTACAGCCAACACTCACTGCAATTCCTTTTATCTACGATGGCACGGTCAGCGGGTCCTGGCTCAGGAATGGGTCGGATGATATTTCCCAAAAAATGGAACAATTGATGGCGGAATACAAGAACCGGTTGGATGAAGGACTGCTGATGTCCATGGAAACCACCCCTGGGAATTGGCAGCGGGTCCTGAAAGAAGTGATCATCGTCCGGCATATTGACCTCGTCCTGATCCCGCGGGCCAACAAGCGGTTTGCGGGGACCCTGGTCAGGCAGATCAACATCAACCGGCTATCCCAGCAAACGGGCTGCCCGGTGCTTACGGTAACCCGCCGGTTTGACGTCACCCATCTGCAGCATATCGTGGTCCCGGTCCGGGATGAAGTACCCCTTCGGAAGTTGGTAGTGGCCACCTACCTGGCCAGGAAATTCAATGGCATCATACACCTGATGGGTCAAAACCGGTCATCAACCGGTGAGATCCGGTCGTCGCGAAGCATGATGCGGGCATACCAGTTATTACGGGATTACAGCAGTGTAAGGGTACATTGCTCAACACATGATGAAAATACTGGATCTGCTGAAACCCTGACTTATGCCAGGGAAGTCAAAGCCGATCTGATTGTGGTAAATCCAGGCAGGGAATCAACCGGCCGGGGTATATTTGGCAGGTGGCTAGGTCGCTTTCTGTTCCGGGAATCTTCTATCCCGGTATTGACCATTGCACCCTATCATACCGGGGAATCCTGACCTTTTTTAGAAAGAAAGAATTACCTGTACAGGGTAAAAAGGTAA
>JBMSNP010000073.1:0-13327 GCA_049421765.1 Chitinophagaceae bacterium
TTGGACGGCATTCCTTCTTTCATGTACAACCCGTGCCAAAAAAGAAAAGGGAGACGTGCTGGTTTACATTGCGACCTTCTATACGGCTGATTCCGCATTCTCCACCGTGGAAGCCATGCTGATCAGGGACGGAAAAATTCTCGCTACCGGGGACACCGCCACGCTGCTGAAAAATTATGAACCCCGCGAACGACTGGATGCCGGGGGACAGTTTATCTATCCGGGTTTTATCGATGCCCATGCACATTTCGAGGAATATGGAAGAAGCCTGCAAACAGTCAATCTGATAGGTACGACCAGTTGGGATGATGTGGTAAGCCGCGTGGAGGATTTCGCAAAAGCCAATCCCGACGGCTGGATCACGGGAAGGGGCTGGGACCAGAACGACTGGGATGTGAAAGTTTTTCCCACCAATACGCGCCTGAACGAGTTATTCCCCTCCCGCCCTGTTTTTATCACCCGGATCGACGGACATGCAGCCATCGCCAACCAGGCCGCGCTGGATATCGCCGGGATAAAAGCAGGAGACACCATCACCGGCGGTGAAATCGAAGAAATGGAAGGCACTTTAACAGGTTTGGTGGTCGATAACGCAATCCCGCTTGTTGAATCCAAGATCCCGCCGATCACCGAAGAACAGTTTAAAAAAGCCTTGCAGGCCGCGGAAAAAAACTGCCTGGCTGCGGGTCTTACCACCATTGACGATTGCGGACTGGATTTTCCGAAGGTCGAATGGATACGTAAACTGCAAGAGAGCGGAGATCTGAAAATGCGGCTCTACGTGATGCTCAGCGACCTGAAGGAAAACTATAATTACCTGGAGAAAAAGGGTAAGATCAAAACCGAGCGGCTTAACGTACGAAGTTTTAAAGTGTATGCCGACGGCGCCCTCGGCTCAAGGGGTGCATGCCTGTTGAATCCCTATCACGACAAACCCGGTTATTCCGGTTTCCTGCTCAGCAACCCCGCGCATTTTGATTCGGTGGCCTCCTGGATCTCCGAACGTGGATTCCAGATGTGCACCCACGCGATCGGCGACAGCGGCAACCGCACTATCCTGAATATTTACGGCAAGTACCTGAAAGGAAAAAACGATCTGCGTTGGCGGATCGAACACGCGCAAGTGGTCAATCAATCAGATTTCAGTTTGTTCAACAAATACACAATCATCCCCTCCGTGCAACCCACCCATGCCACCAGCGATATGTACTGGGCAGCAGACCGGCTTGGGCCTGAACGTGTGAAAGGGGCTTACGCCTACAAGCAATTGCTGCAACAAAACGGATGGATCCCGCTTGGAACGGATTTCCCCGTGGAAAATATTTCACCGATCAAAACATTCTTTGCCGCCGTGGTGCGCAAGGACGCAAAAGGGTTTCCGAACGGCGGGTACCAGCCCGAGAACGCACTCACCCGGGAAGAAGCGATCCGCGGCATGACCATCTGGGCCGCCCGCGCCAATTTTGAAGAACAGGAAAAGGGCAGTCTTGAAAAAGGAAAATGGGCGGACTTTATCATCCTCGACCGCGACCTGATGAAAATACCTGCCGCTGATATACCTGGCACCACCGTGCTGAAAACATATCTTGGCGGGGAAAAAGTTTTTGAAAAAAAATAAGTCCGGGGCTGACAAACAGCTATGTAGTATCCACAAATGTGGGTAATTCGGGGATTCCGCCGTTCATTGCTTCCATCACAAAATCATTAAGTTTGCCGGATGAACGGTACCGGTAAAAAACAGGTAAGCGTAGCAATCCTCGATCTTTATGAAGGCCATCCCAACCAGGGTATGCGTTGCATCCGCAGCCTGTTGCATGAGTGGGGTGAAATCAACGACCTCGAACTATCCGTCAGTGAATTTGACGTGCGCCTCCGGAACGAACTCCCCGATACTTCTTTTGATATCTATATCTCCACCGGGGGGCCTGGCGACCCGCTGATCAGTCGTTTCGAAGACTGGGATATTTCCTGGTGCCGCTGGCTCGACAGCATAGAGCGCTGGAATAAAAATCCATCCACCACGCAGAAAAAACATATCCTTTTCATCTGCCATTCCTTTCAGCTCGCCAGCCGCTATTTCAATGCGGGCGTGGTGTGCAAAAGAAAATCAACTGCCTTTGGGGTTTTCCCGATTCACATGCTGGAATCCGGGCAGGATGATCCCGTATTTGAGGGACTCCGGGATCCTTTTTACGCGGTGGACAGCCGCGATCACCAGCTGATCCAGCCCAATCACGATCTCCTCAACAGGATCGGTGCCCGGATCCTCTGTATTGAGAAAAGCCGGCCGCATGTGCCCTATGAACGGGCCGTGATGGGGATCCGATTCAACGAATACATGATCGGCACCCAGTTCCATCCCGAAGCGGATGCCCCGGGGATGAGCATGTACCTGCAGACCGAAGAAAAAAGAAAGACTGTGATCGAAAGCTACGGCGAGGCCAAACTGAACAGTATGCTCGAACACCTGGAAGACCCCGACAAGATCCGTTGGACTTACGCGCATATCGTCCCCAATTTCCTGAACCAGGCCATCGGTCAACTGGTACCCGAACCCGCCTGACCGGTCCATTTTTCCGCACCATTTTCATTCATTAACTTCCCGGTAAAACCGGCAATATGATTCCATCCCTGCGCCACGCGTTCAATAGCAGTTTCACCAAAGAACGATATGATGCATTTCTCTCCGACCTGAACAATGCCCATCCGGGCGCGCTTGATTTCCGGGTGGCCGAAACACCGGTTTTTGTACCCCGGGATTTCAAAGACAAGATCCTGGATGCCTGCGAATCGATCGTGGACATCATTAGCGATCCCGGTTTCGGGGAATTGACCCGCAGAGCCATACCAGCCGGACTCTCGGTTCCGGGTGAAACAAACCATACAAATTTTATTGCCTTTGATTTCGGCATTTGTGTAAATGAAGCCGGGGAATACGAACCCCAGCTGATCGAGATGCAGGGCTTCCCCACCCTGTTTGCCTATGAAGTGCTGCTGGATGATGTATACCGCCGTCATTTCCCGGTACCCGAAGGTTTTGACTGTTACCTGAATGATTTCGACCGGGCCTCCTATATCGCACTGCTCAAAGAGATCATCCTCGGCGGGCATGACCCCGAGAATGTGATCCTCCTGGAAATTTTCCCGCGTAAACAAAAAACAAGAATTTACTTTTACTGCACCGAGGAATACCTGGGCATCAAGATGGTCTGTCTCACCGAACTGATCCATGAGGGGAACCGGCTTTACTACCTGAACAACGGGCGGAAAACGCTGGTAAAACGGATCTATAATCGCATCATCTTCGACGATCTGCAACAACAAAGTCCGGAGGTGCAGGAAAAAGGGAAACTAATGTTTGGTGAACTGGATGTGGAATGGTGCCCCCATCCCAACTGGTTTTACCGGATCAGCAAGTACACACTCCCCTTGATCCGGCACCCCTATGTGCCGCAGACCTTTTTCCTGAACGAAGTAAAACAGATCCCCGCCGACCTGGAGAATTATGTGCTGAAACCCCTGTTTTCCTTTGCCGGGCAGGGTGTGGTGATCGATTTGAAAAAAGAGGATATCGAAAAAGTACAGGACCCGGAGAACTGGATCCTGCAGCGGAAAGTGAAATATGCCGATGTGATAGAAACCCCCGATGTGCCTGCCAAGGCCGAGATCAGGATGTTTTATTTCTGGAAGGATGGGGATCCGCGTCCGGTGGCCACCAACAACCTGGGCCGGATGAGCAAGGGAAAGATGATCGGAGTGCGGTATAACAAGGACAAAGAATGGGTGGGCGGCAATTGCTGTTATTTTGAAAAATAAAAAGATGGCAGAGCCGATCAAAAACATCAAACCAAAAATGCTGGTACCCGGAATCACCGGTTATTACGCACACGGTGATCAGATGAGTTTCGGATTCGTGGAACTCGAAGCCGGCGCCTCGATCCCATTGCATCATCATCCGCAGGAACAAATCACGTATATTATCGATGGCGAACTCGAGATGCAGATCGGAGATGAAGAATGTACCCTACGGGCCGGTATGTATCATGTGATCCCCGGGAATATGCCCCATTCTGCCATAGCCCGAAGTGCCTGTACACTGCTCGATGCGTTTAGTCCTGCACGTGAAGACTACCGGGTTTAATGGAGAGCCGCTACAGCAACAGGGGAACCGGATATGGAATTTTTTTTTGTATAGCTGAAATGAAATCCCGCAATATCGGAATTTCCCATATCGTATCACAGGATGCGGGGTCCGGCGTTACGTATGAATTCCCATTCGAATTGGCTTGATCTTTTGGTTCTTTTGCATCAAGGCAAAAGAACAGGAAAAAAAGCCTTTATCGTCCCCATTGGCATAACTGTCCCGTTTAGCAGGCGACCTTTATATTTGCATATGATCCGGATCGCTGCACTGTTCATTTGTATACTTGTCTCCTGTTTCGCCTCCGCCCAGCAAACGGGCCGGATGGAAACAGATCGTCCCGATCAAACAGAATGTCCTTTTATTGTTAAGAAGGGATATATCCAGGGCGAGGTTGGTTTTAACTATGAATCCTTTGACGGGCTGCACAATCTTGTCCACCCCACGATTCTCTGGAAATACGGGGCGTCCAAACGTTTTGAATTTCGCCTGATCACGGAGATCAACTCCATGGAAACTCCCCCAATCATTCCAAGGGGCAATAAATACGAAACGGGATTTGTTCCCGTTCAGATCGGCGGGAAGATTGCCCTATGGGAAGAGAAAGGTTTATTGCCCATGACTTCACTGATCTTTCACGTGGGAATGCCCAAATGGGCCGGTAAATCTTTTCGGCTGAACCAATGGGCCCCGAACTTTCGTTTTACTATGCAGCACGGACTCACCGATAATATAGGCCTCGGCTACAACCTGGGAGCCGAGTGGGACGGCTTCTCCTCCACCCCCACCTGGATCTACACAATCGCACCGGGGTTCAACCTTGGAAAAAACGGGTATGCCTATATTGAGGCATATGGTGGCTTTCGTAAAGGCGAAGCCCCGCAACACGGGATAGACGGTGGACTGGCATATTATGTGAGTGATCATGTAAAGCTGGATATCTCCGGCGGGTTCAACATCATCAACTGTCCCAACTATGTGGCGGTTGGCTGCTCGTTCCGGTTTCGGACGGGGAAGAAGTGAATGTTGAGGTGTTGAGAGGTTGAGAGGTTGAGAGGTTCAAGAGGAAATGTTCAATGATCAATTTTCACTTTTCAATGAACAATGCCAGTTAAAGCCAACACTGTAAACAACAAACCTGCCTGACGGAAGGCAGGCTATAAACTGAAAACATAACTTATGGCCTGCTTGATATACCGGTTTCTAACAGTCCTTACAATCATCATTTTCTTCCAGGGCTCCCCTGCCCCCCAAACTGGAATGCTAGAAAATCCCGGGGCTCAGCCTCCTAATGTCGTCATCATCTTCATGGACGATATGGGTTATGGCGACCCGGTTTGTTATGGCGGTGGGCCCTACCAGACCCCGAATATGGACGCGCTGGCAGCGAATGGCATCCGCTTTACCGATTTTCATGTGGCACAGGCTGTGTGTACCGCTTCGCGAACAGCCCTGATGACCGGTTGCTATCCCACCCGGCTGGGGATCAGCGGGGCGATCAATCACCAAAGCAAGATCGCGCTGAACCCGGAGGAGGAAACCATCGCCGAATTACTGAAAGAAAAAGGATACCGGACCGCCGCTTATGGCAAATGGCACCTTGGACATAAGGTTCCTTTCCTTCCTATGCAACAAGGCTTTGATGAATATTATGGCATTCCCTATTCCAACGATATGTGGCCGCATGATTTTGACGGCACCCTCGTAACCGATACGGCCAGCTTTAAATCAAAATATCCCCCTCTTTCACTGATCGAAGGAAACAATACTGTAAAAACGATCGACAGTTTCAGCGATCAGGATCAGCTCACCACCGCATTTACGGAGCGGGCAGTTTCATTTATCCGTAAAAACAAATCAAACCCCTTCTTTCTGTATCTCGCACATCCCATGGTGCATGTGCCGCTGGGTGTGTCGGAGAAATTCAAAGGGAAAAGCGGAGCCGGGATGTTCGGTGATGTGATGGAAGAAGTGGACTGGTCGGTGGGTGAAGTCATCCGGACCCTGAAGGAAAATGGCATCCTGAATAAAACACTGGTGATCTTTACCAGCGACAACGGCCCCTGGCTAACCTTTGGCAATCATGCCGGCAGCAGCGGCGCCTACCGCGAAGGCAAGGGCACCGCCTGGGAAGGCGGGCTGCGGGTACCCTGCATCATCAGCTGGCCAGGTAAACTAAACAGCGGTACGGTTTGTAATAAACTGCTCACGACCATGGATATTCTCCCCACTTTGTCTGATATATGCGGTACACGGCTACCCGCAAAAAAAATAGACGGCGTGAGTTTTAAAGAGTTGTTACTGGGTGATCCGCAAAGCACACCCCGTGATGAATTCGCGTATTACTATGACCGGAATAACCTGAAAGCCATCCGCAAGGGAAACTGGAAACTGGTCTTCCCAGCGCGTTCACAAACCTATGGTCCGCCGGCCACCATCGGGGGCGACCGCTACCCCGGTAAATATGGCGAGATCCAGGTACCGCTCGCCCTGTACAATCTCTCCAATGATCCCGGGGAAGACCGCGATGTAAAAGATCAGCATCCGGAAATCGTGAATCAACTCACTGAAATCGCCGACCGATACCGCAAGGCTCTTGGTGACGGGCTGACACAAGTTGTCGGCAATGAAGTGAGGGAGGCGGGGAAGCTGAATTGATGCGGGAGGTTGATGGTCGTTTAAAATTGTCGAACGGTGGTTGAATGATAGTTGAACCACCGTTCGACAACTGTTCAACCTATTTCCCTCTCCTCCCCACAAACCGTATCACCGAACCCAGCCCGACATGAAATTCGCCTTCGTGAAGATGGATTTCTGTTTCTTCCAGCACATCCGGATCAAAGCCGGGAAATTCTTCGTGCATCTCTTCCATGGAAAAAAGAGATTCGATATCCCGCGGACCACCCACTTTCTCATCCTTTGTCAGGTATTCGAGATGTTTTTTGCTGAAGCCTTCCAAAATAACCAGGCCACCGGGTTTAACCAATTCTCCAAGCGACCGATGAAGACCCGACCGTTTAGCCGGGGGGAAATGCGCATAGATCAATGCGATCACGTCAAATTCACCAGGAAGGTAGCCCAGGGTTTGCAGTTCTCCCACGCGGTAATCAATCCTTACTCCTTTTTTCTCCGCCAGCTTCAGCGCTTTCTTCTGCCCTTCGCTGCTGATATCAAAGGCTTGAGCCTCCCAGCCCCGGCTTGCGGCATAAACGGCATTCCGTCCCTCTCCCTCGGCGGGGAAAAGAATTTTTCCTGGCGGGAGTTTGTCCAGTTGTTCTTTAAGGAAAAGATTGGGCTCTTCGCCATAGGCATATGCTTCTCCGCTAAAGCGTTCGTTCCATCGGGAAGTCCAGGGATCGGGCATGGGTGAGAGGTTTAGAGGTTTAAAGGTAGTTGAACGATTGTTGAACTACTGTTCAACCACTGTTCAACCACTGTTCAACCACTGTTCAACTACTGTTCAACCATCGTTAAACCCCTAAACTTCTCAACCCCTCAACTACTCAGCAACTTTATTCCCCTTCACATCCACATACATCCATTCATCACTCTCCCAGCTGCTATGTTCCCCATCCTGTACCTTCTTACAATTCTTACTCACTTTGGCTTTCCCTCCCCCAAAGGGATAAGCGCAATCATAAACCGGGGCGATGACCACCTGGTGGGTCTGGGCATCGGCATAGCCGATCTTACCGTCCTTCACGATACGGTATAAACCGTCCTGCGGGGCATCCGGGGCATTATCAAAAGCAAAAACATCGTAAACTTTTTTGCCTTTGCGGTCGATCAGAATAAAACCTGAATCCGCCACGATCGCGTAATCACGCAGGGTATCCGTAAAGGCCATGGCATAATCGCCAAGTACTTTTTTGCCCTCAGCATCGTAGTAGCCGTACTTCGATGTCTGCTCGTCCATTTTCAGGACCAGCGGAGCGTTTTGTTTCTCCGGCTGTTTTTCGTCCTTTTTCTCCCCGGATTTGCAGCCGGCAAACAGGACCAGGCCCAGGGCAAGGGAACTGAGTGTTTTGACTTTCATTTGGTGGTGTTTTAGGATGAATAAACGCTTACATACGAATAAGGCTTTGTCCGAATGTAGCCAATACCTCCCTTTTATGGTCTGATGCAGACCGGGTGTAAATCTTTACGGGTTCCGGCCAGATTAACATTCATTTATGGAATATGGATGTTTACAGTTTAGGGATTACTGTTTATCGTTTGACGTTTCTTGTTTGACGTTATCTCCTTTTCATGTCATCCCGGGCAAGCAAAGCGGTTGGCATGAGATTCGTCTTCAGCTGCCGTTCATTCCCCGGTCATTGAACAGGAAATCCGACTCTTTCCGCAGTAGCGCTCCTTCCTTTACCAGGGCATAGGTTTCACTGCCGATGGGTTTTTGAAACTTGTAGACGAGAAAAGTCCCTTTTGCCAGGGTATCGCCCTGTGGTGTATCCATCTGCTGTGCCCTTCCAGGAGACTACATCACGAATACGCATAAAATGGCCGCGAGGAGCTTCTGCATGCGGTTGGGTTTTGTTTCTGAAAGGATGACCGGTATATCCTTAAAATTAGGCAAGTCCGGGCATAGATGACCAAGCGGTATCCCACTCTTAAGAGTTGGATACCTGTCCGTGCCCAACAATCTCCGCCAACACGTACATTTATGGCTCCAATAGGCGGGCATGAACCTTTCATGCAGAAGCCATTTAAATTTTATCCGGGTGAACCAGTTAAAGCAACGGATCTTTGGCCTTATTCTGGCAGTCATTTTGTTACTGGCGGATTCTTATCTTTCCGCACAAACCACCGCGCCCTGGTTTGGAAAGATCCACTGGGTCAGTGGCTATGGAGCTGAGGTCAGCGGGGAAAGGATTGACTATTTCTCCGC
This sequence comes from Chitinophagaceae bacterium, assembly GCA_049421765.1. Lineage (GTDB taxonomy): Bacteria > Bacteroidota > Bacteroidia > Chitinophagales > Chitinophagaceae > JJ008. The sequence continues at coordinate 9,027 of JBMSNP010000073.1, forward strand.
TTTTCCCGACTATGTTCATTCGGCCCTGCTTACCCGGGTAACCGACGGTAACAAATCCATTTCCTGGGAGAGCGCACCGGCTCCTGCGAAGCCAGATGGCGACTACGTTTATTTCTGCTGGGTGGCGGCGCATTCCACCGGCACCAATTCAGGAATCCGGAATTTTGATCTCTTTATCAATAACCGGAAGACCCTCACCTTTACCACTTTTCCGGGCAACAGCCACCCCGACTGGACCTTTGGCGGACCAGACAGCACCCGCATCGTTTTTCACCAGCTCCGGCGTGACCTGAATGGGGATGCGCATGGACTGGCCTATCTCCGGGTTCCCCGACAACTGATCACCCCGGGCCGGCCCCTGCAGTTGAAAATAACCGGGCAGGCACAAAACAGCGCGGACTGGTTCATGACTTTCCGGTTCCTGATGGAAGAGAAAATATCTATCCGCAATCCGGGATTCCTTCTCCACAACAACAGGCAGGTGCTGGTACTGGATTTGCTCCATTTCGGAACTGATCTTAAAATCGAGATCCGGGTTGACCAGGATCCGCCCATCCACCGTATCGCCGCGAACGGGTTTTCAAGTTTTGACATCCCCGTCCGTCCTGTCCGGAAAACCGACAGCGTTCACCTGCGGGTGCTGGCCGGTACCCAAACCCTGGCAGACAGGTTTGTCCTGCTGGAACCGGTGCAGCCGCAAACCATCTACATTCTCCCCCACTCCCATTTTGACCTGGGATATACCGATCTCCAGCCCCGGACGGAAGAAAAACAGGTGCATAACCTGGAAACCGCCCTGGAATATATCGAACGCACAAAAAATTATCCCGAAGACGCCCGGTTCCTGTGGAACCTCGAAGGCACCTACAGCGCCTGGCTGCTGATGAACCGCGGAAGCGATTCACTCCGTCAAGCGTTTCTCCGCGCTGTCCGGAACGGATCGCTTTCCATTAACGGGATGTTCATGAACACACTGACCGGGCTATGCCGCCCGGAGGAACTGTTGCAGCTGTTTCGCTATTCGACCGTTCTGGAAAAGTTGACCGGCGTTAAGACCGATGCCGCGATGATCAGCGACGTGCCGGGCTATACCTGGGGCCTGGTGGAAGCCCTGGCCCAGGCCGGGATAAAATATCTGTCCGCCGCCCCCAACATGATAGACCGCATAGGCACCATCATGCAAGAGCATGAAGAAAAACCCTTTTACTGGGTCTCCGCTTCGGGTCTTGAAAAAGTATTGGTGTGGGTGCCGTATAAAGGATACGCGCTGTCACATGGCGTTCAGGAGTTTTCCACCCGTTTTGTATCCGACTACCTGGCCATGCTCCGGGAAAAGAAATTCCCCTACGATATCTCCTGTATGCGATGGAGCGGTCATGGCGATAACGCCGTGCCGGAACTCCAGGTGAGCGAACACGTAAAGCAATGGAATGAAACCTATGCCTCCCCGCACTTTGTCGTAGCCTCGGCCAGTACCGCTTTCCGCGCCTTTGAAAAAAAATACGGGAAAGACCTGCCCCGGCGCCGGGGCGACTGGACCGGGTACTGGGAAGACGGATCGGGTTCTTCCGCTTTTGAAACCGCGCAAAACAGAAACAGTTCCGCAAGGCTTAGCCAGGCCGAAACCATCTGGGCCATGATGCGCCCGGACCCATTTCCCCGCGATGCATTTGAAAAAGCCTGGCGTTTTGTGATGCTGTATTCCGAACATACCTGGGGCGCCGATGAAAGCGTAACAAGACCCGAAAGCCACAAGACCCTGTCCCAATGGGTCATTAAAAAATCCTTTTCGGATAGCGCCCATGCCCTGTCTCTCCAACTGCTGAACCAGGCTGCCGCCGCCGATGAACAGCGATCCATCCCCCATGCGGTACGGATCCTGAATACACAGGCCTGGTTAAACGGGGGGCTGGTGAAAATACCCGCCGGTCTCTCCGCAGCTGGCGATATCATTCAGACCCGGGAGGGGAAGACGCTCTCCTCACAACGCTTGTCCACCGGTGAATTGGCTTTTATCTGTCCGGGCATAGCCCCCTTCTCCCAGGAAACCTTTTTTATCCTGCCCGGCCGGAACAAGCCGGAGACGGAAGATGTGTTCGTCAACCTGCGGTCCCTTGATAACGGAAAGATTTCAGTACATGTGGACGAAAAAACCGGCGCCATCAACACCATTACCCGGCAGGGGGTTGAAAAAAATTTCGCAGGGACGGGCAACGAAGGGGCGCTCAATCAATATCTTTTTCTGAAGGGCGATGACCCGGCCAACGCGCAACGGAACGGGGATGTCGTTATTTCCATACTTGAAAAAGGGCCGGTGCTTTCTTCCCTGCGGATCGAATCGCCGGCGCCCGGATGCCGTAAACTCACCCGGAACATAGAACTCGCGGCTGGTGCAGATTTTATCAGCATCGATAATATCCTTGATAAAGAGCCTGCTGAACTCAATCCCCGGCCGGGCGATTATCACTGGGCCAATGTCGGTGGAAAAGAAGCCGTACATTTTGCTTTTCCATTCCGGGTACAAGAGGGAAAAATCAGGCTGGACATGCCTTTTTCCGTGATCAGACCGGAGGATGACCAGCTTCCCGGGTCCTGTAAGAACTGGATGAGCACGGGTCAATGGGTCGATGTTTCCAATGATCGGGAAGGCATCACCCTTGCAACACCAGATGCCCCCCTGGTCGAGATCGGTTATATGTCCGCCAACCTGCTGGGGGGACAATATGATCCCGCTGCATGGAGAAAGCAAATTGAACCTTCGCAAACCGTATTCTCATGGGCGCTCAATAATCACTGGGAAACCAATTACCGGGCGAGCCAGGACGGGATCATCCGGCTACGTTACGCGCTAAGACCGCATGGCCGGTTCAGCCACCTGGAATCGACCCGGTTCGCCACCGGGTTCTTGCAACCGCTGATCGTTTCCCGTGCCGAAGCGAATCCCGAACCGGGTTCCCTGATGCTTGTATCTTCCCCGGACATCCTTGTGATGTCCGTAAAGCCGGCCGAAGAAGGGCATGCAATTATGATTACCCTGTTCAACAGCAGTGAAAAAGCTTGCAAAACCTCCCTTACATTCCGTTCGCCCGTAACATCCCTTTACAAGAGTAATACCGGGCAACAGCGTCTTGAAAAGCTATCCGGCGAAATCGACATGCAGCCGTATGAGGTGCTCACCCTTCGGGCTGAGTGGTGATCAGGGAGCCCCGGCGGATATCGGTAATCTTTTTCCGGTTGAATTTCAGGAACAACAGGGTCGTTACAAAAGCCGCGACCAGTCTCATGATCCCATGTGTCAAGGGGTCTCCAACTCTTTAGAATTAAAGACCGTGTCCCAGACCTGCAAGTTTTTTTACCTGGATTCCAGTCCCGTGATGAACTCCCGGATCACCCGGTTATTTTCTTCGGGCTGGTCATGCATAGTGGCATGAGCCGCGTTTTTGATGACTTCGAATTTCGCTCCGGGTACCAGGCTTTGGTAATAGCGGACCGTAGAGGGACGGGCTTCATCAAATTCCCCGGTGATGAACAGGGTGGGCACTTTGAATTCGCCGAGGCGGCCTGTGCGGTCATAATTGCCCAGGGTGCCAGTAGCGGTGAACTCACTGGGTCCCCACATATATTCGTAGCTTTTGCCAAACTGCATAAAGGTACTGTCGATATCGGCGGACCATGGCAGTTTGCGGGCCACAAAATGCTGGTAATAGACTTCCACTGCATGCTGGTAATCCGGGTTACTGAAAGTCTTCTGGGCTTCGTTGGTGCGTACGGCCTGCTGGATGGAATCCGGCAGGGTGGCCAGCAGGGTGTCGGCATCCCGGATCCACATGGGTATGCTGATACAGGGGCTGCTGAGGATGATGGCCTTGATCCCCTGCGGGTATTTTAGGTAATAATCCGTGCCGAGCATGGTGCCCCAGGACTGACCATAAAGGATAAAATCTTTCAGCCCCAGGTGGTCCACCAGTTTTTTGGCTTCATCTACAAAATACTCCACGGTCATGTAGCTGGTATCGGTATTGGTTCCCGACCTCCCGCAACCAAACTGGTCATAGAAAATCACTTTCCGGTCAGTACCCAGGGCACTTAAAGGTTTCAGGTAGTAGGAAGGCGCACCCGGACCGCCGTGCATGACAAGGATCGGTGTTTTATCCCCTTCCCCCGTTACCCGGTACCAGATCTTACCCCCGGCCATATCCAGGTAACCCTCGCCATTGGGGATGGTTTGTGTTTTTGACTTACAAGCGCTGAACAGGATGGCCAGGGCTAGAAATGCGTAGGAGATGAAAGAGATCATACGT
>JBMSNP010000074.1:0-13275 GCA_049421765.1 Chitinophagaceae bacterium
GTGGCATCCCGCAAAGGGTACTCGATAAAATATTCCAGCCATTCTTTACCACCAAACCTACCGGGCAGGGCACCGGGCTTGGCTTGTCATTGAGTTATGATATTGTAAAGGCCCACGGGGGTGATATCGAGGTTCAGACCAAGGAGGGGGAGGGGACCTCATTCACCATTCGAATTCCGGGAAATCAATAAGTGATGAAGCTCACCAAAAAACAGGAAGCAGAGATCAGGCAGGTAATGAATACCTACTGGGATAGTTATATCCGGGGCGACCTGAAAACATGGGCTTCTTTTCTCCCGGATAATTACCGGAATATTGGAACCAATCAGGAAGAGAACTGGAGCAATAAGAAAGAGATCGTTGAGTATACCAGAAGAGTAACTTATGCGATGGCAGGGAAAGCTGATTTAAGAAATAAAAAAACAGAGATCATTCCATATGATCCGTATATCATGGTGCATGAGCATGGAGATTTGTATGTTGAAACGGATGAGGGATGGATTTTATATGCTCCCTTACGGCTTAGTTCACTAATAGAAAAAACAAATACAGGGTGGAAGGTACTCCACCAGCACGGCTCTTACCCGGATGCCCATGTTGAACAGGGTGAGCCCTTTGCATTTGATAAGTTGAAAAAGGAAAATGAAAGGCTTCGGAAGGCCGTGCAAAAACGTACCCAGGCTCTTGAGGAAACCAACCAGGAACTGAAGATTGAATCGGCCCTCGAAAGGGTACGGGCCGTGGCCATGGGGATGAAGACCCGGGAAGATATGCTCCGGATCTGCGAGACCATCGCCCGGGAGCTTGGTAAACTGGGTGTGCAGGATATCCGGAATGTGCAAACCGCCATTTTCTACCCGAAACGGGGAACGTACATGAATTATGAGTATTACGCCAGGCATAAAAAAACATTCATTACAGAAACCAGCTATACCAACAGCCGGGTGCACCAGGCATTCGCGGTAAAAATGCTGAAGGGGAAGGGAGAGTTTTTTAAGGCACATATCCGGGGGGAGGAAAAATTAAGGGAATGGGTGGCTTACCAGAAAACGACCAATGTGTTTATCGACAGGTACCTTCTGAAAGCCCAATCACTGAATTATTACTGGCATTCCCTCGGCCCGGTAGCCCTGGGGATTTCTACTTACAACCCGTTATCTAAAGCGGACCTGGCCCTGTTTCACCGGTTTCTCAAGGTATTCGAACTTTCATACCGCCGCTACCTGGATATAGAAAAAGCAGAGGCCCAGGCCCGGGAAGCACAGATCCAGCTGGCTTTGGAGCGCGTCCGGGCCAGGGCCATGGCCATGCAGCAATCCGGCGAACTGGCCGACCTGGTATCCGTTTTATTCAGGGAACTGACATCACTTGGGTTTAACCTGGCCGGAACGATCATCTGGATGTATAAAGAAAATCCCGATCACAACGCGATCTGGATCGCCAGCCCGGAAATGAACAAGCCGCCCCGGGCTTTTGATATCAAACCGTTCTTTGCTGACTTCTTTCAATCGGTATACAAGGCGTGGAAGATCCGGGATCCCCATTGGAGTTACACCTTACGGGGCGCCCGGAAAAAAAAGTTCCAGGAGGCATTTATCCGGGAAACCCCCGGATTACCTGTCGCTTTTAAGCAGGCGTTGACGCATCCGGATGAAGTCATATTTACGGCCTCATTCAATCATTTCGGCGCACTGGAAGTGGTATCCACAGAACCTCTCACAGAAGATAAAATCGATCTCCTGCACCGGTTTGGCCGGGTATTCGATCTTAGTTACACGCGTTTTAACGACCTGAAACAGGCGGAGGCACAAGCCCGGGAAGCGCAGATCCAGCTGGCGCTGGAACGGGTCCGGGCACGAACCATGGCCATGAACCGGAGCGAGGAACTGAAGGAGACCGTATATCTTCTTCTGCAACAGTTCCGAGAACTCGGAGATTACCCCGAGCAAATGACCATCGGTATCATGGATGAGAGGGAACCTTTCGTGGAACTGTTTCTGACCATGCATGGCCATCCGTTTGATCAGTCAGTCAAGGCACCGGTCAGTGAACCGTATGTGATCAGCAAAATGTACAAAGGGTGGAAAGCAAAGAAATCCTCCATCCTCATCGATATTTCCGGGGCGGCATTAACGAAATATAACCGGTTCAGGAACCAACTGGTCAAGGGGTCCACACCCGGTTCTTCCCGGGAGAAGAGAAGAGTAATAGCGGTAGCCTTTTTTTCCAAAGGGGGACTATCCATTTCTTCAGACAGGGAATTCAATTCTGAAACGGTAAGGATCCTGGAACGTTTCGCCGGGGTTTTCGAACAAACCTATACCCGCTTCCTGGACCTGAAGAAAGCCGAAGCACAGGCACGGGAGGCGGAAATTCAGCTGGCTTTGGAACGGGTTCGGGCCAGGACCATGTCTATGCATAAAAGTGGTGAATTGTCCGACGTGTCTGCCTTGCTGTATAATCAACTGCAACGGCTTGGGGTAACCCGGTTTATTAATTGCGGGTATGTGGAAATAGATGAGGCCGCCAATATCCAGCATGCATGGATGACAAATGCGGACGGCTCGGGTGTACATGTTGTCAAGATGCCTCTGACCGGTGACGTAGTGTTTGCGGACAGGTATCATGCATGGAAAAAAGGGGAGAAGATATTTCGACAATCGATTGGCGGAGATATTCTTAAAAATCATATTGAATACGCCACCCAGCACTACAGGAAAACGGAAATTGATAAAATGGTCAGATCACGCTTTGCCGATCCGACCGTTTTTTATTGCGCAAACTTTTTTCATGGCTACCTGCATATTGTCACAGATACGTTGCTCTCCGAGGAGGAAGAGTCGCTGCTGTCCCGGTTTACCGCTGTGTTTGAAATGACATATAAGCGGTTTCTCGATCTCCAGAGTGCGGAGACGCAGGCCAGGGAAGCACAGATAGAAGTTGCTCTGGAAAGAGTCCGTGCCCGAACCATGGCAATGCAGAAGAGTGATGAACTGGCGGATACTTCCTATTTGCTTTTTCAGCAGTTTGAGAAGCTGGGATTCAAAACGGAATATTTTTCAATCGGAATCATGAATGAACCGGAGGAAGTGGGAGAAATGTATGCCACGATCCAGGGGAATAAACAGCTGCAACAGCGAAAAATAAGTATACATGAACCGATTGCATTTAAAAAAGTGTATGCCGCCTGGAAACAACAAAGGAAAACGCTGGAACTGGACATTACCGGTGATGAACTGCAGGCCTATAATGTGTACCGCAATAAGGTGATCGGCCGAAAAATCTTTCCTGAAGTTGTAAAGGAAAGTGATCGGTGGGTTAATGTGTGCGCCTATTTTACCTACGGGCTTTTATCCTTTGCCGGTTCTGAGGCTCCGCCACCGGAAATGTTGCCTGTACTGCTACGATTTGCAAAAGTATTTGAGCAGACCTATACCCGTTTCCTCGATCTCCAAAAAGCCGAAGCCCAGGCCAAAGAATCGCGTATTCAGCTGGCTATGGAGCGGGTACGTGCAGCGGCATCAGCCATGCACAAAAGCGATGAACTGACGGGAGTGGTCAGCCTGTTGTACCAGCAACTGGAGGAACTGGATTTTGGCCTTTACCAGGTACTGATCTCCATTATCAATACGAACAGGGAACATATAGAGTGGTGGAGCCGGGGATTTGATGAGGTTGCCACCCCGCAATGTTATATCATTCCTTTTGTCGACCACCCCTTCCCCAATCAACAACTCCAAAGATGGAAAAGCGGTCAAACCTATCATGCCCATAAGCTGGGTGGAGCACTGAAGCGAAGCTGGGATGAGTATTTATTCACACATACAGAGCTTAGAAATTTCCCGGAGCCGGTAAAACAACAAATGCGGGAACTGGATCATGTGTTTCTTTCTGATGCCTATATGAAACACGGGGTATTGCAGGCGGCAGGAGCCACACCCTTGCCTGCAGAGAAAGCAGAGATTCTGAAGCGATTTGCCAGTGTACTGGACCAGGCTTATACCCGGATGATGGATTTGCATAAAGCAGAAACACAGGCCCGGGAAGCCCAGATTCAACTGGCGCTGGAGCGGGTCCGGGCCAGGACCATGGCCATGCAGAAAAGTGAAGAATTGAAGGAAGCGGCCTCTGTTCTCTATAAAGAGCTAAGGTCATTAGATATAGGCAACCTGGTTAACTGCGGGTATGTGTTTATTGACGAAAAAAATAATCTTCAACATGCTTGGATGACCCATGAAGATGGAAGTATCCGGGAAGCACATACCATGCCGTTAACGGGCGATAAGATAATGAATGAAAGGTACGAGAAATGGAAAAAAGGGGTTCACTTGTTTTCACAGAAATTGGGGGGTAAGGAATTAAAGAAGCATCACGAGTTTGTTATCAGTCAGCAAAAAAAAGCTACGGAGAATAATAAAGGGTTATCCCAATTACCTGATCCTGTGATTTTTTATTGCGGTAACTTTTCAAAGGGTTATTTGCATATACTGTGCCGGGAAGAATTAATGGAAACTTCAGAATCCATTTTATACCGGTTCGCCAAAGTATTTGAGCAAACATATACCCGGTTTCTCGACCTGCAAAAAGTCGAGGCCCAGGCCCGGGAAGCCCAGATCGAGACCGCACTCGAGCGTATCAGGGCCCGGGCCCTGGCCATGCATCAGTCCGACGAATTAAAGGATGTCGCCAGGGTGTTACGGGAACAAATGGGTTCACTGGGTCAGCCGGAACTGGAAACTTCCGCAGTGCATCTGTATGAGGAGGATCCGGAAAATATCCTGTCTTGGAGGGCTTTCCGGCTGAGTAGCGACCTGGAAGGAAAAATATCCTATGGGTTTTTTAAAATCCCCAAAAAATCCTGCGAAGTAGCCAGGGAATTCACGAGGAACTTCAAAAGTGATCAATCGGCGTATACCATTGAAATCAAAGGGGCAAAGCAAAAAGAGTGGTACCAGGTCCTTTTTAACCTGGCCCCGGAAGTGAAAAAGGCAATGGAAGAAAGCGGCAGCACAGAAGACACACGATATTATCATTTCTCAAAATTTTCGGGTGGCGCCCTGCTGTTGGTCGCATCCCGGAAACCGTCTAACGAGGCTATGGAGCTGCAGAAAAGATCAGCGCAGGTGTTTGACCTGGCCTACCGGAGGTTTAAAGACCTGCAAAAAGCGGAGGCCCAGGCCCGTGAGGCCCGGATCGAAACGGCATTGGAAAAGGTCAGGAGCCGGTCGATCGGCATGCAGAAAAGTGATGAGTTGAAAGATGTGATCAGGGTTGTGTTTGACCAGCTTGTTCATTTAGAGATACAGGTGGATCATGCGGGTTTTGTTGTCGATTATTCACCCGGGTCGGATTGGAATTTCTGGATCGCCGACAAGCAGCAGATACCGTCAAAAATTTCACATCCCTATTTTGATTCCGTTTGGGCCAGGCAGTTTGATGAGGCGAAGGAAATGGGAATTGACTTTTTTACCACCCATCTTTCATTTGATGAAAAGAACAAGTTTTACAACGATCTTCTTCAATATATCCCGGATCTGCCGGAGGAATCCAGGGCATTCTATTTTAATTGCCCCGGCCTCGCCGCTTCCAATGTATTGATGACGGATGTTGCCCTGTATATTGAGAATTTCTCAGGCACTCCTTATTCAGAGGAAGAGAACAGGATCCTGATGCGATTCGGGAAGGTCTTTCAGCAGACCTATACCCGTTTCCTCGATCTTAAAAAAGCCGAAGCCCAGGCCCGGGAGTCACAGATCGAAGCGGCCCTTGAGAAAGTGCGTAGCCGGACCATGGCGATGCAAAGCAGTAACGAGCTGCAGGAGACCGCAGCGGTTCTTTTCCAGGAGTTTAAAAAATTGGGTATAGAGGAAATTTTCCAGGTCACTATCGGCATCTATAACGAGGCCGAGAAACTGATCGATTTCCGGGTCACCAATTGGGATGGAAGCGGGAAACACGAAGACCGTTCGTTTAACCTGGACATGGACGAGCCTACGGTGCTGAAACCTACGGTTATCGCATGGAAGGAGAAAAGGAAATCGATGGTCATTGATCTCTCAGGAGAGGCCCTTGAAGGCTGGCTGAACTATCGAAATAAAATGAGCGGGGTCAGGATCAGTAGTGCCGATTCGGGCGGGCGACGGGTGATCAGCATTGCCTTTTATTCCAGGGGTCACTTGTCCATTTCCTCACCTGTACCGGTGCCTGACGAAACGATGCGAACCCTGGAGCGTTTCGCCGCAGTTTTTGATGCCACCTATACCCGCTTCCTGGATTTGAAAAAAGCAGAGGCCCAGGCACGGGAAGCGCAGATCGAAGCAGCCCTTGAACGCGTACGCTCCAATGCGATGGCGATGCATAATTCGGAAGACATTGCGGCGACAGTTGATGTCTTTTTCAGGGAACTGAAAAACCTGGGCATTACCCCGATCCGCTGTGGCGTCGGGCAGATTGACAAGGATACCCGAACCTCCAATGTTTCGGCTACCACATCTTCAAAACAGGGAGACTCTTATGAAGTCATGGGTAAACTCAAACTGGAAGGTCATCCTGTTCTGGATGCTATTTTTGCTCATTGGGAAAACCAGAAAGAGTATTACCCCATTTTGAAAGGGGAGGAATTGACGGAATATTACAGAACCATGAATCCCCAGGTGGGATTCCCGGATTATCCTGCGGAGGCGGTCCAGTACGGAAGTTATTTCTATTTCAAAGAGGGGCTGGTCTTTGCGTGGACGGAAGAACCCTTAACCACTGAAGCGGTAAACATATTCCGTCGGTTTACTTCCGTCATCACGCTGTCCTATCGCCGGTATATGGACCTCCGGGAGGCAGAGGCCCAGGCAAGAGAAGCACTGATTGAGGCAGCATTGGAAAGAGTGAGAAGTCGTTCCCTGGCCATGCGATCGGCAGACGAGCTTGAGGAAGTAACGCATGTACTGCGGGAGGAAATGGGCCGGTTGAATCAGCGGGAACTGGAGAGCGCTGCCATCCACCTTTATCCAGAAGGGACGGACGATATAGAATGGTGGGGCGCATTCCAGATTCCGGGAAAGGGGGATGGCCTTACCCATATCGGTGGCCGCCTTTCCCGCCATTCCGTAAAGATGCTGTCCGAATTGTACGGTCACTACGCATCAGGTGAGCGGGAGTACACCATGACAGTGGATCTATCCACGCCCGAAATGGCCGAATATTTGGCCTTAATGGTACGTGAAGTTCCAGAAATCATGGATGCTCTGGACGGGGAATTGCCGGAAAGAGCGTGGTGGAATGGCGCTGCGTTTTCGGGTGGTGCCATAATCACAATTACCTACGTGCCACCAACAGAAGAACTGCTCGACCTTCAGCGTCGAGCGGCGAACACATTCGAAATTGCCTACCGGCGATTCGTGGACCTCCAGAAGGCGCAGGCGGAGACACAGCGTGTACTTGCAGAAAGAGACCGGGCCGAGGCGGCGCTCAAGGAGCTTCGTGCCACCCAATCCCAACTCATCCAATCCGAGAAGATGGCTTCACTCGGTGAACTCACCGCAGGGATCGCCCATGAGATCCAGAACCCGCTGAATTTTGTAAACAATTTCAGCGAGGTCAGCAATGAGCTGATCGGTGAAATGCTGGACGAGATCGGGAAAGGCAATTTTGAATTCGCACGGAAGATCGCAGAAGATGTGCGGCAGAATCTGGACAAAATCCATTTCCATGGCGAGCGGGCCGGCGGGATCGTGAAGGGAATGCTCCAGCACAGCCGGAGCAGCAGCGGGCAGAAAGAACCCACGGATATCAATGCCCTATGCGACGAATACCTGCGACTGGCCTTTCACGGGTTACGGGCCCGGGATAAATCCTTCTCGGCAAAATTTGAAAGCCAGTTTGATCCTTCCGTTGGCAAAATCCCGGTTGTTTCGCAGGATATCGGCCGGGTCGTGCTGAACCTGATCAACAACGCTTTCTACGCCGTGGCGGAGAAGAAGAAGTCTGCAGCAGAAGGATTTGAACCCATGGTCACCGTGTTTACCTGCAAAGACGAGACCAAGGTTGAGATTAAGGTTAAGGATAACGGAAGCGGGATTCCCGAATCTGTTTTGGAGAAAATATTCCAGCCATTTTTTACCACCAAACCAACCGGCCAGGGTACAGGACTGGGGCTGAGTTTAAGTTATGATATTGTAAAAGCCCACGGGGGCGAAATAAAAGTAAAAAGTAAAGAAGGGGAGGGAACGGAATTTATTATTCAATTGCCAATAGTCTGAATCACGGATGATCTGGATTGAATGATGACACGGAAAGTGCGTATGGGAGAACTGAAATATAAAGAGATAACGGAGAAAATTATTGGTGCGTCCTTTGAAGTTCATAAATTTCTTGGAAATGGTTTCCAGGAAGTGATTTATCAACGGGCATTGGCTTGGGAATTATCCCGGGTGGGGTTAACGTATGAGCGCGAAATGGAACAGGAAATTTATTATAAGGATCTCCCGGATCCGATCGGAACCCGGCGAGCTGATTTTGTTGTAGAGGGAAAAGTGCTGGTGGAGTTAAAGGCCCTTGTTGCTTTAGAAGATGTACGTATGGCACAAATACTAAATTATCTGAGGGCCTATAAACTTGAGGTGGGATTATTAATCAATTTTGGAAGCAAAAGCTTGACTTTTAAGCGACTTGTGTTATGATATCCGTGAAATCCATTTATCCGTTTAATCAGTGATTCAGACAAAATAGAAATTGTAAAAGCCCACGGGGGCGAAATAAAAGTAAAAAGTAAAGAAGGGGAGGGAACGGAATTTATTATTCATCTGCCAAATACATTGTAATCGTATGAAATCAGTATTTCCTGTTGTATTGTTTCTCGTGTTGCCGGTGGTCATGCTGGGACAAAACGAACATAAGTACCTGGACAGCCTCAAATCGGCTTTGGAAAAAGCTTCTAATGATACCGCTCGAATGAACCTGAACCGGGAGCTTGGATTTTATTTCCAGGACAGCGAATCGGACCCGGCCCTGGTTTATCATAACGAACAATTGGCCCTGGCCAAAAGGCTGGATCTGAAGCTATGGGAAGCCGATGCCTATCAGCAAATCGCGTATTGTTATGCGAATACCTTTCATTTGACTGATGCCTACGAAAATTACATGAAGGCATTGAAAATTGTGGAAGATCCCGCCAGTTCCGAGAACAGTTGGGGTTATGCCAAATTTTCTTTTTCAAGAAGTCCGGAAGAGGCCCGGTTATCCATTTTAGGGATGATACACTGGGAACTTTCTAACGTATACAAACGGACCCGTGATGAAAAAGAAACTGCCCGCCACCTTTTTATTGCCCTGGGTATCGGCGAGAAGCTACAGAATCTGAAAATCTTAAGTCTCGCATACCGGGATATCGGAGCGAATTATCTGAGTGCGGGTCAGTTGGACTCGGCCGTATGGTATCTTCGGAAGTCCCTGTATTATTATGAACGCTCTCCTTACCAGAAAAACAAGGGGACTGCCTACGGATTGCTTGGCCAGTACTACACACAGAAAAAACAGTATGATTCTGCCCTGGTATACTTGCGGGGAAGCCTGGACGAGAATATAAAATCCTACAATTTGCTGTCTACCGGGAATGCGGAGCGGGCTATCGGCAATGTATATAAAGAGACCGGGCAGCTGGACTCGGCCTTGTATTATACGCTGCAATCCCAGCTTAAAGCAGACTCAGTAAAAGATTTAATTGGCAAAACGGCAGGATTTATTCAATTGGCTTCCATTTATCAACTGAAAAAGGATTATGTCAAGGCGTATGATTACTTGAATCAGGGGAGTATACTAAGGGGTAACCTGGCCGACGGGTATGTTGACCGGCTGACGCAGTTTCAGAATCTGAGTTTTGATCAAAAATTCCGTTTACAGGAACTGGAAAGGGAAAGCCAGCAGGCCAAAAGCCGGAACCGGATGTATGCCATGCTGTCGGGGCTGGGTGTTTTTTTGTTGGTAGCATTAATTCTTTACCGCAATAACCGGCAAAAACAAAGGGCGAATAAAGAGCTGGAAAACACCCTGGCTCATTTGCGGGCCACACAATCCCAGCTGATTCAATCGGAGAAAATGGCATCGCTGGGAGAACTGACGGCCGGGATCGCGCATGAAATTCAGAATCCTTTGAATTTTGTAAACAATTTCTCAGAAGTCAATTGTGAACTTATCGAGGAGCAGAAGGAGGAGTTGCAAAAGGGAAATACGGGACAGGCCGAAACCCTGGCACAGGAAATTGTTGAAAACGAAAAGAAGATCCTGTTTCATGGCAAACGGGCCGACACGATCGTAAAGGGAATGTTACAACATTCCAGGAACAGTACCGGGGAAAAGGAGCTTACGGATATCAATGCCATGTGTGATGAGTATCTGCGGCTTGCTTACCATGGATTGCGTGCCAAGGATAAATCCTTCAATGCCAAATTTGAAACCCGGCTGGATCCGCATATCGGCAGCATCAGGGTGGTCTCCCAGGATATAGCCCGGGTGCTGCTGAACCTGATCAATAACGCCTTTTATGCGGTGGCGGAGAAAAAGAAGATCACCGGGGAGGGGTACGAACCCGCGGTGCAGGTATCTACCCGGAGGGTAAAGGATAAGGTTGAGATTGAGGTTGAGGATAATGGGAATGGGATTCCGGACTCGATCCGGGAGAAGATCTTCCAGCCCTTTTTCACGACCAAACCGGCCGGGCAGGGGACGGGATTAGGATTGAGTTTGAGCTATGATATTATTCAGGCCCATGGTGGTGAACTGAAGCTGGAGACGAAGGAAGGGAAAGGTTCATCTTTCCTTCTCAAATTACCCGTTGCATAAATTGATTCCATGCGGCAAATAATCAGCATATCGCTCCTTATACTTTTCCCGATCCTGGTTATTGCCCAGAACCGTCGCCAAATAGACAGTGTACAGCAAATACTACAGCATGCCCCGGATGACACTGTCCGCATGGGCGTGTATTCCTGGTTGGGAGGTTCCTACGATGATATCAATGTGGATAGCGGTTTGTATTATTGTAATCAAGGGGTATCTCTTGCTGAAAAACTCGACCTGCAATTAAACAAGGCCATGACGCTGGCTTATATGGCCTGGCCGCTCATGAAAACAGGAAATTATCCTGAAGCGCTGAAAGCGATAAACCGGGGATTTGCCATTGCTGAGGATCCTTCTAATAAGAAGAAGGCAGCATATCTTCCCAATGGTCAGACACTTCAGATGTACCGGCTTCAAGTAATCGGTACGCTCCATTGCGCCCTGGAGAGCCTTTATGGCTATGTTGGCGATTATGAAAAACAGATCGCCGCTTGTCGTGTGGCCATTCCACATTTGGAGGCTGCTGAAGATATCTTCAATCTTGCGGGGATATACCCTGATATCGGGGATGCCTATCTGAAATTAGATATACCTGATTCAGCACTGTATTATCAACTGAAGGGGTTGGCATATTATTCCCGCCTTTCATTTGATGACAGAAAATTTGAAGGGGCTTCCTATACGTCCATAGGCATGATTTACGAGCAAATGGGGAAACCTGATTTGGCCCTGGAAAATTATCAAAAAGCTATTCAGGTTAGCGAGGAGCATGAAAATCCCAGGCATACCGGTAATGCCTGTCTTCAATTAGTCAATTATTACCGGTCCTTAAAGAATGAAGACTCGGGTTTTCTTTATGCCCGAAACGCTCTGGAAGCATTCACCGCGGGGGGGTATAAAAAACAAATGGCCATCGCATACCGGATGATCTCCGATTATTATTGGGGTAAAAAAAACGAGGACAGTTCTTTTAGCTATTTACGACTGGCTACTGAATTGGATGACAGTCTGGACAAACAGGAAAAGACCAAACTCCAGGAATTCCAGGTAGCGGCATTCAATCAGCAATTAACACTGCAGCAGCAGGACCAGGTTAGAATTGAAAAAGAAGGTAGGCAAAAAACCCTCGCCATCATCGTGCTGACGGTCGTTTTCAGTACCATTGGGTTTTTACTTTATCGTAATAATCGTCAAAAGCAAAAGGCCAATCAGGCACTACAGGAGAAAAACAATCAGATTGCAAATGCACTCAGTGATTTAAAAACAACACAGGCGCAGTTAATACAAGCTGAAAAAATGGCATCTCTTGGGGAACTCACTGCGGGTATTGCTCATGAAATCCAAAACCCGTTAAACTTTGTCAATAATTTTTCCGATGTAAACAACGAGTTGATCAGTGAATTGGTTGAAGAGGTGGACAGGGATAATAAGGAGGAAGTCAAATCGATTTTAGCGGATATCAAGGCGAATTCAGAAAAAATAAATCATCATGGCAAGCGGGCCGATGCCATCGTCAAGGGGATGCTTCAGCATTCCCGGAGCGGTACCGGGCAGATAGAACCCACGGACCTCAACGCCCTTTGCGACGAATACCTGCGGCTGGCCTATCATGGATTAAGGGCAAAGGATAAATCCTTTAATGCAACCATGAAATCTGATTTTGATGAAAGCATTGGCAATATCAATATCATTCCGCAGGATATTGGAAGGGTTATTCTCAATTTGATCAATAATGCTTTTTATGCAGTAGATGAAAAAGCAAAACAAAATGTTGATGGATATGAACCGACTGTTGCAGTTTCAACTAAAAAAATAAATGACAACGTTGAGATCAGTGTAAAAGACAATGGTAAAGGGATCCCTGATAAAATCAAAGAAAAAATATTTCAGCCCTTCTTTACCACTAAACCAACAGGACAAGGCACGGGTTTAGGATTGAGTTTGAGTTATGATATTGTAAAGGCACATGGTGGAAAGTTGATAGTAGAAACAGAAAAAGAAGAAGGAACTGAGTTTATCATCGAGTTGCCAGCGTAAAAAATAATATGAAAAAATATATAACTATACTTCCGATCATCTTTTCCTTTTTTTTGGCTGGGGCTCAGCAGCGATATAATCTGGACAGCCTCAGAAAAGAATTAGCCCATGCCACAGCCGATTCAAACAAATTCAATCTGTATTCCAGTCTTTCTGGCTATTATGAAGAGAGGAACCTGGATTCTGCTATCTTTTTTGGTGAACAGGCATTGGTTATTGCCCGTAAAAATAAGAAGCAACTTGAGGTAGCCAGTGCTTTGCTCAGAAAAGGGTTTCCACTTCGCAGTAATGGAAAATATGGTGAAGCCCTGGAGTGTATCATGGAAACGCTGGCCATACTTGAAGACCCTGGGTCTGAAAAGAGTGCGTGGCACTTTCATAGTGAAAAAACGTTAACTACCCGGCGCCTGA
>JBMSNP010000075.1:0-12438 GCA_049421765.1 Chitinophagaceae bacterium
GGTGGAAGGCAACAAACGTCTGTCCACCAACGAACTGGTGGCCGGGGATATCGGGGCAACGCTGAAGCTCAAGAATACCCATACCAATAACACCCTTCATGCACGGGGTAAGAATTATGAGCTTCCCCAGATAGAATTCCCGTCGCCCAATATGACCGTAGCGATCGAACCGTTGAAAAAAGGGGAGGAGGAAAAACTGTCACAGGCCCTTCATCAGTTGCGGGAAGAAGATCCGACCCTTATTGTAGAGATCTCCCCCGAACTGAAACAGACCCTGATCCATTGCCAGGGGGATATGCATCTCGCGGTGGCCAAGTGGAAAATTGAACACAGCCATAAACTGGAGATCAAATTTGTAAAACCCCGGATTGCCTACCGGGAAACCATCCGGAAAAGTGCTGATTCCAGCTACCGCCACAAAAAGCAAAGTGGCGGAGCCGGTCAATTCGGGGAAGTCTATATGCGGATCGAACCCTGGTATGAGGGAATGCCCGAGCCAACCGAACTTAACGTTCGTGGCCGTGACTCTTACGACCTCGACTGGAGCGGAAAACTGGTATTTTACAACTGCATCGTCGGCGGCGCCATCGATGCGCGCTTCCTGCCTTCGATCCTGAAGGGTGTTATGGAAAAGATGCACAATGGACCGCTGACCGGATCCTATGCCCGGGATATCCGTGTATCTGTTTATGATGGCAAAATGCACCCGGTTGACAGCAATGATATCTCCTTTAAGATCGCAGGTCTCCAGGCCTTCAGACAGGCCTTCCAGCAAGCCGATCCGCAGATCCTGGAACCCGTGTATCATGTGGAAGTACTGTGCCCGGATGACCTGACCGGGGCCGTAATGGGCGACCTTCAAAGCCGCCGCGCCCTGGTGGAGGGGATCGACAGCGAAGGTCATTTTCAGAAAGTGATCGCGAAAGTTCCGCTGGCGGAAATGGATGGTTATTCTTCCTCACTCCGCTCCATCACCCAGGGACGTGCGAAATTCAAAATGAGCTTCCTGGCTTATGAACCCGTTCCGTTTGACCTGCAGCGGAAACTCACGGACGAATATGCCAAACACACAAAAGAAGAATACGCATAAGAACCGAAACTACCTGCTATGTATCCCAACGGCTGTCCTTCCGACAGCCGTTTTTATTGGCGTTTCTTCTGTAGTTTTATCGCATGGAAAAATTACCGGATCTGTCCGAACCAAGGTGGTTCCTGCTGGCAACCCTGATTGTATACGCGGTCGTGGTAGGCCGGTACTTCCTGATCTCAGGCTTGTTTTACGCGGCTTTTTATATCTGGTTTCCCGAAAAATGGAAACCCCGGAAAATCAATTCCCGGGAATACCCGGCCGGTCAATTCAGGAAAGAAATTATCCGGAGCAACATCACGTCCATCCTGTTTGGTTTATCCGGTGCACTTCTTTTGTGGCTCTGGCAGAAGGGGTATGCCAGGATTTATATGGATCCGCTTGCCTTCCCGTGGTGGTGGCTGCCGCTGAGCCTTTTTACTGCACTGGTCCTGCAGGAAACTTACTATTACTGGCTGCACCGCTGGATGCATATCCCGGGCATCTACCGTGTAGTGCACAAATGGCACCATGACAGCCATATCGCTTCTCCCTGGACCGCATTTTCCTTTCACCCCCTAGAAGGGCTGATCCAGGCGGTCTTTCTTCCCCTGGTCCTGCTTTTTCTGCCCATGAATGTATGGGTACTGGTGCTGATGCTTTTTATTATGTCCTTCAGCAGTGTGATCAATCACCTTGACATTGAAATCTACCCGTCCTGGTTTGCCCGGGTACCGTTTATGCGGACCCTGATCGGCGCCACGCATCATTCTCTTCATCACAAACAATTCAAATATAACTACGGTCTTTACTTTACCTGGTGGGATAACTGGCTCCATACTGAAAGCCCGGTTTATGATGACCTGTTCAGTGAAAAATCGGGACATTCATAAATCGCCGTCGGGAGTACTCCAAAGTCCCCCTTCATTGTATTTGCGGTCTTATCTTTATTCTGAAAACTGTACCAGTCATGAAAAAATGTGCTATGTTCCTGGGCTTTCTGAGCTGGCTTTTCTCCGGAAAAGCCCAAACAAGTGAATTCGCTAAATACCCGGTTTATACAGGCTCCGACCTGGGGTTGACCTACACGCCTGCCCAAAGTCAATTCCGGATTTGGGCCCCTTCCGCCATGGAGGCACGCTTGTTGATCTACAGCGATCATGAAAATCCCAATTTCATTGAGATATTTCCCATGAAAAAAGATGTCCAGGGAACCTGGGTATTTACCTGGAAAGGAGATCATAAAGGCAAACTATATGCTTTTTCGATATACCGGGATATGAAATGGCTTGATATAGTCCCCGATCCTTATGCCAAAGCAGTGGCGGTAAACGGGAAAAGAGCAGTGATCACCGATCTCAGGGAAACCAACCCGGCAGGTTGGGAAAAAGACAAAAGCCCGGTTTTCCGTGACAAAAATTCCGCAGTGATCTATGAACTGCATGTCCGGGATGCCAGCATACATGAAGGCTCTGGAATCCGGGAAAAAGGCAAATTCCTCGGACTGACCGAAACCGGTACCCAAAATCAACAGGGTTATTCAACCGGGATTGACCATCTAAAAGAACTGGGTGTAACGCATATTCACCTGCTACCGGTATATGATTTTAACTCCCTGGATGAGAAAATGCAGACTCCCGGATACAACTGGGGATATGACCCGCTTAATTACAATGTGCCTGAAGGCACCTATTCCACCAATGCATATGACCCTTTAACCCGGATCCGGGAGTTTAAACAACTGGTCAAATCCTTTCACGAAAACGGGCTGCGGGTTGTGATGGATGTGGTGTACAACCATACTGCCCTGACTGAAAATTCCAATTTCAACCAGTTGGTTCCCGGTTACTACTACCGGCAGGGTCCTGACGGGAAATTTTCCAACGCATCAGCCTGTGGAAATGAAACGGCCAGCGAACGTCCCATGATGCGCAAGTTTATGCTTGAGTCAATGAAATACTGGGTGCAGGAATACCACGTGGACGGATTCCGGGTTGACCTGATGGGAGTACACGATATCCGTACCATGAACCTGATTTCCGCTGAACTCCATAAAATCAAGCCCGGGATCCTGATTTACGGGGAAGGCTGGACCGCAGGTGCCTCCCCGTTGTCAGATTCCCTGAGGGCCCTAAAAACAAATGCGGCCCGTCTGGACCGCATTGCGGTGTTCAGCGATGATATCCGGGACGGGATCAAAGGAAGTGTATTTGAGCATGAAGATCGCGGTTTTGCAAGCGGAAAGCCCGGCATGGAGGAGAGTGTTAAATTCGGGATCGTAGCTTCCTGCAAACACCCCCAGGTGAATTACGGCAAAGTCAACTACTCAAAAAAACCCTGGGCTGCACAACCCTGGCAAACCATTACTTATTGCGAATGTCACGACAACCATGTACTCTGGGACAAACTGGCGCTTTCGGCCGGAAATACAGGGGTGGAAACCCGGAAGGAAATGCACCGGCTGGCCCTTTCCATTGTGCTTACCTCACAGGGGATTCCGTTCCTGCATGCCGGCACGGAATTTATGCGAAGCAAAATGGGAGTGGAGAACTCTTTTGACTCACCCGATAGCATAAATGCTATCGACTGGTCATTGAAGTCCGACCATCATGAACTGGTCGACTATGTAAAAGCCCTGATCGGGATGCGGAAGGAACACCCCGGTTTCCGCATGCGCAGTACCAATGAAATCAAGGCCAACCTCAGGTTTGCCGGGAAATCACCAGCGGGTGTCATCGCCTATACAATCGAAGCAGGCCGGGTGGGGGATTCCTGGAAAAGGATCCTGGTCGCATTCAACGGGACAGATACCCTGCAGAAGGTATCATCCGGCCCGGGTAATTGGCGTAGTTTTATCCGTGATAATCGGGTTGTAGGGCCCCGTACGGAAAATGGAAATATCAGCCTGGCTCCGCATAGCTGCAGCATTCTATTTATTAAATAACCCATGCTCAGGATATTTTTGTTTTTATTGATTCTCTCCCAGGCTCATCTGGCCTTCTCCCAGCAGGGTGATGAAATGGTGGTTTATGCCGTGCGGGGAACCGTAACTTCTTTATACAAAAATGCCGAAACACCGGTAAAGGCCGGGAAGGTCCTGCTGCCTGCCATGCTGATCAGGGCCCGTGAAAATGCCAGCCTGACTTTACTCTGCAGCAAGGGAAAGTCATTTTTGGTCAGGGTCCGGGGTGATTTACCTGTTTCAGGATGGAAAGATTCCTGCAATATCCCTGATAAGACGATTTCAGGTAATTATTTCCGATATATATGGGGACAACTTTATACTTATAGCCCGGAGCATAAGGAAGAAATGCGTAAACGAAATGAAATGGCGGTTTCAAGGGGAGAACCCGTACCCCCCGGCAAAAAAAAGGCAAAGATCCAGTTCAGTCGCGGGATGGATACGATTTGCTATGACGGTCGTTCATTTCCCCTTTCCTGGGATCTTCCGGAATTCCGGGGGATTTATATTTTTAAATTATTTGATGTCACCGGTGGACGGTTGCTTTTCAGCGACAGCCTTGTTCAGAATTATATAAGTATTGACAGCATCCGGCAATTCCTTGTTCCCGGTAACAGCTACCGATGGATCGTTTCAGCAGGGAAAGCTCCAGTATCGGGAAAGAAAACGATATGGGTGAAGTCACGCGAGGAGTCAGACCTTGTTACGGATAGTTGCTTTGCCCCGCTTTCTTTCCCCGAAGATCCGGCAGCCCGTAGTTTCCGGACAGCCTTTATGCTGGAACAAAAACATTTTCTGGCCGGTGCTTATGAATGGTACCGGAAAGCCAGTGAAGAGGATCCTGAAAACAGGTTGTACCTGGATCAGCTGATCCGGTTTAGGAATGAATTCTGGATCCGTTGAATGGATTAGTCCGCTTCCTCGCTGTCAATACGTTTCCCGATAAAATAACCAAGTGCACCGCCCGCAAGTGTACCCGCAACCAGCCAGAGCAGGGAGCCCTGCGTGGCGAAATAGCCGATAGCAAAACCCGCTAATGCCCCTGCAATCGTAAAAACAGAGATCGCTTTTGCGCTGTTACGGGGGGAATTGATTTTTGTATCATGACTTTGCCTGAACTGACGGACATGTGTCTTATGCTTTTTCCTGTGATGAGGGCGGGCCATTTTTTTATTTGAAATTACAAAATCGTGGAAATAGTTCCATAAGGGATATTTTTATACCCTGGTCAATCCCAATGCAGGCAACCTACGGCACTATCCAGATCATCCGGATCGATAACTGCTTTCCCAACAAAGAGGGCGAGAAGGAGAGTCGTTTTTTGCCCCTTCCCGCGGATTCCGTGAAGTTTGTCCATTATCCCGATTGCCAGCAACTGATCATCTGGCTTCCCCGGCCGGGTTCAGAATACGGGGTACTTCGGCTGATGGATACGGGTTCCGGGCATATCATTGAGGAATGGCCACTGTCCGAAAAACTGAACGGATCGATCCAGGTATTATGGGATACACTCACCATCCCTCCCGGCACTTACCGTATCGAGATTGAATATTCTACCGGCGGACTTCATCTCATCGAACTGGAAAAATATGAAGCCGGGGCGCCTCTTACAAGCCCGGTACCGGCTGATGTTGAAGAAGAGAAAAACGAAGAGCCCCTGGTATACCGGGATGGTCTTGGCCGGGTGATTGAAAATGAAGACCTCACACTCCGGGAAAAGCTCCTCCGGGAAATAAAAAACCGCTTTACCAGGCATATTGAATATTCAGGCAGCGGACGGGCGGGAACTGTCACATATGTGGAAGGGGAAACCCGGATCGACTTTTATTATGAGATTGGGGGTGGTGATTGTGTCGCCTGTATTGATATCCCGCAACAAGATCGGTGGGAAGCAGCTACCCAAACGCCGCTAAACAGGAGAGAAGATATCATCGAATTTACTGCCAGGTCCGTCCAGCAAAGACAGGCGCCCAACTGTCGCATAGAAATAAGTGAACAATCCATACTCTTTTTCCGGAAATAATTTCTGGCGGTCGGTTACATCGGAAAACGCCGGGGTTACTCATACAGGTAACCGCATTTATTCATTTAATATAAGAGCTATGAAAAACAAACTCACCATCGTATTGATCTCAGCCTTTGCTTTTGCTTCATGCAGCAAACAGGCGATCCGGGAAAACGGTACGGGAGCAGGAAATATCACAGTCGTTTCACCTGCCCAGGTACCCGTCGCCACCACAACCGCTTTCAGCAACGAATTCACTGGCGCCAGCGGGGTGGAATGGCAACGTAGCAGCAGCAACAGTTTCACTGTACAATTCAATTTCAGCAGCCAGCGTCATAGCGCGGGATATGACGATAATGGTCACCGGTCCTCCCATTCGGTCATTTGTACAGACGGCCCGGTACCACAAGCTGTACTCGACTCCTTCCGTACGCTTTACCCAACCGACCAGGTTTATGAATGGAAGCTGAGAAATGACGGCACCTGGAGGGCTCATATAATGAGGGGTTCAGTAAAATACGAGGCGACTTTTTCCGCCACAGGCACCCTGATAAAATTTGAACGATCAGCCTGATCCTCCGGAAAACCAATGGAACCGCCCGGCAAACCGGGCGGTTTTTAATTTAATCCCAGTTTTTCTTTGAGGTTCAACGGCAGACCATTCCTGTTTATCAAAAGAATAACGGTTTTCAACAGAAAATAATTTTCCTCCATATACAGGTATCCCTGATACCTGTTGAGCCATGTTCCCCATGAGTTTTTTAGCCTGTACCATTTTTTTCCGCTCCCGTCATACCCGACTGCTGTTACCTGCAGCATATGATCCCTTTCGGTTATTCCGGTCCTGTAGTTTTCCAATCTTTGTTCATCCGCGTTACCGGTAACGGTATTCTTTAAAGCCGCGAACCCGCTGAAATAATTAAACTCCGTTTCCGTCACATCTCCTTCCCATCCCACAGACCATCCCCTGTGCAGGGCAGAATCCAGGATCATTTGCATATCGGACAGCGAAATGTTCCAAAAACTGTCCAGGGCCCAGTTGTATTTATCTGCCAGGACAAATTTCCGGTAAAGAGGTTTGTCGGCGAAGGACACCAGTTCCAAATAATCATCCCCAAACCGGATCACTTCTTTTGCAAAACTTAGCGGGGTGTATTCTTTTCCCTGCCAGCGGAAACTTGCCGGTACAGGACCCAGGTATTTGTCGAGTGTATCATTAAGCTGCTGCAGGTCATTCTCGCTCAGTTTTGATTTGCCGGATTCAAGTAATTCCCGTACAAATTGCTGCATAGAAGAATCGAGCCTGGCGTGATCGTGCCGGTATGTTTCGTTGGGCAATCCGGGATATACTTCTTCCGGAACCATCCCGTAGCGGGCCGCTACCCTCAACACATCATGAAACTGCCCCCCGCCGGCGAAATAGGTATATCCCTCGGTGGCAAGGAACTGAGCTGCTTTATCGATATATGCATACCTCGCGATAAACATTTCGGAAAGATTCAGCCGGGTATTTGACATTTTGATCACATCGCTTTCGATCACCGAATTTGTTCCGAAAACCCAACAGGTCGGACTCTGGCCCTGGTCCTTTACAGGAGTACACTCTACGGAATCAATAAGCCGAATCGAAAAGGGGTCCTCATTACCGGGCGGCTGAGAGAAACTGTCTATTCCTCGCCCTGTAATCATTAGTAAACATAACAGGTAACGCATTCTCATTTGTTTGCAAGCTAAGCGGAACACGGGAATCCTCTGATACCCGGAAGCGGGTATTAACAAATATTCCCTTTGTAGGTCGAAATGCCAACTACTTACAGAATCCAAATTGAATTACCTTTGAACCATTCCTGTTTTGGCAGGACCGGTATTTTAACTTTATGAATTACCTGATCAGGGCAGTTGTATTCCACCTGTTTCTCATACCAGCATTTGATTCCGTTGCCCAACTGTGCACCGGCAGCCTGGGAAATCCTGTAGTGAATATTCATTTTGGAAATGCCACCAACCCCGATCTTTCCTTCACACCACCCGCAGCTTATACCTATATCGCTTCTGCCTGTCCCAACGACGGGTATTACACCGTTGTAAGTGAAACCGAAGGATGTTTTGGGAATTCCTGGCTATCTGTGATGGCCGATCATACCGGAGGCGGCGCTTTTATGCTGGTGAACGCTTCGTATGAACCCGGAGATTTTTTCCGGACAACGGTCAGTAACCTGTGTCCGAATACCACTTATGAATTCGCATCCTGGGTAATGAATGTTATGCGATCGGGGGGGATCAGCCCGGACCTGACATTCCGGATCGAGAGACCTGATGGCTCCGTATTGGGTCAGTATTCAACAGGACCGATCCTGACTCCGGGTACCCCTGTATGGCAGCAGTTCGGATTCTTTTTTACGACACCGGCAAACAACCAGCCGGTCGTATTGCGTATCACGAACAATGCACCCGGTGGCATAGGGAATGACCTGGCACTTGATGATATTACTTTCAGACCCTGCGGTCCAACAGTGATCGCATCAAATATAGGCTTCAACGGCCCCGTCGAGATCTGTGAAAAAGATACCAGCAGGTATGTTTTCACCGCGGATCCGTCTTTCTTTTATATTTCCCCGGACATTCAATGGCAGCAAAGCACAGACTCGGGATCTACCTGGAAAGATATACCTGGTGCTGTTGGGAATACATATACCCGGAAACCAACTCGTACGGGTCATTACTGGTACCGGTTTGCAGTCGCTGAATCCGGGGCGCCTGAGCAATGTCGTATCAATTCCAATATACTGATCATTCATGTCTGGCCGCTTCCACAGGCAGATGCCGGACCGGACAGGGCGCTGATACAGGGGGATACTGTGACGCTACGGGCCAGCACAGATATCGGGGTAAGCTATAACTGGCAACCCGGAATGTTCTTGTCCTCGGCAAATGAACTCAATCCAGATGCTTTTCCCCCGTACAGCATTACTTATAAACTATCCGTTCTAACCGATAAGGGATGCCTGAATGAAGATTATGTTTCGGTAAGGGTGAGCGACAAAATTTATATTCCGACAGCTTTTACCCCCAATCAAGACGGACTGAATGATTACTGGCGTGTACCATACCTCGACCCGGAATGGGATGCTTCCCTGAAAATTTTTGACCGGCATGGCAGGCTGGTCTACCAGGGAGAAGGGCCATCCATGAGATGGGACGGGAACCGAAACGGAGTGCCCCAAAGCCCCGGGGTATACGTGTATCTGCTTTTTATTCGTTCCACCGGCAAGCTTCTGAAAGGAAGTTTTGTACTGATCAGATGAATGCACACATCTGCTTTACAGGGGCGGATACGTTCACATTTCATAACTTTGCTTTTTAAAATTTTTCCATATGAGAGAAGTCTATATAATATCCGCCGTTCGTACCCCGCTGGGAAGTTTTGGAGGAACATTAAAGGGATTATCCGCCACCCAATTAGGCGCCATTGTGATCAAGGGAGCCTTGAAAAAAGCAGCGGTTTCACCCGAAATGGTAAATGACGTGCTGATGGGATGTGTGCTCCAGGCCAACCTGGGTCAGGCCCCCGCCCGCCAGGCAGCAAAATTTGCCGGATTACCCGATCAAGTAAACTGCACCACCGTCAATAAGGTTTGTGCCAGCGGTATGAAGGCAATTGCCCAGGCTGCACAAAGCATTCTGCTCGGGGATGCCGACATCGTCGTGGCCGGGGGGATGGAAAGTATGAGCAATGTGCCTTTCTATGCAGAAAGTGTACGTTGGGGAAACAAATATGGCAATACCACACTGGTGGATGGCCTTGCTAAGGACGGACTGACGGATGTGTATGACGGAAAAGCCATGGGCAATGCGGCTGAACTTTGCGCAAAGGAATGCGGGATCAGCCGGGCCGACCAGGATGCATTTGCGATCGAAAGTTACAAACGTAGCCAGGCTGCCTGGGAAAAAGGTCTTTTTGCCGACGAAGTGGTTCCGGTTGAGATTCCCCAACGTAAAGGAGACCCGGTTGTTTTCTCGCGCGATGAAGAACCTTTTAACGTAAAATTCGATAAAATCCCTTCCCTGAACCCGGCTTTTCAAAAAGACGGAACAGTTACGGCTGCCAACGCCAGCACGATGAATGATGGTGCAGCCGCACTGGTTCTGATGGGCCGGGAAAAAGCTGAATCTCTCGGACTCAAACCCATTGCACGGATCCTTTCATACGCGGACGCAGAACAGGCCCCTGAATGGTTCACCACGACCCCCTCGCTGGCGGTACCGCGGGCCGTTGAAAAAGCCGGACTGAAAATGGCCGATATCGAATTCTGGGAGCTGAATGAGGCATTTAGTGTGGTAGGCATCGAAAACACCCGGCGCATGAAACTCGATCCCGCCAGGGTAAACGCCCATGGCGGTGCCGTTTCCATCGGTCACCCGCTCGGAGCCAGCGGGGCCCGTATAATCGTAACCCTTATAAATGTTTTAAAGGCAAATAAAGCCCGTTATGGAGCCGCCGGTATCTGCAACGGAGGCGGAGGGGCCTCTGCCATGGTGATTGAATATATGGGACAATCATGATCCCCGGTGAAACTGAATTCCTGGTAAGAATTGCTACAACTGAAGATAAATCGGTCATTGCAAAACTCAGCCGTATTACCTTTCTCGAAACTTTTTCCCCCTGCAACAGACAAGAGGATATGGATTTGTTTATGCAGCAGCAGTTTTATCCGGAATTACTGGAATCAGAAGTCGGTGCTCCGGGCCATCAGTTCCTGCTTGCTATGAAAGGCGGAGAACCCGTTGGGTATGCTTTTCTAAAAGAAGGGAAACATCCGGGTGACGCCGACAACCGGTCTGCCATGGAGATTGCTCGGATTTATGCACTTCAGGCACTGATAGGCAAGGGAGTGGGGGCCGCCCTGATGGAACGTTGCCTCCAGATCGCCCGGGAAAATCAGAAGGAAACCATATGGCTTGGAGTATGGGAACACAATCACCGGGCCATCGCTTTCTACCGGAAATGGGGGTTCCATAAATTTGGCACCCATTCTTTCAGGCTGGGAAACGACCGGCAAACGGACTGGCTCATGAAAAAAGAGCTTGGAATCCTTTCACATTAAATTCAGGTGGCTTAAAAATGTTTAAATTGTAAGCCTATGCGGTACCTGTTTCCGGCAATTTATCTGTTACTTTTCACGGCCTGGTTGCGGCCGGCAAAATGCCAGGAAAAAGAAATCGCGATCCGCTTAGTTCAGGATGATTCTGTATTTGCCCCGGGCCATGAACCGGCCATTTATACACTCCAGAAGAAAACATTCAGGATCCAGGTTTTATTGCAAAATATACCGGGGATTTACCTGTTTGCCAGTTTGAAGGACTCCCTATATAATCTGCCCGACAATATTCCGATACCTGGATTTTCCGCGCTACCGTCCCGGGTAATGGCCGAAGTCGAACATAACAAGGAAAAAGAGCTGCTGGCTAACGACGATGGTTGGAGCTACTGGTTCTATGATCCGGATTCTCCCACCCATCGTTTTAACAGGAAACTGGTTTTCCTTGACAGCGGACGTGTGGTAGGAACGAAAACCATCAAGCAGATTTACTTCCTGCAATCCCGTAAAACAATCAAATTAAAAGACCTGAATGAACCGCTTTTCCTCTTTTTTGTAGCCGCAGAGAAACAGGATAAGAGTGGAAATCCCGTGAAAGAATTAAGACGTATTAAAGTCCGGATAAATTGGCGCGAAGAAGACTAATATTCATGTAACTTTATAACAATAATACAGTTTATGGCCCGAATCTGCGGTGCTTTTACGCTTTTCCTATACCTTATTGCTTCCTGTCCTTCCTATTCGCAGGATCAAAGGGTAATGATCCGGGTTGTTCAGGAAGAAACTTCCATGTTACACGACTTCCAGACCAATATCCTGTTGGAAAGACGCCCGTTCAAATTCGAGATCCTGCTCAAAAATGTTGAGGGTGTATATGTATTTGCCAGCATTCGTGATTCTGTTTACCGGTTTACAGAGACCAGTATAATCCAGGATTTCACATACCTCAATCTCCTGGAACTACGGGAAGAAGACATTTATAACACCAACCGGGAATTGAATATTTCCGAGGATGGCTGGTCCTATTGGTTTTATAAACCAGAGCCCGAGAAACACACTTTTAACCATAAGGTTATCCGTTTCGACAGCAGCCGAATCGTATGCACCAAGGTAATCAAACAGTTATTTGATGTAGCCGAGTCCAAAGTGATGAAACTCCGGGATGTAAAATCACCGCTATACCTGTTCTTTGTGGCAGTAGCAGAATACGACAGCCAGGGCCGCCCTTCCAAAGAACTCCTTCGCCGAAAGGTCCGGATCGAATGGATCAATGAAGATTAAAGACCGGACTACGCAACAATCTCGT
>JBMSNP010000076.1:0-12341 GCA_049421765.1 Chitinophagaceae bacterium
AGGGAAACCACCGGCACTGGCGCTTCCGGGGATATCCGCTCCACCCGACCCCACATATAGGTATCCAGCATGATATCGCCTATGATACCCACTTTGAGGGTCGTAAACGAGTTAAATAATTTTTTGAAATCATTCATAGCCCAAAAGTAAAAGATATTTCCTCAGCCCGGTTGAGGGGGCCCGGTAACGGATAATTCCGCTTACTTACTCTTGGCCGGTTTGAAGTACTGGTTCAGGCCTTTTACCACATCCGCGGTGATATTATACGCTGTATCCTTGAAATAAAACAGGCCTTGTTCGTAGGAAATAATATAAGAGTAATGCCGGGTCTGGTTGTAATCATTAAGAAAGGTCTCAATCCGGGTCTTGATCTCATTCTGCCGGCGCACCATCAGGTCATTGTACTCCTGGTCGAGCTGCTGTTTGCGGGCCTTCATGTCATCATCCATTTTCTTAAGCTCCATGCTGGCGGCATCAGATTGCTCCTGGGAGAGACTTCCGTTTTTGGCCTGGTTCTGATAGTAAAGATATTTCTGCTGGAAGTTTTTCCCCATGGCGTCCATCTCGCGGTTGATGTCATCCTCTTTTTTAGTCAGTTCGGTTTTTACATCTTTCACCATATCAAAATTGGCCGCCACTGAATCCATTTCAAAATAAGCCATCCGGAAGGGGCCGTTGTTTTTCAGGCTGTCCTGGCCGGTTGCAACCGACTGATTTTTCTTTTTTGCCGACGGACCCAGCTGTTTTGCCAGCAGGAATCCAGCCGCCAGTGTCAAAACCACATTCCAAATTAATAAACCTCTGAACATCGGGTGTTTTTTACAAAGTAAAAACGAATAGGGTGGCAAATATAGCGATTCAGATTACTTTATGAAACACTTAACAGGGGTTGTTCTCCCCCGGCTGAAAAGAAAAAAAGGAGCCATGCCGGGCACGCTCCTTTGAACAAAACATTTATTTCGCAAAAACGGATATTATTCCTCCTCGTCAAACGCCATCACTTCACGTGTGGTTTGAAGCAATTCGTATTCTTCCTTGCTTCCCACGATGATATTCTCGAACTCGCGGAGACCGGTACCGGCCGGTATCGGGTGGCCGGTGATCACATTCTCTTTCAATCCGAGCATTTCATCCGTTTTACCGTTGATCGCGGCCGAAGACAATACCTTGGTGGTTTCCTGGAAGGAAGCCGCCGATATCCAGCTTTGTACCCCGAGTGAGGCCTTGGTAATACCCAAAAGGGTCGGTGAAGAAGTGGCTGGTTTGGCATCGCGGTATTCCACCAGTTTTTTATCGTTCCGGCGCAATACGGAATTCTCTTCCCTTACTTCCCGCAGGCTTACGATCTGGCCGGCGCGCAGTTTGGTACTGTCTCCCACTTCGGTCACCACTTTCTTATCGAATACAAAGTCGTTTTCTTCCACGAAATCGAACTTATCGACGAGGTCGTCCTCGAGGAAACGGGTATCTCCCGGATCCACAATATTGACCTTGCGCATCATCTGCCTAACGATCACTTCGATGTGCTTGTCGTTCAATCGTACACCCTGGAGACGGTAAACTTCCTGGATCTCATTCACCACATATTCCTGTACCGCGAAAGGACCCTTGATGGAAAGGATGTCGAACGGTGCAATCTGCCCGTCGCTCAGCGTAGCCCCAGCTTTTACGAAGTCGCCGTCCTGTGCCAGGATCTGTCGTGTCAGCGGCACCAGGTATTTTTTCTGTACCCCGTCCTTGGCTTCGATGATGATCTCCCGGTTACCGCGTTTTACGGCTCCCATCATTACGACCCCGTCGATTTCGGAAACCACAGCGGGATTGCTGGGGTTCCGGGCTTCGAAGAGCTCGGTAACACGGGGCAGACCCCCGGTGATATCCCTCAGCTTTCCAAGCACCCGCGGGATCTTCACGATCACCTGGCCGGCCTTCACATCATCACCTTCTTCCATGATGATATGGCTTCCGGTGGGGAGGTTGTAGGACTTGACGTCTTTTCCTTGCACGATGATGGACGGAATCTTGGTCTTATCTTTTGTTTCAATAACCACTTTTTCACGGTGACCTGTTTGCTCATCCGCTTCTTCCCGGTAGGTGATCCCTTCGAGGACATTGTCAAATTTCACCACCCCATCGATCTCGGCCATGATTACGTTGTTGAACGGATCCCATGAACAGATCACATCCCCTTTGTTGACCTTCTGGCCGTCCTTCACCACGAGGGTGGCGCCATACGGGATGTTATTGGTGATCATCAGGCGATCGTTCTTGGTGTCGATGATACGAACTTCACCGGTACGTCCGATTACCACCTGAGATTTGTTGCCTTCGCCATTGGTATATGTTACTGTCCTGAGTCCGTCGAACTGGATTGTTCCGTCGAACTTGGCAATCAGGGTTGATTCCACAGAAGCCGATCCGGCGACACCACCCACGTGGAAGGTACGCAGGGTCAGCTGGGTACCCGGTTCCCCGATCGACTGGGCGGCGATGATTCCCACCGCATCGCCTTTCTGGGCCAGGTTACCTGAAGCCAGGTTTTTACCGTAGCATTTCACACACACACCGCGTTTGCTTTCGCAGGTAAGTACGGAACGAATCTCAACCGTTTCAATACCTGCCTCTTCGATCTTCCTTGCCAGGTCAGCGGTGATCTCGTCACCGGCTGAAATGATCAGGGCATCGGATACAGGGTCATAAACATCATGGAGAGATGTCCTTCCGGCGATCCGGTCAGACAACGGTTCAATGATATCTTCATTATCCTTGAGCGCCGAGGTTGCGATACCACGGAGTGTTCCGCAATCTTCTTCGGTGATCACCACATCCTGGGCCACGTCCACCAGACGGCGGGTGAGGTAACCGGCATCGGCAGTCTTCAGGGCCGTATCAGCCAGACCTTTCCGTGCACCGTGGGTGGAAATAAAGTAATCCAATACGTTCAGGCCGCCTTTGAAGTTGGACAGGATCGGGTTTTCGATGATCTCGGAACCGGTAGAACCGGATTTCCGGGGTTTGGCCATCAGCCCCCGGATTCCGGCCAGCTGTTTGATCTGCTGTTTGGAACCACGTGCCCCGGAATCGAGCATCATATATACTGAATTGAATCCTTGCTTGTCATTGCTCAGTTCGCGGATCAGGGTCTCCGTGATCCGGGTATCCACCCGGCTCCAGATATCCACGATCTGGTTATACCTTTCATTATTTGTGATCAGACCCATGTTGTAGCTGTCCCACACTTCATCTACTTCCCCTTTCGCATTCTCCAGCAATTCTTCCTTGACATCCGGGATGATCAGGTCATTGATATTGAATGACAGACCTCCCTGGAAGGCAGTACGGAAGCCGAGGGTCTTGATATCGTCCAGGAAGCGGGCCGTTTTCGGCACATTTGTGATCCGGATGATATCCCCGATTATTTCTCTGAGATTCTTTTTGGTCAGGAGTTCATTTTCAAAACCAACTTCGGCGGGAACAAACTGGTTAAAGAGCACCCGGCCAACTGTGGTCTCGACAAGTTTGTGCTCAAGCAAACCATCAGCGTTCCGGATATTCGTTTTAACCTTGATCCATGCATGCAGGTCCACCTTGCCTTCGTTGTAGGCAATGATCACCTCTTCGCTGGAATAGAAAAATTTCCCTTCCCCGCGAACTGTTTCCGTAGCGGTTGTTCTTTTGCCTTTGGTGATATAGTACAGACCCAACACCATGTCCTGTGAAGGCAGGGTGATCGGGGTACCGTTCTGCGGATTAAGGATGTTGTGGGAGGCCAGCATCAGCAACTGGGTTTCCAGGATCGCGGCATGGCTCAGGGGCACGTGCACGGCCATCTGGTCACCGTCGAAGTCGGCGTTGAAAGCGGTGGTAACCAGCGGGTGAAGCTGGATGGCTTTCCCTTCGATCAGTTTGGGCTGGAAGGCCTGGATAGACAACCGGTGAAGGGTCGGGGCGCGGTTCAGCATCACAGGGTGGCCTTTGAGGATATTTTCGAGGATATCCCAAACCACGGCTTCTTTCTTATCCACCAGTTTACGGGCAGACTTCACGGTTTTTACGATACCCCGCTCGATCAGCTTGCGAATGATAAAGGGCTTGAAAAGTTCGGCGGCCATATCCTTGGGTAACCCGCATTCGTGAAGTTTCAACTCGGGGCCAACCACGATCACCGAACGGCCGGAGTAGTCAACCCGCTTACCCAGGAGGTTCTGGCGGAAACGGCCCTGTTTTCCTTTCAGCACGTCGCTGAGTGATTTCAGAGCACGGCCACCCTCGGCTTTTACTGCATTTGATTTCCGGCTATTGTCGAATAAAGAATCCACCGCTTCCTGGAGCATCCGCTTCTCATTCCGGAGGATCACTTCAGGGGCCTTGATCTCCAGGAGACGCTTAAGACGGTTGTTCCGTATGATTACGCGGCGGTAGAGGTCATTGAGGTCGGAAGAAGCGAAACGTCCGCCGTCGAGGGGAACGAGGGGGCGAAGTTCGGGGGGGATGACCGGGATATACTGCATCACCATCCACTCGGGGCGGTTGGTGATCCGGGTGTTGGCATCACGGAATGCTTCCACAACGCTCAGCCTTTTCAGGGCATCCGCCTTCCGTTGCTGGGAGGTTTCGGTGGCTGCGGCATTGCGCAGGTCGAAGGATAACTGGTCCAGATCAATCCGGGCCAGCATATCGTGTACGGCCTCGGCACCCATTTTGGCGATGAACTTGTTGGGATCATCATCGGGGAGATACTGGTTTTCCTTTGGAAGTGTATCCAGGATATCCAGGTATTCCTCTTCCGTCAGGAGATCGCCGTAATTCTGCCCCTTATCTACTCGGATACCGGGCTGAATCACCACATATCTTTCGTAATAAACAATTGTTTCCAGCTTCTTGGAGCTGACCCCGAGCAGGTAACCGATCTTATTCGGGAGGGATTTAAAGTACCAGATGTGAACCACCGGCACCACAAGTTTAATATGGCCCATGCGTTCCCGGCGGACTTTTTTCTCGGTCACTTCCACACCGCATCGGTCGCACACGATCCCTTTGTACCGGATCCGCTTGTACTTTCCACAGGCACATTCATAATCCTTAACGGGACCGAAGATCCTTTCGCAGAACAGACCATCGCGTTCCGGTTTGTAAGTACGGTAGTTTATCGTTTCCGGCTTTAATATCTCGCCATAGCTTCTCTCGAGAATGGTGTCCGGGGAAGCCAGACCGATGGTGATCTTGGAAAAACCAGCTTTGGGACGATTTTCTTTTTTGATAGCCATATCTTTTTAGCTTTTAGCTTTTGGTCCCTGGCCTGAGCCAAAGACCGTTGATACTATTTTTTACTCCTTGCTGCTGCGGGTTCTGTTTGCCACCCGCGGCATAGGTTAATCAAATTTCAGGTCGAGACCCAGTCCTCTCAGTTCATGCACCAGTACATTGAATGATTCGGGCACGCCGGCACGCGGCACGTTATCCCCTTTTACGATCGACTCATAGGTCTTGGCACGGCCGATGATATCATCCGATTTAATGGTAAGCAATTCCTGCAGGATATTCGATGCACCATAGGCTTCGAGTGCCCACACTTCCATTTCCCCGAAACGCTGGCCCCCAAACTGGGCTTTACCACCGAGGGGCTGTTGGGTAATGAGGCTGTAAGGACCGATTGAACGGGCGTGCATCTTATCATCCACCATGTGATGCAGTTTGATCACATAGATGATACCGACAGTCGCTTTCTGGTGGAATTTCTCCCCGGTCTCCCCGTCGTAGAGGTAGGTATGCCCGTACATCGGAATCGCAGCCTGTTCGCAATACCCGGCGATTTCGTCTACTGACGCACCATCGAAGATGGGAGTGGCAAACTTGAGTCCGAGTTTTTCCCCGGTCCAGCCGAGGATCGTTTCGTAGATCTGGCCCAGGTTCATCCGGCTGGGTACCCCCAGCGGGTTCAGGACCACATCCACAGGCGTGCCATCCTCGAGGAACGGCATGTCTTCCTGGCGAACGATCTTGGCCACAATGCCCTTGTTTCCGTGACGCCCTGCCATCTTATCCCCCACTTTGAGTTTCCGTTTCACAGCGAGGTACACTTTTGCCAGTTTAAGAACACCGGCAGGAAGTTCGTCACCGATACTGATATTGAATTTCTCCCGCTTGTAACGACCCAATTCTTCGTTATACTTGATATTGTAATTGTGAAGAAGGGTATTGATGTTATCGTCGACTTTCCGGTCGCCGGTCCATCCAAGCGGGTTGATATTGGCATAATCGAGACCGCGGAGGTTTTTCTCCGTAAACTTGGCCCCTTTGCCGATCTGTACTTCCCCGAAATTGTTGCTAACCCCCGCGGAAGTGAACTCTTTCAGCAGCGTGGTCAGTTTTTCAAGAAGCACTTCCTTCAGGTCATTTTCGTTCTTTTCGTGCATCCGCTCGAGTTTCTCCATCGCGGCCTTCTCCCGCACTTTGGCATTTTTATCTTTTTTGGCGCGCTGGAATAGTTTTTTGCCGATCACCACGCCTTCCACCCCGTTGGGGGCTTTTAGCGATGCGTCTTTGGCATCACCTGCTTTATCACCAAAGATGGCGCGCAGCAGTTTCTCTTCCGGTGTAGGATCGCTTTCTCCCTTCGGAGTAATCTTACCGATAAGAATATCTCCTTCCTTCACCTGCGCCCCGATGCGGATGATTCCGTATTCATCAAGGTCCTTGGTCGCTTCTTCTGATACGTTCGGGATATCCGGGGTCAGTTCTTCCTCACCCAGTTTGGTATCACGTACTTCCAGTTCGTATTCGGAGATGTGAACAGAAGTGAAAAGATCTTCCTTAACCACACGCTCGCTGATCACGATGGCATCCTCGAAGTTGTAACCTTTCCAGGGCATGAATGCCACTTTCAGGTTTTTACCCAGTGCCAGTTCCCCTTCCTTTGTGGCATAACCTTCTGTAAGGAAATCACCTTTTTTCACCTTCTGGCCCTTCTTTACGGCGGGTTTAAGGTTGATACAGGTTTCCTGGTTGGTCTTTATGAATTTGGTCAGTTTGTAGATCCGCAGGTCCTCTTCAAAGCTGACCAGCTTTTCGGCTTCATCGCGGTCGTAACGGACATGTATCTCATTGGCATCTACAAATTCTACGATACCATTACCATCGGAGTGTATCTGGATCCGGGCGTCCCGGGCGGCTTTTCCTTCCAGTCCGGTTCCTACGATCGGAACATCCGGTCGGATCAGCGGCACAGCCTGGCGTTGCATGTTTGATCCCATCAGGGCCCGGTTGGCGTCATCGTGCTCCAGGAAAGGTATCAGGGATGCACTCAGTCCTACAATCTGGTTGGGGGCCACGTCCATATATTCAACCTCGTCTTTTTCCAGGATGGGGAAGTCCCCGGTCTGGCGGCTGACAATTTTTTCTTCCGTAAACTCGCCTTTCTCGTTGAGTGAAGAGTTGGCCTGGGCAATCTTCGCCAGGTCCTCTTCTTCCGCACTCAGGAAAGACAGTTTTCTCATATCCACTTTACCGTTATCTACCTTGCGGTACGGGGTTTCGATAAAGCCCATGTCGTTGATCTTGGCGTGTACGCAAAGCGTGGAGATCAGACCGATGTTGGGTCCTTCCGGTGTCTCGATCGTACACAGACGACCATAGTGTGAATAGTGAACGTCCCGCACCTCGAAACCGGCGCGCTCCCGGCTCAAACCACCGGGCCCCAGTGCGGAAATACGACGCTTGTGCGTGATCTCGCTTAGGGGGTTTGTCTGGTCAAGGAACTGCGACAGCTGAGAAGTTCCGAAGAAAGAGTTGATCACCGAAGAAAGGGTCCGTGCATTGATAAGATCCACCGGGGTGAACACTTCATTGTCACGTACGTTCATCCGCTCGCGGATTGTTCGCGCCATCCGGGCCAGACCCACGCCAAACTGGGCGTAGAGCTGTTCACCCACTGTGCGAACCCGGCGATTGCTGAGATGATCGATGTCATCGATCTCCGCTTTGCCGTTGGTGAGGCGAACGAGATATTTTATGATCAGGATGATATCTTCCTTGGTCAGGGTTTTCTTTTCCAGGGGCAGGTCAAGATTCAGTTTGCGGTTGATCTTGTAACGGCCCACTTCTCCGAGATCGTAGCGTTTGTCGCTGAAGAATAATTTATCGATGATACCGCGTGCGGTCTCGTTGTCCGGCGCATCCGCTCCGCGCAGCTGGCGGTAGATAAACTGGACAGCTTCGAGTTCGCTGTTGGAAGTGTCCTTGTTCAGGGTGTTGTAGATGATTGCATAGTCACCTCCAACGTCTTCACGCTGGATAAAGACACTTTTTACATCCAGTTCCACGATCGTACTGATGGCATCTTCATCAAGCACCGTATCCCTTTCCATCACGATTTCATTCCGCTCGATTGAAACGACCTCACAGGTATACTCGTCAACAAAATCATCCACCCAGGTACGGAGTACCCGTGCGGCGAGGCGTTTACCAACGTATTTGCTCAGGGATTTTTTATCCACTTTTACTTCGTCGGCCATCCCGAACAGTTCGAGGATGTCCTTGTCGGTTTCGTAGCCGATCGAACGCAACAGGGTGGTTACCGGGAATTTTTTCTTCCTGTCGATATACGCGTACATCACGTTGTTGATATCGGTCGCGAATTCCATCCAGGCCCCTTTGAAGGGGATGACCCGGGCAGAATAGATCTTTGTCCCGTTCGGGTGAACGGACTGGCCAAAGAATACGCCGGGTGAACGGTGCAGCTGTGATACCACGACCCGCTCGGCGCCGTTAATCACAAATGTCCCCCGGGGGGTCATATAAGGGATATTCCCGAGGAATACATCCTGTACGATGGTCTGGAAATCGACGTGCTCCTCGTCGTTACAGCTGAGGCGGAGTTTGGCCTTCAGGGGAACGGCATAGGTAAGCCCACGCTCCATACACTCTTCGATTGTGTAACGGGGCGGGTCTATGAAATAGTCAAGAAATTCCAGCACGAAAATGTTCCGGGTGTCCGTGATCGGGAAATTTTCCTTGAACACGCGGAACAATCCCTCGATATTTCGTTTGTCGGGGGTCGTTTCCAGCTGGAAGAATTCTTTGAATGACTGGATCTGCACTTCGAGGAGATCAGGAGCTTCGGCTAAGTGCTTGATTTTACCGAAATCCACTCTTGAGTTCACTTTTGTTGAAGGCATAGCGTAAAACCGGTTTTTACAACGATGGGGACATACAAATCACTAACAGGCCTTCTTTTTAAAAAAAATGAAAGCCTGTGAAATTCAACTACTTACGCGTGATTTGGGATGTCAAAATATATTTGGCCAAAATAAAGGATGGCAAAGGTAAGGAATTTAAATTCCCGGCCAAGAAAACTTTGCTCACAACAATCCGGCCAAAAAGCAGGAAATGACCCGTTTATCCACCCTTCCGGGGACCCGAAACGAGTCTAATTTCCGGTCATGAAAAACGATGATCCCTGGCAAGAATACTTCCGCTTTACAAGGCGGGAAAGAATAGCCGTTCTGATATTATTGGCCCTTATTGCCGGGATCTCTGTCCTGCCCCGGGTGATTTCAGAAACCGGGGAGCCTATTTCTGAGGTTCATGATACCAGTTGGATGGAGGTCTTTCGCAATCTGGAAAGATCGGCAACACAGGAAAAGGATTCCGGCAGCGGAAAAAGAAACGCTTTCTTTCGCTCAGGAAATAACAACTTAAAAAAATACGATACCCCCTCCACCCTGTTTCTGTTCGATCCCAACACCCTGTCTTCGGAAGGCTGGAAAAGGCTGGGGCTCCGTGAGCGGACGATCCGTACGATTGAAAATTACCTCAGGAAAGGGGGGCGATTCAGAAAGCCGGAAGACCTGGAGAAAATCTATGGTCTTTTCCCGGAAGAATTCCGGAGACTTGCTCCTTTTGTAAAGATTAACGGGAATAACGGGGTGGATTCTAATTATGAAAAAAAAACGGTGCGACCGTTCCAGAATACGGATAAAAGATACGAGAGGTTGGATATCAACCTGGCCGACTCAAATACTTTTATTTCCCTCCCAGGCATCGGGCAGAAACTGGCAGCCCGGATAGTGAAGTTCAGGGAAAAACTGGGTGGATTTTATTCCGTTGACCAGGTTGGTGAAACATTTGGTTTACCAGACTCCACTTTTCGACGGATCAAACCCATGCTGGATCGGGGAAGCACTCCGGTCAGAAGGATTTTTATCAATACAGCCACTGAAGAAGAACTAAAGACCCATCCTTATATCCGGTATGAACTGGCCCGTCCGATTATCTCTTACCGGGGTCAAAACGGTCCTTTCCGGCAACCGGAAGACCTGAAGAAAGTGCTGGCGTTAACCGGGCAGGAACTCGAAAGGCTTCTGCCTTATCTGTCGTTCTCAACAGGGGAATGAAATAAAAAAAACCCTTTGCTACGCAAAGGGTTTAGATATTTTCCAGAAACTGATTAAGCGATTTCGACATCGGCGCCGGCTTCTTTCAGCTTGGCTGCGATCTCTTCTGCCTCTGCTTTGGAAACGCCTTCCTTGATGTTCTTCGGAGCGCCGTCTACCAGGTCTTTGGCTTCTTTCAGACCGAGACCAGTCAGGTCTTTCACGATCTTCACTACGTTCAGTTTGGAGGCACCGCCATTTTTCAGAACCACGTTGAATGCGGTCTTTTCTTCAGCGGCTGCTGCCCCACCACCGTCACCGGCAGCTACTACTACTGCGGCTGCAGCAGGTTCGATACCATATTCGGTTTTAAGGAAATCTGCGAGTTCCTGTACTTCTTTTACGGTCAGGCCTACCAGGCTTTCCGCGAGTGCTTTTACATCTGCCATTTTGTGTTGAATTTTTACCGTCTTCATATCCGTTTTCGGCGGATCCGACGGCGGTTTTAAAAAAATTGTTTATAGAAAGCTACTGGCTTTTAGCCAAAAGCGTTTTCTCATTCTGCCGGAGCGCCTTCTGCCTGCTTCTCTGCATGCTGGAGCAGGGCGGAAAGGACACGTTTGGCCGGGGACTGCAGCAGCCCGATTACCTCGCCGATCAGTTCGTTCTTTGTTTTGATCTTGGTAAGCGTGGCAAGCTGGTTATCGCCCATATACACATCGCCATTGATAAAGGCGGCTTTCATCACCGGTCTTTCGCCGTTGCTTTCCTTCCGGAAGGAACTGATGATCAGGGCCGGCTCCTTGGGGTTCTCGGAGAACATCAGGGCGGTCACCTTGTGCAGGGAATCAAACATCCCGGCGTATTTTTCGTTGTCGAGGGCCTCCAGCGCCTTTTTGATCAGGGTGTTTTTGGCCACTTTCATTTCCACTTTCTTGTCGAAACAGGCCCGGCGCAATTTGCCAACCTGCTCAACGGTCAGGGATTCCGTATCGGTTACATAGAAGTTGTTGTACTGGGAGAATTTACCCTTCAGTACTTCGATCACTTCATTTTTTTGATCTTTTGTCATGATAGTTATTTTTTTCGGCAGGGCCGATATTAATGTACAAATGCTTTGGAGTCAATCACAATACCCGGGCTCATGGTGCTGGCCATGCTGATGCCCTTCAGGTAAGTACCTTTTGCGCTCGACGGCTTTGCACGGATGATTGCGTTGAGCAGCTCCTGGCTGTTCTCGGCAATTTTTTCCGGTGTAAAGCTTACCCGGCCGATAGAAGCATGAATGATACCGGCTTTGTCGACCTTGAAGGCGATCTTACCGCCTTTTACTTCATTAACAGCACCGGCCACATCGTTGCTCACTGTCCCGGTCTTGGGGTTCGGCATGAGGTTACGGGGACCGAGCACTTTACCCAGCTTACCGATCTTGGGCATTACGGAAGGAGTGGCAATGATAACGTCCACATCCACCCAGCCACCTTCGATCTTGGTCACGAATTCGTCCAGACCGACATAATCGGCACCGGCTGCTTTCGCTTCGGCTTCTTTATCGGGTGTGCAAAGCACTAATACTTTTTTGGTTTTACCTGTACCGTGGGGAAGCGTAACGGTACCACGAATGGCCTGGTCGGCCTTCTTGGGGTCAACCCCAAGACGTACGTGCAGGTCCACGGAAGCATCGAATTTGCAAGTGGTAATCTGCTTAACCAGTGCGGATGCCTCCTTTAATGAATATGATTTGTTGCCGTCTACCTTGGTATCCGCAACCTTTCTTTTTTTACTGATGAATGCCATGATAATTCGTTTTAAAATCAGAAGATTAATTTTCCCACGGAGCTTTTCCCTCTACGGTCAGGCCCATGCTGCGGGCTGTACCGGCCACCATTTTCATGGCGCTTTCGACGGTAAAACAGTTCAGGTCGGGCATCTTGTCCTTGGCGATTGCCTCCACCTGTGCCCAGTTCA
>JBMSNP010000077.1:0-12316 GCA_049421765.1 Chitinophagaceae bacterium
GAATGTAACCTGTGAGTAGGCGGGGATCCATTGATCGGGATATTTTTCATGGAGCCTTGCCTCAATCTTTTTCTGGAGCAGGAAACCCGGATCTGCAGTTCGATCACGCATTTCGGTAAAATTCCCGATGGCCAGGTCGGCGATGGCATCTGCATCAGGTTTTCGAAGATCCTGGTATTGGTTTAGTATCGAATACCAGTCGTCCCCGTTCTGCCCGATCAGTTCATCCAGAATACGGCAATCTTCAAACCCGCAGTTCATGCCCTGTCCGAAAAAGGGTACGATCGCGTGTGCGGCATCCCCGATCAGCGCGAAACGATCATCCCGGATCCAGGGAAAACATTTCACAGTGACCAGGGAGGAAGTGGGATTGGTGAAAAAATCTTCCACGTAACCCGGCATCAACGGCACCGCATCGGGGAAAGTTGCTTCAAAGAAAGCCCGGACCTTCTCAGGACTGTCGAGCCTGGCAAAGGAAGCTTCTCCCTCAAACGGGAAGAAAAGAGTACATGTAAAGGAGCAATCCAGGTTGGGCAGTGCGATCAGCATATAATCCTTCCGCGGCCAGATATGCAAAGCGTTTACTTCCATCGCAAACCCGCCGGAAGAATTGGGAGGAATAGTCAATTCCTTATAACCACAGTCGATATAATACTGGCTGTAATCGAACCGGTCGTGCTGCAACTGGTGCTGTAGACGGGCCGCGGAATAGGCGCCATCGGCTCCGAATAACAGATCCGGCTGAATAACCAGTGATTCCCCTCCGGGTTTTTCAAAACTTATGGCTAACGGATCCCAATCGATCCCCGAGCATTTATGATTAAACCGGATCTCCACGCCATGCGCCTCTGCGAGATCCATCAGTTTCATATTCAGTGTGCCTCTTGAAACAGAATTGATAAATTGTCCTTCTTTCCCGTATGGCTGGAAAGCCGGATCGCCCTCGAGGTTATGAATAAACCGGCCGTGCATGGGAATGGAAATCTTTTTGATCTCTTCTGCCAGCCCCACTTTTTCCAGTGCCTGTAACCCCCGGTCGCTAAGGGCCAGGTTGATGGATCTGCCGGCACTCAGCTTTTCCTTCCGCATATCCCCCCGGCGTTCAAACATGCTGACACGATACCCTCGCCTGGAAAGATAAATGGAAAGTAATGACCCCACCAAACCGGCCCCGATAACCGTAATTTCTTTTTTCATATTTAATCTTTATAGCCGTTTCCGGATTTTTGCGGAAACACTGCACCAGGGGAATTATAAAATAGAACTGATGATCTCCCCGAACCGGTACACGTCTTCATAGGAATTATACAATGGAACCGGGGCGGCGCGGATCACATTCGGTTCCCTCCAGTCGGCGATCACACCCTGCCGGCTCAGTTCCGCAAAGACCTCTCTTCCTTTTTCCCTTAACTGCATCGACAGCTGGCATCCTCGTTTTGCAGGATCGGAAGGAGTAATGATCTCGATCATTTGCTCCCCGGCTTTGGTATTGCATTCTTCAAGGATGTAGTATAAAAACCCGGACAGCTTTTTTCTTTTCGCATGAAGTCTTTCCTGCCCTGCCTCTTCGAATATATCCAGCGCGGCCTTGTGTGCAGCCATACTCAAAACAGGGGCATTGCTCAGCTGCCATCCTTCAGCCGTCGGGATGGCATCAAATCCTTTTTCCATATTGAACCGGGTGTCCTTCCGGTAGCCCCACCAGCCCGCAAACCGGGGAAGGCTTTTATTGGTCGCATGTCGCTCATGGATATACACACCGGCCACCCCACCGGGTCCGCTGTTCAGGTACTTATAAGAACACCAGCAGGCGAAATCCACATCCCAATCGTGCAGACGGAGTTCTACATTTCCGGCGGCATGAGCCAGATCAAAACCAGCCATTGCCCCCGCCGCGTGGGCAGCCCGGGTGATCGACTCCATATCAAATAGCTGCCCGGAATAATAGTTTACCCCTCCCATCAGGACGGTAGCAAGAGATTCTCCGTGTTCGGCGATCGCCGCGAGGATATCCTCATGGCGCAACAGTTGCTCCCCGGAACGGGGACTGACTTCAATGATCGCCTCCGCGGGATCATAACCATGATAGCGTACCTGTGATTCCAGTGCATATTGATCTGAAGGAAAG
Source organism: Chitinophagaceae bacterium (assembly GCA_049421765.1). GTDB lineage: Bacteria > Bacteroidota > Bacteroidia > Chitinophagales > Chitinophagaceae > JJ008. Next base: position 2,129 of record JBMSNP010000077.1, read on the forward strand.
GCTTTCGCCTCACAAAGAATTTTATATCGTTTCGATGTGGGCCGGTAAAAGGTAACCAGCAACAGGTGTAGGTTCACTGTCAGTTGGTTCATGACCACCACTTCGGTTTCATGACAGCCGATGATCCGGGAAAGCTGGCGCGGGAAAATCTCATGGTATGGCATCCATGGATTGCGCGCCTGAAAATGTCCTTCCACTCCCATCCGGGCCCAGTCGTCCAGTTCCTGCTGTACATAAGAGGCCGTTGTCCGGGGCTGCAAACCCAGCGAATTCCCCGTGAAGTATACCGCGTCGCGGCCCTGATGCTGCGGGATGAAAAACTTCCCGCGAAAATCCTTCAGGGGGTCTTGTTCATCCGCTTGTCTGGCAAATTCCAGGCTGTTTGCGTATTCCATTGGGCGATGGACCTGTTTGGGCTTCCGCCGGTCCCGCGGGATTTATGAAATGACCCAGTCAGACCGTCGCAATCACTTTTAATTCGATCGAGATCGGGGTAGGCAGGCTCTTTACTTCCACAGTGGTCCGGCAGGCCTGCACCTGCTTGAAATATTCGGCATATATCCGGTTATAGACCGGGAAATCCTCTTTCATATGAGTCAGGAATACCGTCACATCAACGATCTTGTCCCAACTGCTTCCGCTGGCTTCCAGCACGGCTTTTACATTGGCAAAAACACGATGGCATTCCGCTTCGATATCATACCGGATGATCTTGCCATCGGAGTCCAGTTCAAGGCCCGGTATGGAATTGTCGGCCGGATTTCGCGGTCCGATCCCCGAAAGAAAAAGGAGGTTTCCCACTCTTCTGGCATGCGGATAAGCACCCAAGGGGGCGGAGGCTTTATCGGTATGTATGATTTCCTTACTCATTTTTTTGGCTTTGGATTTTTGATCCCTGGTACTTTCTTACAACTGCACACAAACATTCTTTGGTTCTGTAAAAAACCTGAGTGCTTCCCACCCACCTTCTCTTCCGACCCCGCTGTTCTTTATTCCGCCAAACGGAGTGCGGAGGTCACGAAGCAGCCAGCAATTCACCCACACGATCCCGCAATGTATCCCCGCCGCCATGCGGTTCGCCCGGGAGATATCCTTTGTCCAAATGGTGGCCGCGAGGCCGTATGAAGTAGCATTCGACAATTGAAGGGCTTCTGCCTCATTTTTGAACGGCTGCAGGGTAACCACCGGTCCGAAAATTTCTTCCTGGTTTGTCTGGCAGCCCGGCCCAAGCCCTTCGATCACGGTAGGTTCGATAAAGTACCCGTTTTCACAACGACCCTCCGGTTTCACGGCATGCCCTCCACAAAGGATTCGGCCTCCCTCCTGCCGGGCGGCATCGATGCATCGCAGGATTTTTTCAAAATGTGTTTTGCTCACGATGGCGCCCTGTTTGGAATCTTCCATTAAAGGGTCTCCGACTTTAAGCTGACGGGTTCTTTCAACAAACTCATCCCGGAAGCGCTCATAAACACTCTGCTCAATTAGAATGCGGCTTCCGCAGAGACAAATCTCGCCCTGGTTGCTGAATGAGGAGCGGATCGTTTCCGTCATCATTTTTTCCCATTCGCAATCGGCAAAAATGACGGCGGGATTTTTCCCCCCGAGTTCCAGGGAAAGTTTTTTGAATTTTGGTGCAGCAAGCGAAGCGATCCGTTCCCCGGCACGTGTACTTCCGGTAAATGAGATCGCCTTGATCTCGGGGTGTGTGACGATCGCTTCACCGGCTCCCGGTCCTGTACCGTGAATGATATTCAGTACCCCGGCCGGCAAACCTGCTTTTTGACAGATTTTGGAAAGCAGGAAGGCGGTGACCGGAGTCACTTCAGATGGTTTGGCGATTACACAGTTTCCGGCCGCGAGTGCCGGCGCTATCTTCCAAGTAAACAGGTAAAGCGGAAGGTTCCACGGGGAGATACACCCTACCACACCAATTGGCTGGCGGAGGGTATAGTTAACCGCTTTGTCTTCCATCATGTGGCTCTCCGAGGGGAAATGCATGATTCCGGTCGCAAAGAAGCGGAAATTGGCGGAAGCCCGGGGGATATCGACTTTCCGGCTCAGCCAGAGTGGCTTTCCGTTGTCAAGGGTTTCCGCCAGGGCCAGTTCCTCCAAGTCTGCATCGATCAGTTCAGCGATCCTGTTTAGGAGACGAAACCGTTCTTCCACGGGTGTTACACTCCATGCGGGAAACGCTTTTTTGGCCGCGTTCACTGCGGCATCCACATCCTTTTTATGAGAATCCGGGATCTGTCCGCATATCTGGCCTGTGGACGGATCAAAATTATCTATGAAGTTCCCGCTGAGCGGTGCGATCAGGTTCCCGCCGATATAATTTTCGAGGTGATATGGTATATTAAGTTTGATGGCTGAAGGGTTGTGAGGTCTTTGGGATAATAAGTTTAAAAATCATACGGGTGTCAACGGAATGGTGTTCATGTAATGTTTCCTCAATTTGGATCCAACAAAATGTACCCGTTTTTTCCGGGCAGCCGGTTTCTCAAATGCTTCCCGTGCGCCCACCATCCACCGGGATACTGGTCCCGTTCACATAGGATGCTGCAGGGGTAGCCAGAAAGGCTGCAACGGCAGCCACTTCGGATGCCTCGCCAAATCTTTTCATCGGCACTTCCTCCATCATTTTCTGTTGTACGGTTTCCACATCCGTGTTCCCGCGTAGCGCAATATTTTCCACAAGCGTTGCCAGTCGCCGGGTTCCGGTAAAACCGGGGAGCACATTATTCACGGTAATATTGAACTGGCCCAGTTCATTGGCGAGCGTTTTAGCCCAACTGGCCACGGAACCGCGTATCGAGTTGCTGACCCCCAGGTTCTTCAGCGGAACCTTTACAGATGTTGAAATAATATTGATGATCCGGCCATACCCTTCCTCTTTCATGGAAGGCACACACGCTTTCGCGAGGATGTGGTTGCAAATAAGGTGTTGGTTAAAAACGGCGCGGATGGCATCTTCATCGGCTTCCAGCAACGGACCGGCCACGGGCCCGCCCGTATTGTTTACCAGGATATGTACCGGGTACTGTTCCGTATATGCCTGGATGACCGATCGCACTTCGTTGGGATGGTTAAAATCCGCGACGAGGTATTGGTGTGTTTGACCCGAGGAATGATCCAGTTGACCAACGGCCAGGCGGAGTGCTTCTTCATTCCGGGAAAGCAAGGTGCAATGAGCCCCGAGCCGGGCCAGTTCTTCAGCGATTGCCAATCCAATACCCTGGGAGCTTCCGCAAACAACCGCATATTTTCCTTCCAGGGATAGATTCATGGTGTCAAACCTAAAGAAAATTGTCGTAATTTTTCGCTTTATGAAAGAGCCTTGAAGGCCAAAGACCCAATGATCAAATGAACCCGGAATCACGGCTTCCCGGCCGGTTCCCCAAAAATTGAATACCCATGGCTGTGCTTGCCCCCTTTAACCTGAAAAAATGGATCGACGAGAACCGGGACCTATTGAAACCTCCCGTCGGAAATCAATGTGTATACAAGGATGCGGAAAATTTTATTGTGATGGTCGTGGGAGGGCCAAACGCCCGGAAGGATTATCACTTTAATGAAACCGAAGAATTGTACTACCAGGTAGAAGGGGATATCGTGTTAAAGATCATCGACAACGGCGAATTCAAGGATATCCCGATCCGCGAGGGTGACATGTTCCTGCTCCCTCCCCGGACCCCGCATTCCCCTCAGCGCGGCCCGGGTACGGTTGGACTGGTGATTGAAAAAAAGCGGGAAACCGAAGATGACGGCTTTATGTGGTATTGTGAGCAATGTGGTCATAAATTATATGAAGAAAAGCTGCATGTGGATGATATCGTCAAGCAACTGCCCCCGGTGATGAACCGGTTCTGGGAAGATACCCTACACCGGACCTGCTCCCAATGCGGAGCTGTAATGGAACCTCCGGTTAAAAAGGTTTAATAGTTGAAGGGTTGAACGGTTTACGGGTTGAAATAGGAACTAAAAAATTAACCTGATGATTTTAAACCCCCTGTCAAGGACCGGATTTTCACCATTTCAACCCATTAACTGATAAACTTCTCAACAACCAACCCCTAAACCAATCAACCGCACATGAAGATCGACATCCACACTCATATCATGCCCGAAAAGATGCCCAACTGGACACAGAAGTTCGGGTATGGAGAATTCATTCACCTCGAACACCGGGAATGTGAAGCCTGTATGATGAAAGGCGACAAGGTTTTCCGGGTCGTAAACGAAAATGCATTCAAACCTGAGATCCGGCTCCAACAAATGGAAGAAGCGGATGTGACGATACAAGTATTGTCCACGATTCCGGTGCTGTTCAATTACTGGGCCAGGCCGGCCGACGGCCTGGAAACCTCCCGGTTTTTCAATGATCATATCGCGGAAACGGTCGACCGCGAATCTCATCATTTTATCGGCCTGGGTACCGTTCCCCTGCAGGACCCGGAACTGGCTATCGGGGAAATGGAACGCTGTGTCAAGATGCTGAAAATGCCCGGGATCGAGATCGGGAGCAATATCAATGGTAAAAACCTGTCGGATCCGGATTTTTTCCCTTTTTACGCGGAAGCGGAAAAACTGGGTTGCGCCCTGTTTATCCATCCCTGGGACATGATGGGTGAAAACGAAATGGAAAAATACTGGCTCCCCTGGCTGGTGGGAATGCCTGCCGAGACAGCCCGGGCGATTTGTTCCCTGATATTCGGGGGTGTATTTGAAAAATTTCCCAAACTCCGCGTTGCTTTTGCTCATGGCGGCGGATCCTTTCCTTACACACTGGGACGCATCGAACACGGGTTTAAAGTACGCCCTGACCTGACTGCAGTAGACAACCCCATCAACCCGAAGGAATACCTGGGAAAGTTCTGGGTTGACAGCCTGGTGCACGACAAAAAAGCCTTTGCCTACCTGCTGGATCTCCTTGGCGACGACAAGATCTGCCTGGGCAGCGACTATCCCTTCCCGTTAGGCGAACAAAAACCCGGCCGCCTGATTGAAAAAATGGACCTCGGGAAAAAAATCACCCGCAGACTGCAGTACCGGAACGCGATGGAATGGCTGGGATTGAACGAAAAGAACCTGCCCGATTTCGGATAAAAATCTTCATTTATCTGCTGATAAAAAAATGGCCGGGTAATACCCGGCCATTTGCTTTTAATTGAAAAGTCAAGATCATAGTTTAACAAGCTTCAGTTCTTTCCGCAGCTTACCCTGGATCACCCGGAGCAGATAAGTACCGGGTCTGTATTGATCTCCCATGCCAACCGTCATTCCGCTGTTCACCCATTTGTCTTCGATCCGCCTGCCGTACATATCAAACACGCTCAATAGCACCCGGTCATCCCGGTTTTCACTGAGAATGGTTATCGAGAATGCACCGGAACTCGGATTGGGAAGCGCCCTTACGGACAATTCCTGGCCCGTTGTTTCATCGGGCAGGATGCTGATGGCCGCTGTTGTCATGGCATGGGGCACCATCACTTGGGTGGTCGCTACCGCCACATTTCCGCAATCGTCGGTCGACGTAATTGTGATGGTATAGATCCGTCCGTTCCCGCTACCGGCCCTTTCGGCCCGCAGCCGTACATGATGATCATCGATCACTTCCCAGTCGGGAGCGGTATCCCCGTCACCCGTTCCATTCACCGGCTCGTTACTGGCAACAGTCAGTACATTGGTCACCGGGGAGCAGTTGTCCACCGCCGTATAGCCGATCGTTACATCCCGCATCTTATGATTGGGAGGCCAGAGGATGGACGGATCGGGACTGATATTGCTGATCACGGGTTTTGTGTTATCCCGTACCGTTATTATCTGCGACTTGGACAGGCTGTTCCCGCAGTCATCGGACAGCGTCCAGGTACGGGTAATGATCTCTTCCCCGATACAGCTGCCGGGCACCGATACATCGCTGTACGTCGCGTCAAGCGTATTATCGCAGTTATCGTCCTCATCCGTTACATCACCCGTTACACCCACCGATGCGTCGTGGTTACAATTCGCGTCTTTGTAGATCGTGATATCCGCCGGGTCAGTAAAGGTCGGCGGGGTCACGTCTGTGATCGTAATGGTCTGTACTTTCACCGTACTGTTCCCGCAATCATCGGTCAGCGTCCAGGTACGGGTCAGGATGGTTTCGCCGTCACATGATCCCGGCGCTGTTCCGTCCACATAGGTCGCGTTTAGCGTATTGTCGCAGTTGTCCGACTCGTCGGTCACATCCCCGGTAATACCGGTGCCCGCGTTATAATTACAGTTCGCATCCTTGTTGATGGTGATATTGGCCGGTACTGTAAAGGTGGGTTTGGTATTGTCACCCACAGTAAAATCGGCATTGGAGATATCAAAGAAAATATTCCCGATCGCCTCCACTTTGATCCGGGCCGCTTTGCCATAGGTGCAGGGGATGACCACATCGGCTGAACCATCGTTGGGGGTACTGGCGGCAAGCACCGTCGGGAAGGTTGTGCCAGCGTCGTAGGAAAGAGAAATCTTCACATTGGCCGCCAGGGCGTCAGTGCCATTCAGACTCCAGGTAACGGTATGCGTACCCGGGCACCAGGTAACCGCGGTGTTTGGGGCAGTAACGAGGAAGGGGCCTTTTGTGCCATCAACGGTGACCACCATATTATCGCTTTTATTCTGACCTGATCCCGGGTGGTTATCCCTCACTGTGAAACGGAAATTAAGGGAACGGCTCACTGAGGGAAGCTTTTCCCATTTATTGGTATTAGACCCATCCAGGATATTGACCATCGCCGGGAAGGTCCGTGAGGTGGATGAAGAGGGCAATACGGATTTGAATTCGGGTCCGTATGTATGGTTGGGATTTGGCAACCAGGGAAAATCGCCGGGTGCGGTGATCTTATCCATTTGTTCCCAATTGAAAGTTAGAATATCGCCTTCATCAGGGTCAGATCCGTTACCAGTCAATATAAAGGGAGTCGACTTGGGTATTGTGTAATCAGAACCGGCATTTGCGGTGGGCGGATTCAGTCCTGAAATGGCGGTGACATGACAGTCATGTGACTTGATCCAGTCGGTAGCCTGCTGGATACTGATACCGTGAAAATAATCGTCCATGAGGGACTGGATATCGGTGTTGGCTCCAGTGATCCCGGCATAGCTCATGATGGTATTCCCGCTGCCCGGTTCCATCTGGGCATTGTCGTTATCGTCGGCATGTGTGAAAGTATGATTGGCATCATACTGGTGTCCCATCTCATGCGTAAGGATATATTCTTCAAAATAAATTCCCGAGGTCCAGTCGGAACGAGAGGTATAGGCGCTTCCCTTTGCGCCGCCAATACACACATTTCCCACGCTGCCAGCGTTTCCGTTATCGCCTCCCATTTTGACTAGATGCCCGATATCATAGTTGGCATCACCGATCACATTATCGATGGTTTCCTGGGTTTTGGCATTGAATTCAGCTGTCCAGGGATCTGTAGCTGGATCCAGGTAGATGATCAGGTCATTGTTCCCGATCAGGAGCATGCGTAATCCAAAATCTCGTTCCATGATTCCATTCACCCTTGTCATGTGATTGTTCATGGCAGCCAGCACTTTGGCCCTTCTTTCCCCGTCATTTGCTTCAGTGCCGTCAAGCCAGGATTGTGAATATTCACCAGTGGCTGCCATTGCCAATCGGTAGGTACGGAGGCTTCCGTCATCCGCATTGGCAAGCGGTACGGGCATTTCCGATTCCAGGGCTTTCAATCCGCTTTCGGGGTCAGTTGTGGAGCATGAAAAAGGAAGTCTCGGGATAAACTCTCCCGACACGCAGATATAAGTACCCGTGGATTTGTCAATCCGCTCAATATACACTGTAGGTTTTCCGGGCGAGTAAACCATTCCATAGAATCCCAGGGGCGAATAAGCGAACCGGATCACGCGTGAAGGATCCTGAACCGATTGCCCGATAAACGACTCTATGCCGGGGTAACGGGCCGCCAGACTGACATCCATGACCGGGGCTTTCAGCACCCTGAATTCTTGCAGTAGCCCGCTTGCATCGGGGATGGGAATAACCAAAGAAGAAGCAGCAAGGGAGATATTCTTTTCTGATGGTGCATCCCTCAGGTGTGTCTGCAAATGAGATTCCTTCAATTGAAACAGCTTGAAAGATGCCGGCCTGTCACGATCCTGGAAAATATTACGGCCTACCTGCGATTCAGTTACCTGGGTCCAGGGGTTTTCCTGTGCGGAGGCGACAAAATAACCCAGCCCGACCATGGCTAAAAGAATAAACTTTTTTTTCATAGCAGAAAGTTTAAATGGTTTAATAATATACATGCAGACGTATACGAATGCGGAGCAACGCGCATACATAAAGCTGACCGCTATTCAGAGCCGAGGGTATACCTGTTTAGATGCAACAGGCAGGGCACGAATCATTTACTCAGGGGAGAATAATAAGATATTATATGAAAGAAAAACTCGATAGCAAACCTATACAATATTTATAACGGCAAAAAAAATAATTTGGTTTTCAGTTGAGCTTGTTGGAAAAAACGCCATTAGCAAAAAAATAAAAATTCCGTCATTCTACTAATTAATCCCGTCCCTGAATTGAAAAAATATTCTGTTACAGGAAGTTATGACTTATTGTTATTGAAACAGATCTGGGTAATCCGTTATAATCCCGTCCACCCCAAGGTTTCGAAGTGAGTCAATCCGGGATTTATCATTTACAGTCCAGGGTATGATCTTCATCCCTTTTTCATGACAGGTACGGACTCTCTCCGGGTTGACCAGCGACCAGTGCGGGCTGTATATTGCAGGCGTAAATCCCAGGGCTGTCAGTTGCTCTTCCACCGAACGGCGGTCCGTACCATCGATCAGCATGGCCAGGCGTAGAGAAGGGAATTCTTTATGCAGGATACGGAGCGGTCGAAAATCAAAGGACTGGATATTGACTTGCTTCTCCATCTTCTTTTCCCGGATTACGTCCATGACCAACCGGACAAATTCAACCGGAGCCGGGTGATAGACCCCGTCGCCTTTCTCATCTGATTTAATTTCGATATTGAAAAACGGATCGGGGCGTCGGCGGGTCATCATGGACGCCCGGACACTATCAAATACATCTGCCAGGCGGGGTTTTGTAGTCTTGATTTTTTCCTGCCGCGGAAAGGCGGGATAAGGCTTTAACCCCACATCAAATGCCTGCGTTTCTGCATAGGTCATCTGGTAGATATTTAGGGCCCGCTCTTCATTTTCCGCCATAAAAGATCCGCCAGGCTTTGTAGTTATATTCCGGTTGAACCAGGGCTCATGGGAAACCAGGACCTGGCTATCGCGGGTGATGACCACATCGAGTTCCAGGGTGGTTACTCCAAGATCAAGGGCCCGGATAAAAGCAGGGATTGTATTCTCCGGCAGCAATCCTCGGCAACCCCGGTGACCCTGGACATCAAAACTGTCCGGTCCGTTGCCGAATGTGTTCGTTTTGATCTTGGCGGAACCTGAACAACCCATAAGGGCGGGAATTATTAATAAGATTATCAAAGATTTCATCCCGGGAACACTTTTGTCCTGCGTTTTTCCATGATCTCCCCGATCACCCTGGCATCTCCGGTCTGCTTCTTTAAAGATGCGACAATGTTGTCGTAGCTTTTAGCATCCCGGTTCTGGCTGAGCTTATGTACATTATCGAGCTCGGTTACTTCCAATTCAAAACCCACGATCGCTTTCCGGAGACCCGAAAGATAGGATTCTGGGAGATTGTCATAGATCGTGGTGGACCCTGCATTCCCTCCTTCAAAATAAAGCGTAAACCGTTTCAAAAATGAGATCAGGCCTTCTTCATCCATCCAGTTTACCCGGCCCCTGGCATGTACAGCGATATAGTTCCAGGTACTTGCCTGCTGCAGGTTTCCGGTATAATAAGTGCCGCTTATGTAAGTATGTGCACCGGTGAATATCACCAACGCTTCGGGGTTCTCTGAAAGGGCCTTCTGGTGACTCATTTTACGCGCAATATGTCCGCTTATAAAGAGCTTTCCTTCCCTTTCATCGATCAGCACCGGGATCTGGGTGACTTCTGCCCGGCCCTTTGCATCTGTGGCAACCAGCATTACAAAAGGATGTTCTTGCATAAATGCAAGTACTTGATTCCGGTCATCTTCCTTGTAATGGGAATAATTATACATGCATTAAACGGTTTGGGCAATCTTTTCC
>JBMSNP010000078.1:0-12230 GCA_049421765.1 Chitinophagaceae bacterium
TTTCCTCGCGAAAGCGAGACTGGAGGAAAGCATACAGAAGCTGCTGGGTTATTAGTGACTGGTATTCCCCTTCTACATTCTAAAATCCACTGTTCAATATTCTTAATTCCCTTCCCCCTGCCTTCGTATGTGCTATGGCTGGCATGCCTAAAGGGGGCTTGTAACGACTATGGATATACTTTTCGTTTATGAAAGTTGAACAGTAGTTGAACGTGGTTTAAAGTAGTTGAACAGTTGCTGAACCACTGTACAACCATTGTTCAACAACCGTTAAACTACAATTCAACCCTTTTACACCCTGCCATCCATCCCATTTTCCTTTTACCGGGAAAAACGCATTCCTTATATTGCTGAAATATACCCGGTGATGAAACGAATACTCGTACTGATTTTCCTGCTTCCCCTGGCCTGCCTGGCACAGGATGCGGCGGTATTCAAACCGGATTCGGTAAAAAAGGAGATCATCGCCACCCGGATCGCGACACCGATCCATGTGAATGGAATACTGGATGAGGCTGAATGGAGTCTGGCAGTTCCCTCCCCCGACTTTATTGAAGTAGAACCCTTCCAGGGACGGTCGCCCGGTCAGAAAACAACAGTACTGGTTCTCTACAACCGCCAGTTCCTGTATTTCGGGATGATTGCCCGTGACTCGGGCGGGAAAAAAGCCATCCGCGCCACAGATTTCCGCAGGGATTTCAGCAACCGCAGCCATGATTACGTGGCCGTATCACTCGACGGGTTCAACGACCACCGCAATGCCATGGCTTTTTCCATCAACCCCTTTGGCGTGCAACGGGACCAGCTGGTCTTCGATGATATCCTCACCGACCTGGACTGGGACGGGCTCTGGAAGGTCCGCACCAACCGCACCGATTCCGGCTGGACCGCCGAAGTGGCGATACCCTGGCAGACCCTCCGTTACCCTCGAAATCTCGACAGCCTGCAGGATTGGGGAATCAATATCATACGGAACCGCCGGCTTACCAACGAGACCTCGGCTTTCTCGCTGTATCCCCGCTCCTTTACATTCACACGGATGGCTTACGCGGGGACACTGAAGAACCTGCAACCGCCTCCGCCCCGGACAAATATCCGGGCGCAACCTTATGTCCTGGGTTCTTTTGACAAGTACCGGAATTTTCCGGCCGGAACAGATCCGGAAAAAAATAATTTCCGCGCGGGGGGAGATATCAAATGGGCCATCAATCCCAACAATATCCTCGACCTCACGTTCAATACCGATTTCGCACAGGCCGATGCGGACCGGCAGGTGAACAATGTGACCCGGTTCTCCGTCTTCTTTCCCGAACGCAGACAGTTCTTCCTCGAGAATGCCTCTCTTTTTGGCGCTGGCGTCGGACCGGCAGAAGATCTCTCTGGGGGCTCCATGCGTATTCAACCTTTTTTTAGCCGCCGGATCGGACTGGATGATGCAGGTAATCCTATCCCCCTGGATGCCGGCGGCCGTTATGTGTACCGTTCACTCAAACGGAACTTCGGAGCCATGATCATGCGGCAGCGAAAAAATGATATCACGCCGGGAACCAATTTTTTTGTAGGTAGATACTCCGAGAACCTGGGAAAACAAAGTCACCTGGGAGCCCTGGTAACCCTTAAGAATAATGAGAACGGCACCAACCTGGTGACCGCGGTGGATGGATTTTTCCGATTGGGGGAATCACATTCATTGAACAGTATGCTGATCCGGTCCACCAACAGCAAGGGAGGAGCGGATGGCTTTGCGGGGTCCGCGCAGTATTATTATACAAACAACCAGGTCAAGATCTGGTGGACCCAGACCCTGGTGACCAAAAATTTTGACCCGGCCCTGGGCTTTGTGTCCCGCAGCGATGTGATCGGTACCACGCCGGGGATCTTCTGGTATTACCGGGGGAAGAAACTGCCTTTTAAAAAATGGATCCGCGCATTTGAACCCGGGATCTGGTCAGAATTCTACCACCAGGCGTCCACCGGTAAGCTGACCGAGAGCCAGGTGATCATGAACCCCATCTGGTTCAACTTACAGAACGGCGGTTTTTTTGGTTACCTGTTGAATTCCACTTTCCAGCGGCTGACCGAGCCCTTTGCTCCACTGGGCATCGTGATTTCAGAAGGTCAGTATCGTTATATACGGCATACTTTCTATTACAGCACCGATCCCTCACGGATCATCGGGTTGAACGGCTCTTTCGATTTTGGTTCTTATTACAACGGGAACCTGACCACCATAAGCACCGCGCTCCGGTTCTCCCCGGTACCGCATATTTCCCTTACGGCACAGCTCAACCAGAACCGGTTCCGGGAAGTGGGGGATAACCGGGAATCCGTTACGGCCAATCTCTGGAGCCTCACCGGCCGGCTGGCGCTGAACCCGCGTCTGCAGCTGATCGGGTTTTACCAGCGAAATTCCATCAACAGTAGTGATAACTACAATATCCGGCTCTCCTGGGAATACCAGCCGCTTTCTTATGTGTACGTGGTATTCAATCACCGCGGGTTTGATAACACGGCTATGAAAAGACAGACCGAAGATCACACGATCGTTAAGTTGAGTTATCTGCGGCAGTTGTGATACAAGGGGAGGTTCTACTTCGACATGCTTATTTATCGTCTGTATATTTTATACCGATGTGTTGCCCCTACAGGGCAAAATCGTTTGCTTAATCATCTCTCAACCGATGTCAGGCCCCTACGGGGCATATCGAAGACCGTTGAACATTGCATATTGACCAATTCTGACCCATACGGCAGCCTCCCTTCTACATTCTGATCTCTTCTGTTCGACATTCTTATTTCTCTCTCCCCCGGCCGATTCAATTATTTCTTCTTTGGAAGATCCTTTAACAGCTCATCCACCGCCCGTTCCAGTTGCTGGTCTCTTCCCTGGCTCATCAGACCCGGATCATTTTTTACGAGGATATCGGGTTCCAGTTGCGTATTCTCACAGTACTTCGCCTTTGTTGGTGCTCCCTGGTTTTCTTATGTTCCGGTGGTTTGATATTGCTCCTGGAAACACCAACAAGAGCTGTAAACAATGGTTGAACAATTGTTCAACCACTGTTCAACCACTGTTCAACCACCATTCAAACCCATGAATTATTTCTTCTTCGGCAGATTCTTCAACAGCTCATCCACCGCCCGTTCCAGTTGCTGGTCTCTTCCCTGGCTCATCAGACCCGGATCATTTTTTACGAGGATATCGGGTTCCAGTTGCGTATTCTCACAGTATTTTCCATCCGGCATGATCCATCCACCCTGTGGGATGCCGAAATACACGGTGGGATCGATCTGGGTTTCCCACCATACAAAGGTGCCGGTACCGGGTACGGGCATGCCCAGGGTTTGACCGATGTTTTTGAGTTTATAGGCCACAGGGAAGAGGTGCGCGTCGGAATAATTGCTTTCGCCCATCACTACAATAGAAGGTTTGATCCACTTCATCTGTGGTTCATACCCTATATGTTGTCCGTGGGGAACGATATCCATATATTTTTTACCGGTCAGGAAATCCGACAACTGTTCGTGCAGGTTTCCGCCTCCGTTAAAGCGGGTATCCACGACGATGGCTTCCTTATCCAGGTTTTTCCCCAGCACTTCGTCAACCACCACCCGCATACTGGCATCATCCATCCCGCGTACATGTACATAACCGATCCGTCCGCCGGATAAGCGTTCGGTCTCTTTTCTCCGGTTCTCTACCCAGCGCTGGTAGAATAATTCATTCTCCGCTCCCAGGCTGATGGGTTTTACCGTTTCATCCCAGCGGGTCTTGGTCTGCGGATCATAGACCGTGAGTAAGGTTTGCTTGCCGGTCTTCCGGTTCAGGGCGGGATAAAAGTCCTGGTCGGCCGCAAGTTCCTGGCCGTCGATGGCTTCGATGATATGACCGGCTCTGATTTTCGATTCTTTTTTATCGAGTGGACCTTTCTGGATCACTTCGGCCACTTTGATTCCTTTGCCGCTGAAGTCATAATCGATCAGGATACCGAGTGAAGCGGTAGCATCAGCGTTCTCCACCCGGGGGCGGTAACCGCTTCCGGTATGCGAAGCATTCAGTTCGCCCAGCATTTCACTGAGCATATCGGCAAAATCATAATTGTTCCGTATATAGGGAAGGAATTTCCGGTATGTGTCGTGATAATAATTCCAGTCAACTCCATGCAGATCGGCCACATAAAATTTCTGTTTGATCTGGCGCCAGGAATGTTCGAAGATATAGTCCCGTTCCCCCGCGGCATCAAGCACCATTTCCCCGTTCACATTCACGGCTTCACGCTTTCCGCTTTCTGCATCCAGTTTGCTGATCCGACCGCCGGATAGCACAAAGAGGGACTTTCCATCTTTTGAGAGTTCCATGCCGGCTCCCCGGGCATTCAGTTTGACCAGCAACTTGGTTTCCCTGGTCCGCAGGTCGGTGACCCAGAGATCAGCACCGCTCTCAAAGCTGGCCAGGTAATACAGTTTATCACTGTTTTTGCTGAGTATGGCATCACTCAGCCCTGAAGTATGTGTGGTCAGACGGGTTTTCCGGTCACGGATATTATCCCACTCGATCTTGATATCGGCAACGCCTTTATCGGACTTCGCCGTATCCTTTTTCTTTTCCTTGTCTTCCTGTTCTTTCAGCAATTCAAAATCTTCTTTCGACAGGCGGAAACGGTCCCACCCGTCCTGGGTCAGGAACATTCCATAGATATCAACGGTCGTGGGGTTGGCATTTAGCCCCCGGAAACCGTCGCGGTCACCCAGCCAGTAGATCATGCTTCCGTCGCGGGAAAACCTGGGTGAGGTTTCCCGGAATCCGCTTTGGGTGAGGTTGAAAAGGGTGCCCTTGCCATCGGCAGAAACGATGCCCGCATCCCGGACAAACCCCAGCCCGGTCATAAAACTGGTCACGATCCATTTGCTGTCGGGGCTCCACTCGAAGCTGAGATCACCATCGGCATAGGAATAGTTTTTATCGGCGGGTATGATCGTCCGGCTTTTTTTGTCGGCAATATTGTAGACGCGGATCGTCGTCCGGTTTTCCAGGTAAGCCACTTCTTTGCCATCGGGTGAATAGAGCGGCTGGAACTCTTCTTTATCCGTAGCCATCAATGCTTCTTCCTTTAACAGGGTGGAAGCATAAAAATATGGTTCTTCTTTACGGGCGATGGAGGAAGTATAAATATTCCAGCTGTTGTTGCGTTCGCCGGCATAGATGATGGTCCGGCCATCGGGACTGAACATAGGAGTACGCTCCTGCGAGGCCGTATTGGTGATGCGTTTGGTTACGCCGCCTTCCACACTGCTGACAAAGATCTCACCCCGCACCACAAAAACAACTTCTTTGCCATTCGGGGAAACCGCCATCTCGGTGATATCGCCGTTGACCGGAACGATCTTATCCTCGTTGTTTCGACCATCGAGCCGGATGGAAATATTCAAACGGGCGGGACTGCCACCTTCCTTCATGGTGTAGAGCTCGCCGTCATAAGTAAAACAAAGCGTATTGTCGTTAGACGCTGTCAGGTAGCGAACGGGGTTGCGCGTGAATTTGGTCAGCGCGGTGGAGGTACCGGGATTACTCAAGGAAGATTTGTACACATTGAAAGAACCGGGTGTTTCGCTCAGGTAATAATAATCGTTATCGTTGCTGCTGAATACCGGGTTCCGGTCTTCCCCTTTAAAACGGGTAAGCTGCGTGAAATTTTTTGTCTTCAGGTCATAGCTCCAGATATCCCGGGTAACGGAAGAGGTATGGTGTTTCCGGAATTCATTTTCAAATCCTTTATAATCCTGGAAAAGGAATTTATCCCCCTTGCTGTTGAACCGGGCCCATTCCGCGGGCTGGGTGATCAGCTGTGTGGCGCGGCCGCCCTGTACCGGCACGGAATACAGTTCATCCATTCCCATTCCCCCGATCTGCGCATTGGATACCAGGTCGAGGCGGTTGGAATTAAAGATCACTTGTTTGTTGTCGGGGGTAAAATCCGTAGGAGTGTCAGTACCGGAAAAGAAGGTCAGCCGACGGGCCTCACCACCGGTTGCAGGCATGACGAACACATCAAAATTCCCATACCGATCTGAGGCGAAAGCGATCCATTTTCCATCATGGCTCCAGACCGGCATGGCATCATAGGCTTCGGACAGGGTGAGCAGGGTGGCAGTGCCCCCTGTGGCAGGCACTGTGTACAGGTCGCCCTGGTAACTAAAAGCCACGGTCTTCCCGTCGGGAGATATAGCAGGGTATCGCATCCAGAGCGGACGGTCCTGGCTTTGCGCGGAAATAAATGCAAGACTGATCAGGAAGAACAAAAAAATCTTTTTCATAGCCGATAGTTTTAATGGCAGGAGTTTGCCGGTATAAAATGGGTTATCAATGTACATTTTTTACTTTGAAACTGGCAAATTCACCAGGCTCAATTACATGAGCGGGGTTAAGGAAATTGTTTTTTTAGAGTTTTGGGGAATAATGTACTTTACAGAACTGTCCCCTCTGTATTTCTGACTTTTCCTGCCTGAGAAACAAAACCAACACGTTATGCCAAACCAACTCAGTCCTGCGCCCGTGGCGCAACAGGAAAGAATCGTTATTATCGACAGTCTCCGCGGAATCGCGATCCTGGGCATCCTGCTCATGAACATTCCCGGATTTGCCCTGCCGGCCCCCGCCTGTTATGGCGATATCACCGTGATGAACGAACAGGGAACGATCAATCAAACCGTTTGGTTTGGGATCGACTGGTTCCTCGAGGGTACCCAACGAGCCCTGTTCTCCACCTTGTTTGGTGCGGGCATTATTCTTTTTATCACCCGCCAGGAAAAACGGGTGGAGGGATTATACCCCGCCGATTATTTTTTCCGTCGCCAGCTATGGCTCCTGCTCTTTGGTTTGTTCAATGCCTTTGTGTTGCTATGGTTTTGGGATATACTTTTCATGTATGCCTGTTGCGGGATGATCCTGTTTGCCTTTCGCCGGCTTTCTTCCAAGGCGCTGATCATTGGGGCCGGGATTTGCCTGGTGCTGATGACCGTCCGGGAGAACGTGGATTATTACCGGGAGAAATCGGTGATCCGCAAAGGGGAAGCCGTGGCCCGGATGGATACCACCACGGTCAAGCTGAATGTTGAGCAGAAAAAAATGCTGGAGGATATGAACGGGATGAAAGAGAGTAGTAGCCTGGAGGGCCGGAAAAAGGAAATGGAGAAAAGTCTGAAAGCGGTACAGGGAGATTATGCCGGTCTTTATAAATACATGAGCCAGCGCAGTTATTTTATAGAAACCAGTTTCTTTTATGCGACTATCTGGGATATCCTTGTGTTTATGCTCCTGGGGATGGCTTTTTTCAAAAACGGGGTACTCACCGGGCAGGCGCCGACACGGGTTTATCTCTGGATGACCCTGATCGGTTTAGGCGCCGGACTGGTTTTGTCCTGGTACCGCTTACAACCCCTGCTGACCTACCAGTTTAACAAATTTGAATATACCCGGCATGTTCCCTTTGAGTTTTACGAGATCTCCCGGACCTTTCGTTCCATCGGCATCTTCGGACTGATCATGCTGATGTTCAAATCGGGTTGGTTCAAATGGTTGTTTGCACTCATGCGTCCTGTAGGACAAATGGCCTTTACCAATTACCTGATGCAATCCCTGATGGGCGGTTTGTTTTTCTATGGTGTGGGGTTAGGATATTTTGGGAAACTCCAGCGCTATGAGATCTATTACGTTGTGGCCGCGATCTGGCTGATCCAGATCATCTGGAGTCATATCTGGCTGAGATTCTATCGCTTTGGTCCGCTCGAATGGGCCTGGCGAAGTCTGACATACTGGAAAAAACAGCCGATGCGGAAAGCGAATGATAAGGAGGTGATGGCGCCTTGAAGAAAGTTGAATGGTAGTTGAACAGTAGTTTAACTGTAGTTGAACAATGGTTTAAAAGTTGTTCACCATCGTTCACCATTGTTCACCATGGTTCAACAATCGTTTAACCATTGTTCAACAATTGTTCAACCATGTTTCAACCACCGTTCAACCATTGTTCATCCCTTCTTCTGCAACGCTGTCAACCCCTTCAATGTCTCCTCGCTATTCCCCTTAAACACTCCCATCTTATGGGAATTGAAGTAGAATTTTTCCCCGGCGGGGTTCTGGATGGAAAACCATTTCAGCATCCGCCAGTCCGGTTCGGCCTGCACGTTGCATTCATCGAGATTGAAGGTAAGCGGGGCAATGGTGGGGCTTGATTTATAGCAGGCGTTGCGGCCGCTGATGTAAAGCACACCGTAGGAATCGAAAAATTTAAAGGATTTCTGGTAGCGTTGACTGGAGGCATAATGATAGAGGGCTGCGTATTCCACAGGTTCTTTGATACTGCTCAGCACTTTGTTGAACCGCTGTTCCTTGAAAAAGAAATTAAAGATCACTACGAGTAGGCCGATGATCCCGCCGATGATAGCTCCGGTTAACATAAGATTAAGGTTGAGGTTAAGGTTAAGGGTTATTGCGAAGGGTATGTCCTGCCCGAATGCCCAGGTGTTTTTCATTTTCCACGGTCAATACCCCGTTCACGATCACGTAATGAAAACCGGTTGAATAGGCATGCGGGTTTTCAAAAGTAGAAATATCCCGGACATTATTTTCATCAAAAATAATAATGTCGGCGGCGTAGCCGGGTTTCAGGAGACCCCGGTCATTGAGCTGGAATTTCTGGGCGGGCAATGAAGTCATCCGGCGAACGGCTTCTTCCAGGCTCAGGATCTTTTGATCCCGGACATAATTGGACAGTACGCGGGCATTGGTGCCATAGCCCCGCGGGTGCGGCATACCTGACCCCATTACGCGGATCGAGGCATCGCTGGCAAACATATTAAAGGGATAGCGCATGATATTTTTCACGTCGTTCTCGCTCATTCCGTGGAAAACGGCGCTCGCCCCTCCGTTAATCATAATGTCCATCACCGTTTCTGCCTCAGCGGTCGCTTTGTGTTTTCTTCCCATCAACAGGTTGATCTGTTCGATACTTTTTCCGTTATAACTGGTATCGTAACTGTAGTTGGCTACTACGGCATAACCCAGGTGTTTCAGTTTCCTTGCTTTCAGGCGGGCAAGGATATGCGTAGTTACCTGTTTCCGGATCTCCGGCCGCTGGAGCCGGGCCTTGATGGAATCCTGCCCGTCGGCCAGCACTTCATCGGGCAACAGGGTGCTGATGGAGGTGCTGCTGGCGGTGTAGGGATACTGGTCGATGGTCACTTCGATCCCTTCTTTCCTGGCGGCTTCGATCATCGGAACGGTTTCACGGCTCCGGCCCCAGTTCTGCTGACCGCTTAATTTGAAATGGGAAATTTCTACGGGTATGTTCGCTTCCCGCCCAATGGTCAGGGCTTCCTGGATGGCGTAGGTCACGCTGTCGCCTTCATCCCGCATATGCGTGGCATATACACCATGGTATCTGGCCGCCACTTTGGCGAGTTCCACGATCTCAGGGGTTTTGGTATAAGTGCCCGGGATATAGATTAGTCCGGTTGACAATCCGACCGCGCCGTCCTGCATGGCTTTTTCCACGAGTTGCTTCATCCGGTCCAGTTCATCGGGGGTGGCCTCCCGGTTGGCGCGGCCCATGACGGCTTTGCGAACATCATTATGTCCGATAAGTGTGGCGATGTTGATGGACAGTTTGAGCGAATCCAGCCATTGCAGGTATTTCCCGATATCCAAATTTGAAGAACCGCAATTCCCGGTTACACATGTGGTCACCCCGTCATAAATAAAACTTTTGGCTTCGGGATCTTTTTGTTCATCTTCTTCCAGGTGGGTATGGACATCAATAAACCCGGGCGACACGATCATTTGTTTCGCATCGATTGTTTTCCGGGCTGTCAACTTGAGGTCCCGCCCGATCGCCATGATCTTTCCGTCCTTTACAGCCACCTGCCCGTAATACCAGTTGTTCCCGGTACCATCCAGGATCTTTCCGTTTGTAATGAGGATATCACAGGATTGCGCATTGGCCAGAGACGGGATGAAAAACAGGAAAAACAACCATTTCATGGCGTCAAGTTACTGAAACTTCACGTGCCCGCTCCCGGAGAAAGGGGCAAAGGATCCTTAAATTCTCAAAGTGACCGGAGGAAGGCCAGCAACGCTTTTTTATCTTCCTCATTCAGGTAAAGCCCAAATGTATGTCCTTGTACGGGGAAGGGTTTGTCAACACGGGGATTAAAACCGGAAGGAATGAAGTCCTCTTTCAGTCTTGCCGGGTTGAACATTTCTTCCAGGCTGGTCACATACCCGCTGTGCATAAGTGCCGCCCGGTTCCAGACACCGATCAGGGAAGGCACTTTATAATAACCGGTACCCCGGCGGCTGTACATAGCCAGGCCAGGGTCTGTTTTCACGCTGAAGTCGATGATGTCATAGTTCGCCTTGTCATCCTTGGTGGGTGTGAAACCCAGTGCGGGGGTGAGCTTATTGCTGGAGTACAGTGGTGGGGTATGGCAGTCGATACAGGTTTCCTCTTCAAAGATGAGCCGCCCCTTCGCAATAAGATCTGCCGGCGCCTTATCCGGGTTAGGCAGGGGTTTTAAAGAATAAAGATATTTGGCCAATGCAAAGGCCTGTGCATCGGAGTACCGGGTATAGCGTTTAATGATCACACTATCCGGTGATTTATCCGGTTTAAAACCGCCATAAGAATTGGTGAAATCCAACTCCTGGTTCAATGCCGCATAGCGCATGACATCACCGATGTCGCGGTGAAGGAGCATGCCTGTACGGTCGAGGTACTTTCTTTCTTTCAGGTTGAAAAGATCGGGTATGGCAGTGGGTGAACCAAAAGCGCTGCTGTGACGATGCATTACGCCGGGAACGGTCGCCATCAAAACACTGGTGGCGCGTTTCCAGTCCGGCTGGCTGATAAACTGCTGGCTTTCGTGTGTTATCCAGGGAGCGCCAAACAAACCGGTAAAGCTTCTGGTGATCATGGCATTGGCGGCGCTGTCGGACATATTTGTTCCTTCCGCCCGTCCCCGGAGTCCGCTTCCAAAAATATCGTCGAAGGGGTAATTGCCCTGTCCGCCTTTTAACACTGACCCGTCCGGCATCACTTTGTTGTGACAATTACCGCAGGAAAAACTACCGGCTTCGATGGTCCCTTTTTTGCGGATCACCAGTTTGAAAAAAGGAATACTCCCGTCTTTGGCCACCGGTACATGCATGGAATCTAAAAAGGCCCCCATCTCCTGCAGTTCCTTCAAATTGACTGCGCTGTCGATAAAGCTGTTGTAATTCTGGGGCATTTCATAAATAATTTCGCCGGCTTTAATCCAGTCTTCTTCTGTATTCAGTTTCGAAGGATCAAACACAATTTCGGGCTCCTGTTGTAACAGCCATTCATAATACCCTTTGGGTTCACGCCCGGGCAAATACATCGTGTAGGATTTATAGGCGATACGTTCAGGGATCTTACCGTAGGTTTCTTCCGAAATGGGCATCACTTCCACCGATTTATCCACGAGGGGCAGGTGTGCGGATTTTAATTTCTTCATATCCCAGAGTTTCGGGATATCCTGGTCGCGGCTGATCACAAAACCCAAAAGACAAATGGTGATGCTTAGTAGTGAGACCAGGGTGATTGTTTTACCGAACCGCATAGCTTTTGTTTTAGGTTAACTACTTGCCTTTGTTTTTTTAAGCATCGGCTGCCATTTTTTATAGGTGGCGCTTCGCCAGACCCATTCGATGGGTCCGTAATTAAAGTATCTGAGCCAGATGGTACTGAAAACTACCTGGAGTAAAAAGATGAGGATGCCAAACAGGGTAAAATACACCGGGCCTACCTGTCCCATATAGCCCAGTCCGGCCCCGAGAAAAACGAAATTCCCGATCAGCGACTGTCCGATATAATTCGAGAATGCCATCCGGCCGGCCGGGGCGATCCAGGAAAGTAGTTTTTTCCCAATAGTGGATTGAAAACTCAGCATCAGGATACCCACATAGGCCATGGCCAGCGGGGCCACGCCGATGGCGTAGAAGATAGTCTGGTGCAAGCCCTTTGTTTTAAGGGTAAAATAATCCTGGTTGTAATAGGTCATGTAGCGGGCCAGGTAAAAATTGGCGGGTAGTCCCACCAGCAACCCGATACCGATGACCCAGTACACGATCTTTTTATGTTTCAGAATATCCCGGTAAAACCCGGAACGACCCAGTGCATACCCGATCAGGAACATCCCCAGCACTTTGGGTA
>JBMSNP010000079.1:0-11717 GCA_049421765.1 Chitinophagaceae bacterium
GAAAGCGACCTGACCTCCTTCGCCAAAAGCCACCGGGTGGTGATCACTTCACTATGTGATGTGGACGACCGGCAGGCAGTAAAATCACGGAAAAATTTCCCCAAGGCAACTTATTACCGGGATTTCCGGGAAATGCTGGAAAAAGAACGGAACAATATCGATGCCTGCAGCATTTCCACTCCTGATCATACCCATGCGGTGGCGACTATTGCCGCGATGCAGCTGGGTAAACATGTGTATACTCAAAAACCGCTCACCCACAATATCTATGAGGCCCGCATTCTGGCAGAAGCAGCCCGGAAATACAAAGTGGTCACACAAATGGGCAACCAGGGGGCTTCAGGCGACGGGGTTCGTCAAGCCAAGGAAATGATCGATTCCGGTATGATCGGGCGGGTTTATGAAGCAAAGGCCTGGACCAACAGACCCGTATGGCCACAGGGGATTCCGACCCCGACCGGAAAATTTGATATTCCGGATGAACTCAGCTGGGATCTCTGGCTGGGCCCCGCCAGGAAAATCGATTATAATCCGGCCTATCACCCGTTCAACTGGAGAGGCTGGTGGGCTTTTGGCACCGGGGCACTCGGTGATATGGCATGCCATATCATGGACCCGATCTACCGGATCCTCCCCATCGATTACCCGGAATCGGCGGAATGCAGCGTGTCAAATATTTATAAGGAAATGTGGAATGACTGGCAAAACGAGGAGTCCTGCCCGCCGGCTTCGATCATCCATCTTGTATATCCTTCCAAAAAAGGAAAGCATAAGATCAAAGTGTCTTGGCATGACGGGGGGCTTCTCCCCGAACGCCCCGGGGAATTGCTTCCCGACGAGCCTTTTGGCAGCTGGGACGGAGGCGTCTTATTTATCGGTACTAGGGGCAAATTGTTACTGGATTGCTACGGGGCCAATCCCCGCTTGCTGCCCACGCGCCTGATGCAGGAAAAACAAATGCCCGTACAGCGAATCAAACGCGTGCCGGAAGGACACTACCTCCAGTGGGTGAACGCCTGTATTGCCGGCTATGGAAACGCGGAAACCAGTTCCCCTTTTGAATATGCAGGCCCATTGACAGAAAGCATACTGATGGGTAACCTGGCAATCAGAAGCTGGATGATCAAAAACCCCGCTGCAAAGGGATGGAGCGACCGGTACCCCGGACGTAAAAAACTGCTCTGGGATGCGAAAAATATGCAAATCACGAATTTTGAGGAAGCCAACCAGTTTGTAAAACGTGAATACCGGGAAGGTTGGTCTTTGTGAGGTGAATATGGTGATGACAACCCCAATCAATCCAGCAGCCGGATCAGTTCTTCGAGTTCTTTCTGTTTGTAATTTTCTTTCTCACTGCTGAAACATTTTCCGAATTCTTCCAGTAGAAACTGGATCACCTGTTTGTTCTTGAGCGGCTTGAAATATGTGCCCACGGGAGGTACGGAGATGCGTTTGAAATAACTTTCCACATCCTGGTGGGTGAATACCTGGCCGGATGATGGGTCAATAAAGAATTCGATCTTCTGTATCGGGTTGGGGAGGTTCTCCTCCGAGTATCCGGGTTTGAAATAGGCCACAATGAACTGCTTGGGAATCCGGATGGCTTTTACTGGAATGTCCAGCAATTCGGATAAAACCAGGTAAAGGATACCGTTGCTGAACTGGTTTCCACGTTTTGCTTCCAGCGTCTTATGCAGCAGGAATTCGGAAGGCTCCTTGTAATTTATTTCATTTCCTTTTAACCCGTAATAACTGTAGAGGATGCTGGTGACTATATTGATCTGTTCCAGCGGAGTCAGGTAATTGTTCAGCTCCAGCCAGATATTGCGGCGGATCTTCTCGATTTCCTGCAAGACCTGTGACGTGGATACTTCGGGGTACTGGAACTTCGACACCAGCATAGCACCCAGCATGAGGTCGTGATGGCCCGACAGGTTCCATTGCCGGAAATCCTCTGTCAGGTCTGTGAAATGGAGCCGGTGGATGAGGAGCTCGATCCGGTTCTGTATGGCCTCATCGGGGGTCGTTTCCCATAAATGTTCCAGGTTGGGAATGATGTTCCTGCCGTAGTCGACGATCTTGTTTGAGACCGCGCCAAAGACTTCTTCATCCGGGTCGTCGATCAGGGTAAACAGGGCCGATATTTCTTTATTGGTTTCCATGGACTGATTATGCCACAATTTCTCCATTGTCCCTCAAACTAAATAGTTAATCTTTTCCACAGGTGGGGAAAGGGACGGGGAGGAGCCGGGAAAAATTATTAAACTGAAAGAAGTATGTTTGAAATATGAAAAGGTTAATGACTGCTGTTCTCCTGCTGATTATCCCCTTGTTTTTATCAGCGCAAACGGAATCGCTTTTCCGGATCCGGCGCGACAGCACGGGCTTTGAACTCACCCTGCCGGGAGCTTCGCATCTCGCTTCGCTTCCGCTTAAATGTATCCTGCAGGAATTTCCTAATAAGACCAGTCACACTTCTGTGACCGACAGTGATCATGTGTTGCTGCCCCGTCAGCTGCATCCTTCGTTTTACGGCTGTTTCGACTGGCATTCTTCCGTGCATGGGCACTGGATGCTGGTACGCCTGCTGAAGCTTTTTCCGAAATTGCCGGAGGCTTCCAGGATACGCGAAGTGTTAAACCTCACAATCAACCAGGCGAATATCCGCGGCGAGCTGAATTATTTTTCACTGCCCATGACAGCTTCATGGGAGCGGACCTACGGCTGGGCCTGGATCCTGAAACTGGATGAAGAGCTGAACGGCTGGAATGATACCGACGGGAGAAACTGGCATGCCGCACTGCAGCCGCTCACAAAAAAGATTGTGGAACTCTGGACCCGGTTTCTGCCGCGGCAGACCTATGCCAATCGCACCGGTGTGCATCCCAATACAGCATTCGGGCTGGTGTTTGCGCTCGATTATGCAAGGAAACAAAAGGACACGGCCTTTGAAAGATCCATCGTGGAATCGGCACGCCGGATATTTGGGCGGGACCGCGATTCTCCGGCCCGGTGGGAACCCAATGGATCTGACTTCTTATCGCCTTCCCTGGAGGAGGCAGACCTTATGCGCCGGATACTCCCTGCTTCTGAATTTATTCCCTGGTTCAACCGTTTCTTCGCTGCCGGAGCCCTGGAACACCTCGGCGTTCTGCCTGTTGTATCGGACCGGTCGGATCTGCAGATCGTTCACCTCGACGGGCTTTGTTTCAGCCGAAGCTGGTGTATGAAAGGTTTGGCAGAAGTGCTTCCGGGATCCGATCCCCGGAAAAAAAAGCTGCTCTCCTCTTCCCTGAAGCATCTATCGGCCGCCCTTCCACATGTAGTTAGCGGGGAATACGGGGGCGAGCACTGGCTGGCCAGTTTTGCGGTTTATGCACTGGTGCAATAATTAGATCGGGAGAAAACGGGATAAAAATTGCGGGTACTCAGCGTTTGCGGGCAACCACCATCCAGTCCCATGGTCGGGGTTCCCTGAGTTCTTTCGGGACTTTATGAAATTCAGTGTCCCAACTGTATTCTATCTTCTGAAATTCCTCGGCCGTGAAACCTGCATCTTTCAGAAGCAACTGCAGTTCTTCCCGGAGATAATGTTTGTGGGGGACATCGTCAATGTCAGCCACTCCCTGCCGGATATTGTTCCACTTCCGGATGGCTTCCCGGCCATTTTTTTCAGCCGGGAAATGCGACTTGTCGATCTTATATTCCTGCTGTACCAGGTGGGTCAGCATCCAGGATTCCAGGGAAGGAATGGTAATCACGATCCGGCCGCCTTTCTTCACACAGGCGGAAAGTGATTGAAAGAAGATCTGTCGGTCACGTGCCGAAGGGGTGAGGATCGCATTGATGCAGATCCCGAAGTCGCATTTCGGAACCCGAGTCTTCTTCCCGCTCATATCGGCACGCAGGTATTGTACATTTTTGTATTGTGGGTAACGCTGCCTGGCGATTTCAAGATTCTTTGCGGAGATATCAAGGGCAACCACCTTTCGGAAGGCGGGTGCCAGAACAGGAAGCCACTTCCCGATGGCACAGCCGATATCGATGACGGATTTGCCTGGGGAAGCGTATTTATTGATAACCGACCGGATGAGTGCCTTCTTGTCGTTGTGCAACACATCAAAAATTTCTTCCCCGTAAGTGGGGGCCATGGTTTCCCAATACGATCGTTTCATGCGTGAGCAGTTTTAGCGACACCGATCATTTTTTTCGCGCCGCTTTTTTCTTCGGGGCTGCTTTTTTAGCCGGGGTCTTTTTTGTGGCGGTTTTCCCGGCACCTGTCTTTTTGCCCTTCTTTGTAAATGCGCCAGGTATTTCCGCCTCGATAAATTTCTTTACCTCTTCGAGTGTGAATGCAGCTGCTTCTTCGGGGGTATACCGTGTATCATCAGCCTTTTTCGGAATCTTTATGATCTTTTTGCCGAATTTGATCACCGGACCCCAGCGCGCGTTTTCCAGGTCTATCTTTTCTTCGGGCCAGCGCTGGATATAACGGTTTGCCTCTTTCTTGATCTTTGCTTCGATAAGCTCGTTCATTTCGTCTTGCTTAAGCTTCGCGAAATTGTACCGGCGGGGTACATTGATGAACATGCCATCCCATTTGATATAGGGCCCGAAGCGGCCGCTCCCTTTGGTGATGGGTTTGTTGTCGTATGTTCCAACCGGTGCGTCTGCAATCTGTTTTTGCCGGATATAGCCTACCGCCTTCTCAAAATCAACGGTTCCGAGATCGGTGCCCCGTGGTACCGAAACAAATTCATCTCCCCATTTTACATATGGACCGAAACGGCCGACACCGACGGAAACATCCCTGTCCTCGTATTGTCCCATACTTCCCTGCGCGCCAAACAGGTTCATTGCTTCCTCAAAGCTGATGGTTTCAATACTTTGGCCGGTGGGAATCTTGGCGAACCGGGGCTTTTCTTCGTCATTGGCTTCGCCGATCTGAATCATCGCGCCGTAGCGGCCCATCCGGGCCACAACGGGTTTGCCACTTGTGGGGTCGGTTCCAAGAACCCGTTCACCTTTGATTCGCTCAGCCGTTTCAAGGGTCTTTTCCACATCCTTGATAAAGGGGCTGTAGAAATCATCGATCATTTTGTTCCACTTCATTTTGCCTTCGGCCACTTCATCGAATTCCTCTTCGATCCGGGCGGTAAAACCGTAATCCATCACATCGTCGAAATACTGAAGCAGAAAATCCGTCACCACCAGTCCCAGGTCGGAAGGAAACAGTTTGGATTTTTCAGCACCGGTATTCTCCTGTGCCATTACACGTGTCACGGTGTCGTTATTGAGAGATTACACGTTAAAATGCCTGATGATTCCTTCTTTATCGCGTTTTTCCACGTACCCGCGTTTCAGCACGGTGGATATGGTGGGGGCATAAGTGGAGGGGCGGCCGATGCCGAGTTCTTCCAGCTTTTTTACAAGGGAAGCTTCAGTATACCTGGAGGGAGGCCGGCTGAACCGCTCTGTGGCTTTCATTTCATTCAGCGGTAAAACCTGTCCTGCGGCCAGGGGAGGGAGCATGCCTTCAGTCTGGTCTTCTTCCGAATCATCATCGTCCCGGTCTTCCCGGTACACTTTCAGGAACCCGTCAAATTTGAGGACCTCCCCGCTGGCAGAGAGTTCTTCCTGGTTGGTGGATATGTCAATTCTGGCAGTAGTCTTTTCAAGCTCTGCATCCGCCATCTGGCAGGCCATGGTTCTTTTCCAAATCAGTTCATACAACCGCGCCCATTCGGCTTCCTTGATCGTAGAATTGCTCATATAAGTGGGCCGGATGGCTTCGTGAGCTTCCTGTGCACTTGCATTCTTGCTTTTATATTTCCGGAACTGGTGGTACGACTCGCCATACATGCTCTTCACTGTATTGGTGATATCCCCCAGGGCAGTGTTGCTCAGGTTCACGCTGTCGGTACGCATATAGGTGATATAACCATTCTCATAAAGTCGCTGGGCGATCATCATGGTGCGCGATACCCCGTAACCGAGTTTCCGGGATGCTTCCTGCTGCAGGGTGGAGGTGGTAAAGGGAGGGGCGGGAGAACGCTTTCCCGGTTTTACCTGAACATCCTTCACTTTGTATGTGGCCCCGGCGCAACTCTCAAGAAAGGCCTCAGCGCTTTCGGCCGAATTTTGCTTTTTCCCTTCGGCAGAAAAAGTCACTTTTTTGCCTCCCATATCGGGCGCCGTAAACAGGGCTTCGATCTTATATGAACTGACCGGGGTGAAGGCATTGATTTCCCTTTCACGCTCCACGATCAGGCGGACGGCAACACTTTGTACTCGTCCGGCACTGAGGTTATTCCGCATACTCATCTTGCGCCAGAGTATGGGACTAAGCTGGAATCCTACGATCCGGTCAAGTATCCGGCGGGCCTGCTGGGCCATCACCAGGTTCATATCCACCCGGCGCGGATTTTTAACCGCTTCCTGGATGGCTGGTTTGGTGATCTCGTGAAATACAATCCGCTTGGTTTTCCTGGGGTCCAGTCCCAGCACTTCACACAAATGCCAGCTGATGGCTTCCCCTTCACGGTCCTCATCCGTAGCCAGCCACACTTCTTCAGATTTAGAGGCAAGCGATTTTAATTCCTTTACAACCTTTTCTTTTTCAGCGGGAACGATATAGCTGGGTTCGAAATTCTTATCCACATCTATGCCCATATCGGCTTTCTCAAGGTCCCGGATATGACCAAAACAGCTCTTTACCTGGAATTCTTTTCCCAGGATCTTTTCGATCGTTTTCGCTTTCGCTGGGCTCTCAACTATCAGTAAATTCTTGGCCATATTTGATACCTTATATATATATGACAATCCGCCTTTGCAGATGCTTTGGCGGATGCAAATTACCGCGCTGCTGCGGCCGCAAGTTAGGGCAAGGATAATAAATTTTCCGGGAAAACTGGGTTTGTGATTTTTTCAACCCGTTCACCAATAACATTTTCGGCCAGTTATCCCCAATATAAATCGCTCAGATTTTCGATTTAAAAAAAAGCGCAATCTGCTCAGCCCAGCGCTTATATTCCTTACCGGATGGATGTAATCCGTCGGGAGCCAGCAAAGTGAGATCGGTAGAAGCTTCTCGTGTCCAGGGAGTGATATCAAGGTATTGTACCTGGTAGCGGAGGGTGATTTCTTTATTCACACGGTTGAAATCATCAATTTCTCTTGCAATTTGCTGCCGGTCCCTGCCATCGGCAAATGGGGTAACGCCCCAGTCGGGTATCGAAAGCACGATCACACGTCCTGGTCTGTTTCCTGCATACTGTATCGCTTTTTTCAGAAGGTCTTCGAATTCCAGGGCATAAGTGCTTATCGGGTATCCCCGATACTGGTTGTTTACCCCGATCAGGAGAGATACAAAATCATAAGGATTGTAAAGCGGATTATCCCGGTTCGACAGGATGATTCCGTTCTGCAATTCGCCGGTCGTCCAGCCTGTTCTTGCAATGATCCTGGGCGGGAAAAGAAAAATGCTGTCTTCAGCAAGTCGGGCCGCGGTCTGGTTGGGAAAATTATCCTTCGCCGCAACCGATTCACCGATCGTGTAGGAATCGCCCAGGGCGAGATAATGGTATCTTGGCACAGCAGGAGATGGAGGCATGGTATCGTTTACAGGCAACGGCATATTGCCGGTCTCCTTTTTGGAGCAGGAACTGGTGCAAATAAATGAAAAAAGAAGGAAAACGATGGGTCTCATAAGAAATCAACAACCGAACGGGTCACTTTGTTGTCTCGATAGATCCGGCGGTGGCCCAGTCCTTCCGTAATAACAAATTCCACGTTCGGATAGTTTTTTTCTTTCACTTTCATGGCATCGGCGACAGGAGTGGCCTCGTCATCCTTGTCGTGAAACCAGCGGACTCTTGCCCGGATGTGCTTCATTGCCCGGGCGATCGAATACCAGGCCGGGCTTACGCCTCCTTTGCGGATGATGATCTTTTCAAATTCGGGCATCAGGGCAGGATCCAGTTTCAGGAACCTGAAAAAGGAATCAATGGCGGTCACAGTTTCGGTGGCCGGAGCGATCAGGACCACACGGAAATATTCGGTATGGCTCATTTCTTCCAGGGCCAGGCAAAGGGCGAGTCCCCCGAAGGAATGCGCCATGAAAGACTCCACCGGTCCGAATTTTTTGCATATCTCGACAATGGTATTCCGGTACAGGGGGGCATTGATTTGGCGCCCCCCGCTGCGACCATGAGCGGGTGCGTCAAAAGCCAGGACTTCGTAGCCTTTGCGGAGAAGAGGTGTTACGTAACGGTCAAAATTGACAGCGGAGGATTCAAACCCGTGAATGATCAGGACTTTTCGGGGAGAAACAGGGCGTTCCCCCGATACCCCGGGAAAAGCCTGCCAGCGCCTACCCCGTACCGGGATTCGTGCGACTTCGAGCACCAGTTTTTCTGCTTTTTCAAAAACACGACCGGGCTTTTTCAGGTTCCGGACCTGCGGGGTGCAGAACAGCTCAAATGCTTTTGCTGCAGCTTTCTTTTTGGAGATGGCGGAAAGAAGTTTGAATTTTGTCCTGATATATTGTAACGCCAGGCGTTGAGATAACTTCATTCTGCAAAAATATAACCTGGTTGTAACATAGGCGCACGGATGCGGGGATGCAGTACGTCATTTGATCCACTCCTTAAACGCAGATACATGGATATTGTAATTATCGGTTCGGGTAATGTGGCGGCCGTCCTTGGACGGAAATTCAAAACTGCGGGACACCGGATCCTGCAGGTTTACAGCCGCAATGCTTCCGCCGCTTCGGAATTGGCATACGAGTGGGATACTGAATCCACCAATTATAAATCGCTGATCAATTTAAACGCGGATGTCTATATCATTGCGATCAATGATGATGCGATACCCGGGGTGGCGACGGGTCTCTACCTGCCCGGGAAGGTGGTGGCTCATACAGCCGCTTCTGTTCCCATGGAAGTGCTGAAAGAAGTGACCAATCATTATGGTGTATTTTATCCCCTCCAGAGTCTTCGCAAGGAAATGAAGGAATTGCCCGATATCCCGGTCTTTTATGACGGGCACGATGAAACTGCACAGCGCAGGCTGGAAAGCCTCGCCCGTTCAATTTCACCGCAACATGTGGGTCAGGCCGGAGATGATGCAAGGTCAAAATTGCATGTGGCGGCCGTGGTGGTAAGCAATTTTACCAATCACCTTTATAAACTTGCGGAGGATTATTGTCGAAAGGAAGGTCTTGATTTCACCCAGCTCCGGCCCCTGATCGAAGAAACAGCCCTGCGCCTGCGAACGGTTTCCCCGGCTGATGCCCAAACCGGACCTGCCCTTCGCCATGATGCGGAAACCATCCAGAAACATCTTGCATTGCTAAACGCACACCCAAACCTGAAAAACATCTACCTGTTGCTGACGGAAAGTATCCAGCAGGGAGACTGAACCCGGGGAAGAAAATTTTTACCGGCAAAGCCCATCTCCATGGCTTTTCCCGAACAAGTAAATGCATTTTTTGTTTTCCCTTTACTTTTGCATCCGCAGGAAACAAGCCGACACGGGTTAACGGTTGAATGCCAGCCTGTTCGGAATAAAATACCAAGCATCGGAAATGTATACAGTTAAATTTAATTTTGAACAGAAGGACCTGGAGCCCATCACCCTGGAGAATGTGGAGGCAGGGCAGAGCCTGCTTGAACTGGCCCTGAAAAACGACATCGAACTGCATCACAACTGCGGAGGGGTCTGCGCCTGCACTACCTGTCACCTGTATGTGGAAAAAGGAATGGAGTTTATTGATGAACTATCCGACCGGGAAGAGGATTTTATCGATCGGGCCGTAAACCCCAGGTTGAATTCAAGACTGGGATGCCAGTCACTCCTGCTCGACGGAAACGGGGAAATTGAAGTTACTTTGCCTGACCAGACCCAGTTTCTCGGAGAATAATTGTGCCCGAACAGCCGGCAACAACAAACCGGCAAAAACAAGATACCATGAGTCAATTTGAACCCCCCATACACTGGAACGATTACGAAGACATTGCCCTTAAGCTCTATGAGCGGTTTGGTGACGAATTTAACGAAGGAAAGATTTACCGGATCCGTTTTACCGATTTGCTGGAGTGGGTACTTCAGATTCCCGGTTTTGTCGGCAAAAGGGAAGAAAGCAATGAAGGCCACCTCGAAATGATCCAGAGCAGCTGGGTTTATGAGTGGCGTGACAACCAGAAGTAAATCCGGGGGATAATAATTCTTTAATCAGCGATACCGCTTTTTTGTTTGGCTGAATAAATCGCAATCAAAGAGACAAGCAGAAACGTATATCGTTCTCATAACCATTCAACCCATAAACCCATCATCCGCCATGAACTTACTCGATCGTTTTAAGCAGATCAGGGCCTTTGTTTTTGACGTGGACGGGGTGCTGACAGACGGCACAGTGCTTGTTTTGACGGCCGGGTTACAGGCAAGAAGGATGCATATCAAAGACGGGTTTGCCCTCCAGATGGCAATCAGGCATGGCTATCTCGTGAAGATCATTTCCGGTGGAAACTCCCCTGAAGTCACGGACCGGCTTGAGAAACTGGGAGTGCATGATGTGAGCATGTCTGTGCTCGATAAAAAAGACTTTATACAAGAGTTTATGACCCGGCACAACCTGAAGCCGGAACAGGTATTGTACATGGGAGATGACCTGCCCGATATGCCGGCCATGCAGTTGGTGGGACTTGCATGCTGTCCTTCTGATGCCGTAAATGAAGTGCGGGAATCGGTTCATTATATTTCCCCGCTGAAGGGTGGGGATGCCTGTGTCAGGGAAGTGATC
This sequence comes from Chitinophagaceae bacterium, assembly GCA_049421765.1. Taxonomy (GTDB): domain Bacteria; phylum Bacteroidota; class Bacteroidia; order Chitinophagales; family Chitinophagaceae; genus JJ008. Next base: position 10,805 of record JBMSNP010000079.1, read on the forward strand.
GAAAAAGTACTCAAACTGAATGACCACTGGGCCTATGATGTCCAGGTGGCTTCAAAGTAACCCTTCATGGGTAATAAAACCGGGATTGGATCCGGATATAGCACAGGGACTCCTGATGGTTCCGTATCTTTCCCCTAAATTAATTACATGAGATTGATAGCGGCTTTTTTCAGGCTCGTGAGGTTGCCCAATCTCTTTTTTATGGCCCTTACACAGGCCCTTTTCCAGTTTTGTATTTACCAGCCCCTGTACCGGGACAATATTCCCGAAGGGGATCTTTCCCATTTCCTGTTGCTGGTATTCGCCTCTCTTTTTATCGCTGCAGGAGGCTATGTGATCAATGATTATTTTGATATCAATATAGACGAAGTAAATAAACCCGGACGGATGGTGGTAGACAAGGTCATCCATCGACGCTGGGCCATCGCCTGGCATTTCATGCTCAGCGGGGCGGGGATCATTCTCACCGTGCTGGCACTTCCGTTCCTGCAAAAATGGTATCTCATACTGGCCAATGTGATCTGTGTTGTTTTGCTGTGGTTTTATTCCACGAGTTTCAAAAAAAGCCTGTTGACCGGGAACATTGTAATATCACTGCTCACCGCCTGGACCATCCTGATCATCTTTTTTTCCAAAGTGAGTCTTACGGATGCTTTTACAACCACTCATCACCGGTTTTTCCGGCTTACCATCCTGTATGCCGGGTTTGCCTTTATTATCAGCCTGGTGCGCGAAGCGATCAAGGATATGGAAGACCTGCCCGGCGACCAGCGTTATGGATGCCGTACCATGCCGCTTGTATGGGGACTGAATGCTACCAAAGTATATGTGGCGGTTTGGCTGGTTGTGCTGCTTGCGGTGCTCTCGATACTCCAGGTATATGTGCTGCAGTTCAACTGGTGGGCGGCGGTGG
>JBMSNP010000080.1:0-11623 GCA_049421765.1 Chitinophagaceae bacterium
CTCCGGTCCCGCATATCCTCGATCCTGTCGAGCAGGCCGCCCTGGTGACAGGCATCTCTGCGGTCTTCTCTCCGGTCCCGTATATCCTCTCTCCGGTCGCGTACATCTTCATGCCTGTCGAACCGACCTTCAATCCGGTCGCGGCGTTGTGCGCTGGCCACATTATCCAGTGAACAAGCCAGGAATAACACGATGCCAAACAAAAAGGGTTTGAAAGGAATAGTCGTTTTCATTGGGGTATTTTCAGGGTTAAAAACAGGTTCCGGAGTAATAGACCCTGAAGCCTGGCAGGGGTTTAACGGGTGAAAAAAAAGAATGGGTCCGGAACTGCCAGACCCATTCTTTTTCACTGTATTTAAATTGTTTACCCCAACCCTTTGTCAAACAATATTTAACTCCTCTAGAATCCTCTTGGTTTCTCCAGCTTCATATCGCGCTTGAGCATCTCGTTCCTGTTGGCCATTTCCCAGGCGGTGTAAAATACCAGTTGCCCCCGTTGGGCCATCAACGGATAGTTGATCTTGTCCGGGGTGTCGGTGGGCCGGTGGTAATCGGCATGTGTTCCGTTGAAATAGAAAATGATGGGAACGCCTTTCTCGGCGAAATTGTAATGGTCGCTCCGGAAATAAAAACGGTTGGGATCGTTGGGGTCATTGTATTTCCTGTCCAGTTTCATCTTCATATAGGTATTGTTCACCTGTTCAGTGATGGGTGCCAGGTCAGAGCTGAGCTTATCATCCCCGATAATATAAATATAGTTGGCAGAGTCCTTGTCCTTCAGGTATTCGGTTCCGATACGCCCGATCATGTCGATATTAAGATCCACTGAGGTCTTGTCAAGCGGATACACGGGATTTTCAGAGTAATAACGGCTGCCCCATAATCCTTTTTCCTCTCCGCTCACAGTCATGAACAGGATGCTTCGGCGGGGACCGTTGCCTGCAGCTTTGGCCTTGGCGAATGCTTCCGCGAGTTCGAGAATTCCGGTAGTGCCGCTCCCGTCATCATCCGCCCCGTAATAAATGGTGGTATCGTTTCGCTTGCCCACATGGTCGTAATGTGCCGTCAGGACAACGAATTCATCTTTCTTGTCAGTACCCTCAAGCACCCCAAGCACATTGGAAACATTTGTAGTCAAAGTGGTTTTTGCATAACCCAGGTCTATTTGGGCGCTGTAGGTTCCTGTTTTCAGGACGCCTGTTTTGGCTTTATTAAACAGATCTTCCCCATCTGCTCCCATGATCTTCGCGGCTATGGTCGGTGATATGGAAAAAGTAAACGGGGGCTGGGTGCTGCGGTATCCTCCGGTCATGCTCCAGTTGCTGGTGGCAGTCCCGGCCCGTCGGGGAAAATTACTGTAAACGATCAAAACCGCGGCTGCACCCTGGTTCATGGCTGCGTTCATTTTCGCAAATACGCTTACGGGAGAATTACGGCCCTGCTGCGAAGGTTTGTAATCGGCGGGTACCCCGTCGAGGATCATTACGAGCCGGCCGGCCACTTTCAGATCCTTGTAATCGTTTCGCAGGTCGCCATCCACGATACCATAACCGGCGAAGACCATTTCGGAGAAACGCATATCCCCGGCGAAATTGTTCGCCTGCGGCTGGTAATCCTTATTCAGCTCGAATGGAGTGCCGTTTACATTAAGTGTGGCGCCGATCAGCGAATCCCGGTACAAAGGGTAATACTGGCGATAGCTGCCCTTATTGCCAGGCAACAACCCCAGCGATTTGAAATGGGCTTCGATATAATCCGCTGCTTTCTCCAGGCCGGGGGAGGGAGTGTCCCTTCCTTCCATTTCCTTGCTGGCGATGATATACAGGTGTTTTTTCATGTCCTCCGCCGTAATGCTGGAGGCCGCTTTCTGGGCGGCTTTATCTTTTTTCTGGGCCGGGGCCAGCAGGGGTAAAACGAGTACGGCAGATACGAGCAGGCATTTGATATTCATTTTGGAATAAATTGGTGTAAATAGAATAAAAATAAACCCCTTTTTGGAAAGGGGCTTAAAAAGTTGATGACCGGTCTGGATCAGGCGCACGCGATCTTGTCCACCCGTTTTTTATGTCTTCCTCCTTCAAAGAAGGTGGTCATAAAGAGAGCGACCATTTTTTCCGCATCGCCTTCCCGGACAAACCGGGCCGGAATACAGATGATGTTTGCATCATTGTGTTCCCTGGCCAGCTGGGACAGTTCCTCTCCCCAGCATATGGCCGCTCGTACACCCTGGTGTTTGTTCGCCGTAATGGCCACCCCGTTGGCGCTGCCGCAGATCAGGATCCCGAAAGCCGCCTTCCCCTTTTCTACGGCGGAAGCTACCGGGTGAGCAAAGTCGGGGTAATCCACCGAATCCTTGCTGTGGGTTCCAAAATCCTCAAAAGGCAATCCTTTGCCTTCCAGGAATGAGATCAGATCTTCTTTGTAATCGTATCCGGCATGATCACTGCCGATGGCGATGGGTTTGTGGAGGTCAAAGGGACTTTGCATGGCAGGGTCGAGTTAAATGTGAGCGAGAAGGAGTTCAGCAAAAACCTGTTTCTCTAAAACAGATCCTGATGCAAAGTTAGTAAAGCCAAGCCTAATTCTTCCCGGTTCAGGGTGTTTAGCTCCATTCTTTTCTCTCTTTTTCCTGCCGTTTATTGATCCGGGCCGCGATGGAGATACCGGCTTCATATAACAGGTAAAGAGGTACTGTCACAATCGTGAGGCTGAACGGGTCGGTGGTGGGTGTTATTATGGCCGCCGCGATCAGGATCACTACAAGGGCATGACGCCGGTATTTCCGGAGAAAATCGGCGGTAATGATTCCGATCCTGGCCAGCAGCATGATCAGGAGGGGCATCTGGAACAGCAACCCGATCCCGAAGGTGGTATAGACCAGGTTTTCGAGGTAATCCGAAAAATTGGGGAATACCACTACTTTGTCACTGAGCGTGTAGCTAAAGTAAAAGTTCACCATAAAGGGCGTGAGTATGAAATACCCGAAAAAAACCCCGGTGAAGAATAATACGGAAACCCAGAAAACGACCCCCCGGGTCCTTTTTCTTTCCTGAGGCGACAGGGCGGGTTTTACAAATTTCCAGAACTCCCAGAACACATAAGGGAAAGCAACGATCAGTCCGCCCATAAAGGCGATGGTAAAAGAGGAAATAAACTGCCCCGTCATGGTGTTGCTCTGGAACTTTGCTTCCACCGGGGTAACGCAAACCGTATCACCCAGTCCCAGCCAGTGGCTGAGGTCGCAGAACCAGCGATAGGAAATGAAGTCCTTGTCGGTGGGACCGAACAGGATCGTGTCCACGATATCCCGGATAAATATAAAAACGGCAATGGCTCCGATCAGGATGGCGATCACGGAGCGTATGATATGCCAGCGAAGTTCTTCCAGGTGGTCTATAAAGGACATTTCGGCCCCCGTGTCCGTATCCTGCTTGCGTTTTCCGAGAAAATCGAGTAGTGCCATGGTTTTGCGATGGCAAAGATATTGGTGTTTGGATTAATGTGCTAATGTGCCCATAAGACGGGATTCGAATGGGAATCGGTATAAAAAGATGTGAATATGTCGCATACAATTGCGCCAGTCCATTATTACTTCAGCTTTTTCATCTTCACCGTCTCGATCCGGGTATCGCTTACGTTAATGATGTCGAATTCGTAGTCGTCGATGATTATGCGTTCTTTTAGATGAGGGATTTTTTCGTAATAGTTGATGATGTAGCCCGACAGGGTCTCTGATTCCTCTTCCCCGAAATCAAACCCGTATTTATAAGCCAGGTAGTCGAGTTCCAGGCGCCCGGAAAACATATATTCGTTTTCGGCCAGTTGTTTTTCCACGAACTCTTCGGTATCGTATTCATCCTGGATCTCGCCGAATAATTCCTCGAGAACATCTTCCATGGTAATGATTCCAGCCGTACCGCCAAACTCATCCACCACCCAGGCGATGCTTTTCCGTTCCCGGCTGAATTTGCTGATCAGGTCACTGGCGCTCATGCTCTCCGGAACCGCGGGGATGGGCAGCAATACCTCCTGGATCGTTTCAGGTCTTTTGAACAGGTCGAGTTGGTGCACATAGCCGGTAATATGATCGATGTTATTGTCATAAACCACCAGTTTGCTCAGTTTGGTTTCGATGAATTTCTGTTTAAGCTCCAGGATGGAGGACTGGCTGTCTATCCCAACGATCTCCTTTCGAGGTACCAGGCATTGCCGGATCTTCACTTTGGGAAGTTCCTGGGCGTTTTCCAGCAGCCGGGAACTGTGTTCCTGTCTTTCATCTTCACCCATTGGCTGGAATAAGTTTTTGAGATCGCTCCGGTTGATTGGCTCTTTGTGTTTGTCAAGCCTGATATTAAATACATATTTAAGCAGCCACTCGCTGAGGTCGATCAGCCCGGTGGCGATGGGAGCAAACATCTGGTAAAAGAAATCGGAAACATAAGTCAGTCGTACCAGCAGGCTGTTGCTGTGTGCCCGGAAAAAAGCCCGGGGGATGAATTCGGCAAAGACAAGCACCACAAATGTGGCCAGGCCGATTTCTGCGACCAACCGGACATAAGTAAGCTTAAGGCCCACATAATCCCATATCGGGCTCATCACGGTACTGATCTGCAGTGAAAAAAAGACCAGGAAAATATGAAACCCGATCATCGTGGTTCCCAGGAACCGGGCAGGTGAATCAATAAAACGGGAGAGGATATGCATGGCGGAGCCACCCTGTTTTTTCCGTACTTCCAGGGTCATCCGGTTGGCGCTGTAAAAAGCCATCTCGATCCCGGCAAAAAAAGCCATCAGTATGAGGGTCAGAATAAAAAACAATGTCGTGTTCACGGAAATCATGATACGAAGATAACAAGGGTGAGGGATATTGGTTGAATGGTAAAATGCCTGAACGGGGATGTTGTACTATGCATTTTATTGCAGAAAATCAAGGTGTTAGCCAATAAAAGATGCAGGCAACAAAATGGTAATATGCGAACGAGGCATCTTCAGTCATTCAAGAACGACCTTACCAGCGTTTCCGCCTCGGCACAGGCTTTTTCCAGGTTGTCATTGATCACCACCCGGTCAAAATGATCTTTGAAAGTCATTTCATAAGAGGCTTTGCTGATCCGGGTCCTGATCGACTCCGGAGAGTCGGCTCCCCGGGCGATCAGTCTTTTTTCCAGTTCTTCGATCGAAGGAGGTTCAATAAAAATTGAGAGGGACTGTTTCGGGTATTGAGACTGGACGTTCAACCCGCCGTTCACATCCACATCAAGCAGGGGTGACTTGCCCTGTTCCCAGATGCGATGGAGTTCCGATTTCAGGGTGCCATAGTATTTACCGGCGTAAACCATTTCCCATTCCACGAATTCATTTCGGTTGATCCGGTCCCGGAATTCTTCGGCACTGATAAAATAATAGTCCACTCCGTGTTTTTCGGTTTGCCGGGGTGGCCGGGTGGCACAGGAAACGGAAAAGGCAAGCTGGTCCGGCATGGCCTTTAAAAGGTGTCGCATGACAGATGTTTTACCTGCGCCTGAAGGGGCTGCGATGATGATGATTTTTTCCGGTGCCGGCATGAATGATATAAAGGGGGCAAATGTACTTGAAATTTGCCCAACCGGGAAAGCGGGGCAAAGGGTTTGGGCTGCCTCAGGGTTTTAGCCAATCGACACACCGATCAGTCTCCCGATACCAAATGTGACGGCTGCAGCGGCAAGCCCGAAAAGAACCTGTCGGAATCCTGAAAACCAGACATTCCGGCCGGTGAACAGCGTGATGGCCGCGCCGATCAGGAAAAGCCCGATGGTGCTCATCCCCACACTGAGGAAGATCGCCTGAGTACCGCTTGTAAACATAAATGGGATCACGGGTATGACCGCGCCGATGGCAAAAAGGACAAAGGAATAGATCGCCGCTTCCACGGCAGAGCCACGGAGTTCTTCCGCGTTGATGCCCAGTTCCTCGCGCACCAGCACTTCATGTGCCTTGTCCTTGTCCTTCATGATATCGGCCGCCATGCGCCTTGCCTGTTCTTCGGGTAACCCCTTGGCGATATAGATCAGGGCCAGTTCTTTTTCTTCCCCTTCAGGATTAGTCTCCAGTTCTTCCATTTCGATCTGCATCTGGTTTTCATACAGCTCCTGGGAACTTTTGACCGAAATCCATTCCCCGAGCGACATGGAAAGGGCGCCGGCTAGCAGACCGGCAAGTCCTGCGAGTAAAACACCGGCCTGGCCTGCAGAAGCGCCGGCCACTCCCATGATCAGGCTGAAATTGGAGACCAGCCCGTCATTCCCTCCCAGTACCGCGGCCCGAATGGCGTTGCCTCCCACCGACCGGTGTTTCTTTTCAAACTTGGAAAGCTGTGCACCGGTCGCGCCATTTTCTTTCTCCAGTATGGCGCGGAGTATGTTTACATGCATCGACTCCGCCCCAGTAACCTTCATCTGGTTTTTTTTCTTGGTGGCAATGATCGCCCCGGAAATCCCTTTTTCAGTATCCATCAGGGAACCCAGCACATAATCATACCCGAAGATCTTCCCGATCAGGTTCAGCGTTCTGGCCCGCCACGAAGGTCTGAATATGCTTTCCAGCGCTATTTGCTCCTTCCGGGCAAATGCTTCCGCATGACTTTTTTCAATCTCGCTCATCTGCCGGAATACATGGGCAATCGTCGGGTCTTCTTCTTTATCGGCCAGTTTGCCATAGAGATAACTGGCATCAATTTCGGTTTGCAGGGAATGACTCTTCATCTTAATGTAAGTAGTATGATAAGGTAAGTTAAACAGAAAGCTTTATTGGCGGGATGATTCCCGTTAGGAAATAAAATGATATTGAGCCATTCTCAGGAAAAAATCGAAAACTCATCCGCCCCGTCCGCTTACAAATCCTGTTTCTCCGGGTGGCAGCGCACGCTCATATCTTCACATCATCACCTGAGTAACGGAGGGAGGGAAATATATCGTCTCGGCGGATTATGTGATACACTCGATCGTACCCGCCCAGCCCGATCAGCTGAAGATTTACAATTCTTACCTCCTTCATTTTTTAGATTATCACGCCAATTCGTTGTTCCAAAAGCGTCCCAAATTATTAGCAAATCAGGGTCAAAATTTTTGATTTCTAAAGTTAATGTTGTTTCGTTTTTTTCTTTGAAAGATGAAAAAGCAAGCATGCTTGATAATCCCAGAATAATGATTTTTCTCATGAGTTTTTTTTTGGTTTTACGTCTTAATCTTGCAACCAACGGTTTCGTGTATGAGCAGTAGCGGATTTTAACCCACTAAACTGTCAGATAGCACCGACCTTTGATTTATACTTATATGTTTCAAATTAGCACTTAACCCGCTATTGCTTATACACTGTTAGCAGCAGTTATCATTATATTATTTTGAGGGAAAGTATCCTTTGGCATTAACCTTGATCTTATAAAGGTTTTTTTTGGCTGTAATGAATAAGAAATTTTCGGTCTTGCCGCGACCAAAAGTAACATTTGACGGTTCTTCAGGCGTGGCAATATAATCCAACTTAGTTCCTTCAGGTGAATATATATGGATACCTGGATTATCCCCATGACGTGTCAAATATAGATTTCCTTCTTGATCTATTGTCATTCCATCCGGACCCAGAGTTCCATTGAAATCGATCAAAATCTCTCTATTTTTCACTTTCCCCTCGTCATCCAACTCGAATCGAATAACCGCATTAATATTTGACCAATAGGGGTAATTGCAGCTTGCCACATAAAGATATTTTTGATCAGGCGAAATCAAAATGCCATTGGGTGTGCCTGCATGCTCAATAACTCTATCCAGGGAGCCATCCAGATTGATGCGGTAAACACCCATTACAGGTTGTTCCACTGACTCATGGCCAATGTACCTGGGATCTGTAAAATAAATCTGACCTTTCTCATCAATGACCAGGTCATTGGGTGAATTCAATGGTTTACCATTATAAAGACCGGCTATAATCTCACTTTTACCCGTTTTCATATTTGTTCGTACGATCGATCTACCTCCGAAATCTGCACCTTGTGCGATGACCATATTTCCATCGAGATCAAAGATGATTCCATTAGACATTCCGCTGGGAGATCGAAACAACGTGGTCTGATTTTCATCCGGATTGTATCTCCAGATGTGACCGGCTTGCATGCCAGAACTTTGAGTGAATGTAATATCACTGAAATAAACTAACCCATCTGGCCCAACTGCAGGTCCTTCAGTGAAGAACCCATCATTGAATACTAATTCTAGCTTTGATTGGGAATCTACTATTCTATTTGAGTTTGTTTCCTGTGCCATGGAAATTGATAACCATGCTGGAACAATCAGAAGGCCTAAGATTAATAAGTTGCTTTTTCTTGTTTTCATAAACTTGTTTTTTATGAATATTGCTGCTAACGACCACGGCTTGCCGCCGTGGCGTTCCCTAATTTACGAAAAGTCGACGGCAAAGCGACTTATCTTACGGGGGAAGGGGCAGCCGGCTGGAGCCATGGCGGCAAACCGATTGTTATAGGTGGCCAGGCACTCATCATTACGATTCCACCCCAAAACCAGGGTTCATCGATCTGCAGACCCTGAAATCCGGCCTTTGGTCGGAAACCCAGACCTGTCTTATCCGTAGCGGCGGAGCATATTTGAAAACCTATTCAGCCATGGAATTATTGCGGGAAGGAAATTTTGCAGGGCTAATCTATAACGGTTTGGGGCTTTGCGAAGACGGGGATTTTTAGCACTAAACTTCATTAGATGCACAAAGCTTGAATTTAACACTTCACTGTCATAGAAGACGAAACACCCGCACTTGCAAAACGGCTGTTAGGTGCTGGCATTTTTGTTCGCTGTGCTTGTAAACAATTGTCGTTTTTGAGTTGTCGTGAAATAATAATTAGTTGTCTTTAATGTCCATGTCATAATTTGCGTTAGTTGTTTGCTTTCTAAATATTTCAATAAAGTAACCAATTTGTAAAAAGTCTCGCCCAGTTTCATCGTTTATTTTGTAGTCGAATTGATGCATATAACCAACTTGTAAAGTTGTTGATTTTGAAGGTTTATAATTGAAAGCGACCAACAACCTGTTTCGTTCAAAATATGGTTCTTTGACTGTAAAAAATATTTCATTACTTGCACTAACTTGAAATGGTTTGTATTCATTTCTTTCTTTACCAAAGGGATAAGAAACTCCAAGTCTATACCTAAACCTATTGCGATAGCCATTACTTGTAAATCTAAACTCTGCTCGATAGCGTTGTTCAATTTTCAACTTCTCTATTGATTGAAAAATTATTAGTTGAGGCCAAAGCCTAAATTCGTCATTGTTTTTTGGTAAAACAAAATCACCACCTTCTTTGTATGTTTGATAACTACCGGCACCCAACGTCAGCATAACGGCTTTTTGAATTTTGTAGTTAATACCGCCCTTATATTCATAGTAATGGAAGTTGCTGTAGAACTTCAATGAACGTAACTGTCCTTCACCAAAAAAACTTAGTTTGTCAGTATGGCTATATTTTAAATTTAGAATGTTCCAACTGCCAAGGTCAAAAGTCTGTGCAGATATCGTATTCATTGATAAAGACAACGCAATTGTCGTTAGAAATAACATCCTCATTTAATCGAATCCTTGTTTATATAAGAAAGTAATGAAATTTTTGCTTATGTCTAATTTTTTGAGTCCATATTATGGTTGTTATGTCTTTCGCTACGCTTGCACCTAACGTCAGGGCTTTGCGTTCGGCGGGGCATTTGGAAAACGTCGAGCCCGGAACAAAAGCCGATACAAGTTACAAAAGTTGAAAATATATTTAGCAGCCGAGACGCCCTGGGTCGAGCCCGAACCGAAGATGATAGTAGTACAACAGCTGAGGCTCGACCCCGTCAGCCCCGCTGACGCAAAGCCGAATGTTGTGTGCTGCCTTTCTTTATCGATTTGGTCAAATAATTCAATGTTATTTAGTTACTAGTTTTTCGAAATACAGATTACGAACTCTGCCAGTACTCAGAAAAAAACCGTCAATTATATTTTTCTTATTTCGTGAGAATCGAATAATTAGATCACCTGCGAAAATGTCTTTAATGAAAGGCGATATTTTTATTTCTTCGTTTCTTGGAATTTTTATTTGTAGACTGCTATCCTTTATCGACAAAACATATTTAGTGTCTAACTCTGGGCTGTAAAAATTTCCTTGGTATTCCATGATTTCAGAAATCGGTAGTTTAATTTTCTTTACCTTATAATATGTTTTAATCTTTGAACCTTTAGTGTTCAGTTCTAGTTTTGTGTTTGATGAATCTCCACTGAAAGTAAGAGTAGAAGATCTGCTATTAAATATAGAATTGCTGTTTGGTACTAACTCGGTTGAACCGAGTAACAATTTTTCATTTTCATAGTCAAGTCTCATTATTGATTGTGTATTCATGTCGTAATAATCTCCCGCCCATCCTTTCAGAACACTACTGTCCAATTTAAGAACAGGATTGTGAATACTTTTATTTGTTAGAAAAAGGTCTGCAACTTTGTAAGAAAGTGACGAGGTGTTGATATTAGCCAAATTTGCAAATAGAATAACTGAAAAATGTTCGTCAGGGAATCTAATAAGATTACTTCTGTAACCTGCATCCGCACCGCTATGTCCTTCTGTATTGTATCCATTGTAAGAGCTTATCACCAGTCCTGACGCATAGTTTTGTGGTGTGCCGTTATTTAATTCACCTGTAAGTAACATTAATTTAATAAAAGCGTCACCCCCAATTTTCTTGGTGTAAAAATTTTCGTCCCATTTTGCCAGATCCTCAACAGTAGTAAAAAGACTTGTTGCCCCGTAGTTGTCAAAAACCGGAATACTTATTTTCCATTTTCCCTTATCATCCTTGAAATAAGCGGATGTGCGGTTAGGGGTAATTTCCGAGTGGTCACTATGAAAATGCGTACTTGTCATTCCTAGCGGCTTAAAGAAAACCGAATCTGCATAGTCTCTTAAAGAAACACCTGTAATTTTTTTTACAGCAATTGCAGCTAATGTAAAACCTGTATTGCAGTATAAATATTCTTCTCCCGGAATAAAGTTCAAATATTTTTGCCGTCCCAACATGTCCAGAATATCTTTTTCCGTTATTAAATCGTCATCACGCCAGCCAGCAAGTCCTTGCAAATCCCATTGGTCTCTAATGCCACTTGTATGATGTATAAGGTTGTTGAAAGTAATCGTATGACCAAAATCGGGAACTTCTGGTATATATTTTCTTATGTCGTCATTCAAAGACAGCTTTCCTTCCAGAGATAAACGAACAATAGCAGCCGCAGTAAATTGTTTAGAAATTGAAGCTATATGAAATATTGAAGTTGGAGTGATGGCAATGTTATATTCCATATTGGACATTCCATATCCTCGTTTGTAAATAGTTTTTCCGTCTTTTAATATTGCTAAAGCACAACCAGGTGAATTAGTTTTGTCATATTCTGCAAAGATGGCATCTATTTTTTTTGACAGTGAATCGGGAATTTGTCCGTATGTGATAGCGAAAAGGCTAACAAACAAAAAGATAAAAATTGGCCTCATAATAAGTATCAAGTTTTTTAGTAAAAAAAGTTTCTAATTACGAAGGTTTCCAACAAGGTTGCACACAAC
>JBMSNP010000081.1:0-11487 GCA_049421765.1 Chitinophagaceae bacterium
GTGGGAGATTATTGTATTGGTACAGAAGGCGAGATTGCATCTGTTGCTTTGTTCAGCGAAGTGCCGGTGCATGAAATCCGGAAAGTGTACCTGGATTATCAAAGCAGGAGTTCCGTGGCGCTGCTGCAATTTCTCATGCGGGAATTTTGGGGAATCAGTCCTGAACTGTTACCGGCAACGGACGAGTCTTACCGGGAGAGGATCATCGGCACCACCGCGGGTCTCGTCATCGGGGACCGGGCCCTTGAACAACGTAAAAAATCGACATTTATTTATGACCTGGGTTCGGAATGGCGGGCCATCACAGGTCATCCCTTTGTATTTGCGGTTTGGGCCAGCAAAAAGGAAATGCCCCCCGATTTTGTCAGTGAATTTAGTCTGGCCAATGCGATAGGACTGGAAAAGATCGATGAGATCGTTGCGGCAAACCCGTATGAGCTCTATGACCTGCGCAAATATTACACCCTGCATCTGAGCTACCGGCTCGATGAGGCAAAGAAAAAAGGAATGGAATATTTTTTAGAGATCATTCCCTGAGCGGTTTGTCAGGACCTTGCCCGGAACAGTTTCAGATCGGATTCCATCATTTCCCGGATCAGTTCGTCCAGTGTACAACCGGGAGTCCAGCCCAGTTTTTCCCTGGCCTTGCCGGCATCCCCCTGGAGCAGGTCCACCTCGGTGGGCCGGTAATACCTTTCATCCACCGCCACCACATTCTGACCTTCGGGGAGTTGGTATTTGGGATCAGAGCAGGCCACCACATACCCTTTTTCATTTTCGTTCTCTCCTTCAAAGCGGAGTGTGATGCCGCAATGGGCAAAGGATTTGATGACAAAATCCCTGACCGTATTGGTGATCCCTGTCGCGATCACAAAGTCATCGGGTGTTTCCTGTTGCAGGATGCGCCACATGGCATCCACATAATCGCGGGCGTGTCCCCAGTCGCGCCGGGCGTTCAGGTTCCCGAGATAAAGGGTCTGTTTCTGGCCCAGGGCGATCTCGGCCACAGCACGGGTGATTTTCCGGGTTACAAATGTTTCACCCCGCACGGGGCTTTCGTGGTTAAATAGGATCCCGTTGCAGGCAAACATGCCATAGGCCTCCCGGTAATTGACCGTGATCCAATAGGCATACAATTTGGCCACGGCATAGGGAGAGCGGGGATAGAACGGGGTTTTTTCATTTTGAGGGATGGCCTGTACCATACCATAGAGTTCGGATGTGGATGCCTGATAGATGCGGGTCTTTTTTTCCAGCCCAAGGATCCGTACAGCCTCCAGGATTCGAAGCGCGCCGATCCCGTCCACATTGGCGGTGTATTCTGGGGTCTGGAAGCTGATATGCACATGGCTCATGGCCCCGAGGTTGTAGATCTCATCGGGCTGTACTTTCTGGATGATATGCAGGATGCCGGCAGAATCCGTCAGGTCACCGTAATGCAAAAAGAGATTGACATTCTCCTCGTGTATATCTCTGTAGAGGTGATCGATCCGGTCGGTATTGATCAGGGAGGCCCTTCGCCGGATCCCATGCACTTCATAGCCTTTGCTTAACAACAGTTCTGCCAGGTAGGCGCCGTCCTGTCCCGTAATGCCCGTAATTAATGCTCTTTTTTTCATGGAGGGGTCTTGTGTGACCGCGGCAAAAATACAATTTTGTGCCTTACTTTATTTGAGGCTAAGTTTGCATCAACCAATTGAAAGAAAATGGCTGAAACACTGGGTTCGCTTTGTGATAAACTCACCATTGTAAAGCTGAAACAATATCATACGGAGGATGCCTCACGCCTCGAGAGCCTTGCCCGGCAGGAAGATCAGCTTCGCCGGGAGATCGACGCATTTATCGGGGACGCTGTGACCGGTCATATCCCGGCAGACCGGCTCTCATTTTCAGCCAACAAGGTATACAAACAGGAGGGAAATGAAACCCGGGATATTTCCGGGAGCATCGGGGAGGTATTTGCCGAACTGGCCAGGGTAAATTGTGATCTCTGGCATGAACAGGAAAAAGTGTATGAGTTTGAAAAAGTGGTCGCTTCCGAAAAAGACCAGGTGGTTAAAAGACTGGCCGTTCTGAACCTGGAACGAAATAAATGCATCGATGCCATTGACCGGGAATTCCGGTCCCGCATCACCGGAAAATAAACCCCATGCCCAAGGCCCTTATATTCGGAATCCATGGTCAGGATGGTTTTTATCTTGACCGGCTCCTCCGCGAAAAGCAGATGGAGGTGACCGGGGTTTCGAGAACCGGTGGAAACTGGCTGAAGGGTGATGTTTCTGACAGGCGTTTTACGGGTGCCCTGATCAGGGAACTCCGGCCCGATTATATTTTTCACCTGGCTGCCAATTCCCGGACCGACCACGAACTATTGTTCGAACACCAGGGGACCATTGTCGACGGGACATTGAATATCCTGGAAACCGTTTACCACGACTGCCCCGATGCCCGGGTCTTTATTACCGGCAGCGGATTGCAGTTTGAGAACACCGGTGACCCGGTAGGTGAAACCAACGCGTTTGCCGCTCAGGATGCCTATTCCCTTGCCAGGATTCAGTCTGTTTATGCAGGCCGGTATTTCCGAACCAAGGGGATCAGGGTTTATACGGGGTATTTATTCCATCACGATAGCCCTTTGCGTACGGCACAGCATCTCAACCGCAAAATTGCTGATGCGGCAAAAGCCGCTGCTGAGGGGATGGATGTTCGCCTGGAAATCGGGGATATTTCCGTGGAAAAGGAGTTCGGGTTTGCCGGAGATATCGTCCGGGGAATCTATCAGCTCGTTTCCCAGGATACGATCTTCGAGGCCTGTATCGGTACCGGAAAAGCTTACCGGATCGAACGGTGGCTGGAGATCTGTTTTGGCTTGGCAAACCGGAACTGGAAGGACCACGTATTGGAAAAGCAGGTCTTTAAACCTGCATTTAAAAGATTGGTCAGTGATCCTTCCCTGATCCGTTCTACCGGTTGGGAACCCACAGTATCCATCGAGCAACTGGCCGCGCTGATGGTGAACCTGCCCGATTCTAAACTATGAAACAAACACCTCCCCGCATATTGCTTGGCATGCTGGTGGCCAATGGAGATTGCCTGATGGCAACCGTCCTGGCCCGGCAAATCAAAACGGATTTCCCGGGCTGTCATCTTACCTGGGCAATCAGCGACCGGTGCAGACAGGTGATCGAGGAAAACCCGGATGTTGATACGATATGGGAAATCCCATTGCCTGATAAAAAAGCGGGAGAGGGGGATGCATGGCACAGGTTTGTGGCGGAGGCGGAAAAGCGAAAAACACAAGGCGAGTTTGATAAGATCTTCTACACCCAGATATATCCTTCCAATGTCTACCGGTTCGATGGAACCACTCGCGGCACGATCTATAACGCCTATCCGCATCCAGTGACCGTAAACGCCAGGCCAGTGCTGCGTTTACGCGAAGAGGAAAAGGAAAAAGTAAAGGCTTTTGCTGAAACACATCATCTCAGTCGGTACAGCCAGGTATTGATCTTTGAATGCAGTGCTTTCAGTGGTCAATCCTTTGTCAATCCTGAATGGGCAGTTGAAGTGGCGCTTAGCTTAGTGAATTCAAACGATGACCTGCTTGTTATCCTTTCCACCCACCTGGATCTTGAAAAAGTTCATCCCCGTATCATTACAGCAAGTCAGTTGAGTCTTCGGGAAAATGCCGAACTCACAAATTATTGCACTTTGTTCGCGGGATGTTCCAGCGGTATTACCTGGATGGCCACGACCGACGCAGCCAAGCGCTTACCCATGGTTCAGTTCCTGGTTCGCGGGATCGGGTTCCGGTTTGCTTCAGTGGCCTGGGATCACCGCTACTGGGGTTTGGATGATGCCGGGATCATTGAAACAACCAATAAATCTGTAGAATCAGCAGTTGAGTTATTATCAGGTGTAATGAACCACGGTATCGCCTCCATGAAACCCCGCTATCACCAGGTTCTACGCCCCCGGTTCATTTCCATGCTCAAATACACGTTTATGTTTTTTCGGAAGGGGAATTTTTCAAAATCTTTTGGGATTGTCAGACAGTTTCTAAGACGGAATTACGCTGACCGGCCTCACAGAAAAAAGGGCTAGTTTTTTTGCATAACAAAGGTTGCAAACGTATACGCTATCCCCTCAAACATAAAGTCTGGTTTGGGACAATACCAGTTTGAAGGTCCGAATATCCGGCAGCCGTTCATGCGTCCGGGAAGACGTTCTTCCAGGTCTTTTGGCGTGTAAAATCGAAAATCGACCCGCGGGATCTTGTCACCGGGTTTATAATCCTGTTTATAATCACAGGTGAGGATGGCAAATCCGCCGGGGTTTAGCATGGCTGCGATATCTTCCACAAACTGACCATCATCTTCCACATGTTCGATAACTGAAGTGGAAAAGATGATATCGTATTTATTTTCCCTCACCCCGGGTTTGGTCAAAAAGGTATGCAGGTCGTAGTTCAGCACGGGGTCGATACCTTCGGCGGGGATGCCCAGTTTCTGCAGGGCCATCAAGGCGGTATCCTCGTAAGAACCGACGGACAAAATCCGCGGGTTGGGAAAGTTCCGGGCCAGTTGCCGGGTGGTTTCAAAAGTGAAGGCCTGCTGGATGTTCGCCTCGGGGATCTTCCGGCTCATTTCATCGGGACAGAGATTGCAAAGCAGTTTGATCACCGGGTCGTACTGGGCCCGGGCTGTATTATCCAGGATCCGGTTAAATTGTTTTTCCTCGAAAAGCAGTCCATCACGGGGAATATTATACGTAGCGTATTCTTCCTTTCTGCGGGCCGACTCCTGGTTAGCCAGCATTAGCTTGTCGCGGTTTACAGATCGGTTGGCTATTTTCCTGAATTTGGCCAGGATCCTTCGGGCAGGTGTTTTTTCGATCAGTGCCTGGAGACCGTTTTTGGCTCCCGACCGGCTTTTGTAATTCCGGATCGAGGCGTCCACGATCCGTTCATAATCCCAGCAAAGATTTTCGGGGGTCCATTCTTTCTTATACGGAAACAGGGGAGCGGTTCCTCCCGCGATGATCTCCTTCAGCGATCGGTCTTCTATACAAACGGAGGGCCGGGCATCAAAGATGTTCCGGAACATATTGCTTTTGGTGATCGCCAGGGGCTTGTCAACAGCCAGTGCCAGGTCGATCACACTCGAAATACCCCGGTTCTTATTCTCGTCGTAAAAAAAACAATTGACGGTATTCTTTGACAAAAAAGCCAGCACTTCATCCTGCGAAAGAAAATCGTGTGTGATCTCCAGCCGGATCCCGGGTTTGCGGATCAGCTGCCTGCAGGCTTCGGCATAGGCCCGGGCGCCTTCCCCGGCCGCATCGCCGAAGCGGGCAAAAGGGATATTGAAACGGATCAGGGCCTCGTCAAACTCTTCCTGCACGGCCTCGATGATCTTCGTATATCCCTTCCCTTTAGTCCCAAATCCGAAACTGCCCACGGTCAGCAGGGCCGGAGGGGAGGTGTTGTCCTTGTATGCCGGAATCAGCCTGCCAGTCTTGAACACCACCGGGCTGGTCAGCATCACGGTGGGATCCGGGGCGATGTGAAAGTCAAAAAGTACGGTAGAGGCCAGGTTGACGCGCTCCTGGGTCACCTCGTGCATGATCCCGATATGCGGTAGTTTAACCCGCCGGGTAAAACGGCGGTGTAGCCAGGGCATCGTGCTGCCGTAATAATTATAAATGATTGCGACCGGTAGATATTTCTCCAGGCAGGTATCGAGTTGCTCCTGGCTGCTGCATTCGCAATACTGAAAATCATAGACATCCGAATGCCGGATTGCTCCAAACACATTTTCCCCGAACTGGTGTACCCCGCACTCTTTTTCCGGGTGATTGATAAACAGGACGACCTCTTTCATGTTACACGATTTCTATAAAAGGCAGCGGGAAAATGAATTTGCCGCCCGAAGCGCGGTACTCCTTTTCCCTCCCCAGGATATTGTTCCGGAAATGCCAGGGTAATACAAACAGGTAATCCGGTTTCATGGCTTTGGCTTCCTTTTCGGATATGATCGGAATCAGGGTGCCTGGGGTATAGGAGCCGAATTTCTGCTCATTCACCTCTGCGATACAGTCGAGGTACTGGGTGCCGATATTGCAATATTGAAGTAGCACATTTCCCTTGGTTGATGCGCCATACCCGATGATCTTTTTTCCGTCATTTTTCAGCCTGTCGAGCAGGTCGAGCAGGCTTTGACGGTGTCCGGCCACCCGTTCGGCAAAGGCCCTGTAAGGCGCTTCGGTATTCAGCCCCATTCGTATCTCTTCTTCCACCATCCACTCGATCACGGCACGGTTGGCTTTATGTGAGGAGCTCTTGCGAGCGGCCGTTACGGCGAAACTTCCCCCGTTGATATCGTTCATCTCCACATCGATGATCCGTAATCCGGCTTTCTCGAGGATGTATTGAACGGCGATCAGCGAATAATATTCAAGATGCTCCTGGCAAATGGTATCGTAGGAATTGGTCCGAAGCATGGATGGCAGGTAGCTTTGCTCAAAATGCCAGATCCCGTTTTCGGCCAGTACCGAAGCGATATCCGAAGCAAACCGGACAGGGTCTTCCAGGTCATAGAACATTGCGATCGAGGTCACAATCGTGGCTTTTTCATCGGGGAAGATCTTTCGGAAATTTTCCGCGGTGAAAAAGTCCGGGACCAGGGAAATATCATCGGTGTAAAATTCCTTGAATTTTTTTCCCGTCGGGTCGATCCCGATCCGACGCAGATGGGCGGGATAGCATTTCAGGGAAGTGGCATCGTTGCTCCCGATATCGAGGATGATATCCCCGGGATGGGTTTCCACCTTTCGCAAAAGCATATTCACTTTGTTCTGCAAATGGTTTACCATGCTCTGGTTCAGTCCCGAACGGTAACCGTAGTTATCACCATACATTTCTTCCAGGCTGTAGGACTGTTTCATCTGCACCAGGCCGCTCTCGGGACACCACACCATATCAACGGGTCCTTTGGTGACTACCTGGTCAGGGGAGCTGGGAAAAACGCCGGTCAGGTATTGTTCGCCTAATGATAATACATTTACTAAATTGCTGCTGCCGCTGATCCGGCAACGGGTGATTTCCTGGTACATTAATTTTAACCGGGTTTGAAGCTGCAATATTAAGCCATTTTGCCCCAACAAGAATGAAGGTATCCGTCATAATCGTCAACTATAACACCTTTGAACTTACCGCTGCCTGTATCCGGTCGGTGATCCGTGAAACAAGGGGGTATGATTATGAGATCATCCTGGTCGACAATGCCTCCGCCGAATGCGACCCGGAACGGTTTCGGGAGGAATTTCCAGGGATTATCCTTGTCAAAAATCCTGTCAATGGCGGATTTGCTAACGGGAATAACCTGGGGATCGACCGGGCAACCGGTGACCTGATCCTGCTGCTCAACAGTGATACCTGGCTTACGGAGGACAGCATCAGTCGCTCGGCTGCGTATTTTAAATTACATCCTGGTACCGGGATACTGGGATGCCGGATGACTTTCCCCGATGGTCGCATCCAGTATACGGCACGCCGTTTCAGGTCCCTGGGGTGGGAAATGCTTGACCTTTTCCGTTTAATCCCATGGCTGATGCCTTACCGGAAAAGGTCCAGGCTGATGCTTGGAAAATATTTCCGGCATGATGAAAATCTGGACTGCGACTGGCTTAACGGGGCATTCTTCCTTTTTTCAAGGGAGTGGTTGAAGCAGTTGCCCGGCGGGAAACTTGATGAAAGATTTTTCATGTACGGGGAAGACCAGCTCTGGTGTGAACAGGCTATTGAAAAAGGGTATACAAACCGGTTTTTTGCCGGCACCAGTATCGTTCATATAAACAGCGGGAGTACCGATCCAGCCCGCCGGCTGGCCCTTCGTAAGATCATGATGAAAAACGAACTGGAGATACTGCGTCTCCGGAAAGGGAAGGGCTTTTATTATTTTCTTTTCAAAGCCGTGTATGGCGGAAAGGAAATGGTCCGGAACGGGATCAAATCGATGTATTATAAATTGACCGGGAAGGAGATCAGATAAAGCCGGCAACGGCCGATCGAATGATATGCTCCCAGTTATATCGCTCGTAAAAAGACATCGGGGTGGGTCGGTATGTTTCTCTCGCTTTATCAAGGATTGCCAGTGAAAATCCGGGCCAGTCATGATCCCCGACAATTTTTAATTTTTCGGCCACACTGGAATTGTCCATTCCCGCTGCCCCGCTGGCAGTCGATACAACCGGGGTCCCGAATGCCAGCGATTCAACCATTTTGGTTTTTATTCCTCCTCCAGTCTGTACCGGGTTCAGGAAGACATCCGAGGCTTTATAATATGGCTCAATATCTTCCACAAATCCTGCATACAGGACATTTTGAGAAGCATAATCCTTTAGTTCGTTCAGGATATCGGGAAGACCCTTGCCACAAATAAGGATCCGGTATTTAAATCCGGACTGCGCGAGTAGACGGGGATTGACCTGCTCGAGAATGACATTGAGCGCATCTAAGTTGGGCTTATAGCTAAGCAGCCCGGTGAAAAGGAGTATTTTCTCATCCGGATTGATACCGTGCCGGCTCATGACCATGGCCCGTGCGTCTGCACGGTCATCCGGTGAGTTGCTGACGCGGGTACCAAACGGCAGGTCAAAACATTTGTTTGCCGGGATATTCCATTTACTTATGGCAAACTCCCGGTCTTCGGGAGTGATGAAAAAAATACCATCTGCCTTTCGGAAACATCTTTTTTCATACAATTTCAGGATGGGCCACCACCAGCGTCCCATGCTCCGGAAACGCTGGTATTCGATATTGTGCGTGTGTATCAAGGTGCGAACCCCTGTTCTTTTTCTGACCCGGAATGCCAGCCAGGCAAAATAAGGATGCTCCCATACCACCGTATCCATCTTTTCGCGGATTACCAGCTCCGTGATCTTTTTTACAAGTCCTGAATCGCAATACCTGGAGAAACCGGTTTTGAGCATCGGAACCAGTTGATAGGTCAACCTATGTCCGGGATTATTTCCGGGTACGCTGATCACCGTCAGTTCTGTTTCCTTTCCGAGGTGTTGCAGAAACTCCGCGATGAATTTTTGTCCGCCTGAATAATACGGCAGGTAGGCATAAGGCGCTATCGCAAGCACTTTTTTCATCCGGGGCCTTATTTGGGATCTGCCCGAAGGGTACCTTTTTTCCGGTAATGCATGAAAAGACCGCCAAGAAAAGCTATCAAAACTGCGATGGAGGCCATGAACATGATATTTTTCCCTTGTTTCACTGATTCAGGTTCAAACACAAACCGGATCTTGTGATCACCGGCCGGTAAGGACATGCCGCGGAGAATATAATTGACGTTAAGGTATTCCGCTTTCTTTCCGTCCAGGTAGACATTCCATCCCAGCGGATAATAGACCTCACTGAACACGGCAAATTGGGGTCCGTTGCAATGCGCATCGTATTCCACTTCATCATTATCGAATTTGGTCAGCCGGATCATGGAGGCCGAATCCCATTGAGGCTGTGTGAGAGATGCGGCGGCTGACTGCTCAACAAGTGCAGTATCCTTCAGGTTGGTACGCCCGATCGCGTTGATCAGGTCTACCCGGTTCGGGGCTCCCTGTACATGTTTTACCAGCCAGCAGGATCCGTAGGCATCGGGGTTGGTAATCAACCCCGGTTTCCCGGTTTGCATATCCGGCACGATGATATATTTCGTGTTCAGCATATTGAGAACCTGTGGATTGGCCTGTCCGTTCAGGTAACGCTCAATGATATCCTGGTAGGTTCGAAGTTTGGCCGGATGGTAACCCCCGATGGATTTATGATAATAGGATGTCCGGGATTCTGCAAAAGCGCCGCCGGTAGCGGTGCCCCCCATATTGAATACACGGTAATCGGGTTCTTTGTCTTTCAGGATTTCCTCATCAATCTGTGTTTTTCCGAAATTCTCTGCATCATAGTTTTCCTTCGCGATATAATGTTCTTTGTCCTCGCTCAGGTAATCCTTGCTCACCCAAAGAATATCTCCGGTGCTGATGATCAGCAGGAGTATCGCGGCTACCCAGGATTTCAGTTTATCCTTGTAATACATCCAAACGATACCGGCCGCGAGCAGGGCCAGTCCAAGGGCCCGCAGGAGTTGTCCTCCAAACATGGCTTTCCGGTCGGCCTTCAGCCCGGAAATAACGGCCCGTCCAATTGCATCGTTCTGGGATTGCCTGGTAAGGCTTTCCGAGATCTGACGGTCAAAGGGGGAACTGTAGTTTACGGACATATACATGATTCCCAGCAGGGCGAACAATCCCGCAACAGTGTACAGGATTTTTTTCAGTTCCTCCTTCTGAATTTTGGGGCCAAAAAACAAATGCTGGATCGCCAGGACGGCACTGATTGCCACGGTGAACTGCGGGATCACCTGGGCAAATGCCGGAGAACGGAACTTGTTGTACAAAGGGAGATGTTCAAAAAGAAAAGTGTTGAATCCCGGGAGATATTTGCCCCAGGACATCAGGATCCCGAGCAGGGTGGCTGCAAGCAGGCCCCAACGAAGAGGAGACCTTACCACCACAAAACCGATCAGCCCGAACAGGCAGATAAGGACACCGAGGTAGGCTGGTCCAGAAGTATACAGTTGTCCCCAGTATTTCGGCAGACTGGGGGCCAGTTGTTCGGCGTTGCTTTCAGGCACCCCCAGCGCGGCCAGTTTTTTTACCACGTTCGAGCTTTCATCAGCCATATTATTGCTGTATCCGCCATAGGCATAAGGCAGGATCAAACTAACCGATTCCCCGCGGCCGACACTGTATTCAAACGCATAAGAGGTATCAAGTCCTTTGGTGCTGGCTGCCTTAACCGAATCACCCACGATATCAATATCCTTCCCTCCACGCATGGTTAGCTTGCTGTATTCCGCCGTGGTTTTAAGTACAAGGGCATTCCCCGCCAGTCCGATCAGGGCAGAAAGGATCGTAAGACTTCCGGCGATGCCGATATGCTTCCAGTCTTTTTCCCGGATCCATTTAACGAGATAGAAAAGGGTAATCAGAAAGGCAATGATGACAAAATAGTAAGTGACCTGCAGGTGATTTACCCCGATTTGCTGGTAAGCTCCAAAAGTCGTCAGCGCAAAACCCAGCCAGTAATTTTTCTCAAAGAGATTCACCAGGCCTGCCAGCAGCAGCGGCATGAACGCCGTGGCCAGCATCTGTGTGTCATGGCCCGCCGCAACGATCACCGGGTTGTACGTGGAAAAAGCATAGGCCAGCCCGCCAAGCATGGCTACGATCGGGTTGATCCGCAGCGACAGGCAGAGAATATAAAAACAGAGACAGGCCAGGAAAAAAAAGTTGATGGGTTTGGGCAACCCGAGCGAAAAGATACCGACCGTGTCGGGCAGCACACTTTTTCCTTCCATGGCCACCTGGTAATTGGGCATGCCGCTGAAAAGGTTGGGGTTCCAAAGGGGGAAGTGGCCGTTCTTT
>JBMSNP010000082.1:0-11314 GCA_049421765.1 Chitinophagaceae bacterium
CTCAGTAGAGTAAATGGTACGCATAATGGCCGGATAGTATAATTCCTGCATATCGTCAATATCATTTCGGCCTGGCACACCGGCCGTATGATAATGGCCGAAATAACTGTGATGATTCCGGATGGTCCGGATCACGTCGCCTTCATTGATCTGCATGTGATAGATGTCGTACAGGAGTTTGAAATTTTCGGACCCGATTTTCCGGCAAAGAGCCACGCCCCAGGCGCTTTTGTCGCACATATAATCCTTGTGATCCACTTTGCTGTTGAAAAGTTCCATCTGGATCACAACCTTATGTTGTTCAGCAAGGGGCATGATCCTTTTCAGGCCTTCCGCACAATGATCCAAACCGGTAGCGTCATCCATTCCGTTCCGGTTGCCGCTGAAACAGATCAGGTTTTTGTATCCGGCCTGAGCCACAAGCGGGATCGCCTCTGTAAAATCCCGGATCAGCGAGTCGTGGTTGCGTGGATCATTCCAGCCCTGGGTCAGGCTGATCTTTCCTGCCGTATAGCACATGGAGCAGGTGAGTCCGTGTTTTTGAAGCACGGGCCAGTCCTTGGGCGGGAGCAGGTCGATGGCTTTCAATCCCAGTTTCTTTGCGGTGATGCAGAGTTCGTCGAGCGGCAGGAATGAATAGGTCCAGGAACAGACGGAATGATTGATATTCCCTTTCATCGCGAAGGGTTCATTAGATTCCCGGATCGCCGACCGGGCAGACCCGGTGATGGCCATACCGGCCACTCCGCCAAGCAGGGAGCGTATCGCAGTTTTTCTTTTCATGATCGAACAGTTGACGGATTTTTTTTATCGTTCCGGAACAGGATCAGGAACAGGAGGGCTACGCCGGCGGCGAACAGGCATGGGAATAGCCAGATGCTACGCCAGTCGTGCAGACCATCGGCGGTTTTGTATTTATCAACAAGCATCCCGGCAAGATAAAACCCGATATACATACCCAGCCCGTACGTGGCCAGTGTGATCAATCCCTGGGCGGAAGACCGGACCTGCGGGCCCGCTTTTTGATCGGTATAGATCTGCCCGGTTACAAAAAAGAAATCATAACAGATCCCGTGAAGGATGATTCCGGTGTACAGCATCCAGGTATTCGGACCGGCATCACCATAAGCGAAGAGGGCATAACGTGCCACCCATGCCAGCATTCCGATCAGCAGCATCTGTCGTGTGCCAAACCGGGCAAAGAAAAAAGGCATCAGGAACAGGAATACGGTTTCGGCCACCTGTCCCAGCGTCATTTTTCCCGCGGCACCTTCCATGCCCGCTTCATTCAGGAATACATTGGCCTGCCCGTAATAAAACGCAAGCGGGATGCAGATCAGGATCGATGCCAGAAAGAAGACCAGGTAGTTTTTGTCTTTGAGTACCTGTAAGGCATCGAGTCCCAGCATTTCCCCTACGGAAGTCTTTTTCCCGGCTTTGGGAGGCGGTGTATTGGGGAGGAAGAATGAGAACAAGCCGAAAAGCGCGGCGACCACGGCAGCCACCTGGAATGTGATGTTCAGTGTGCCGGGTTCTTTTTCCCAGGCCATTTTCCAGATCAGGAGACCGGCCACGATCCACCCGATGGTTCCCCACATCCGGATTCCAGAGAATTGTTTTTCTGCATTGGTAACCTGTTTCAGCGCGATGGAGTTGACCAGGGCCAGCGTGGGCATATAAAGGACCATATAGATCAGGAGAAAGCTGTAAAAGGACTGGAAACTGTCGCGCGTGGAAATATAATAAAGGAGGGCCGCACCAAGGAGGTGAAGAACGCCGAGGATCTTTTGTGCCGCAAAGAATTTATCGGCGATCATGCCGATGATAAATGGCGCGATGATGGCGCCCAGGCATTGGGTGCCGTAGGCCAGCCCTGTTTGTCCGCCGCTGGCCCCGATCTGGCCTTTCATCAGGTAAGTGCCCATGGTGACAAACCATACACCCCAGATAAAGAAATTGAGGAACATCATGGCGGAGAGCTGCAGGCGGATGGAAAATTTCATACGGCGTTATTACTGTGTCGGGTGTGAAATAATTGCGTACAGAAAACTAAATGTACTATTTTTAAATGCACGTTTTCCGGATGCGGATTATTTTTTTACAAATCGAAATTTCAAACGTTTGCGATGCTAGGAAGAAAACTCAGGATGGGAATGATCGGCGGTGGACCCGGTTCTTTTATCGGCGCGGTACACCGCATGGCGGCAAACCTGGACGGAGAAATGGAATGGGTGTGCGGGGCGTTCAGCAGCGACGCGGAAAAATCTAGACAGACCGGCCGGCAACTTTACCTGGATCCGTCGCGGGTATACGGCTCGTACCGAGAAATGATCCGAGCAGAAGCCGCATTGCCCGCAGGCGAGCGGATGGATATCGTTAGCATTGTAACGCCCAATCACCTGCACTTTGAACCCGCCAGGCTGGCACTGGAGAACGGGTTTCATGTGGTGCTAGACAAACCGGCCACGTTCTCGCTTGCAGAAGCCCGGTTGCTCCGGGAATGCCTGGATCAGACAGGCCTGCTGTTTTGTCTCACGCATACCTATACCGGATACCCGATGGTGAAGGAAGCACGCCGGCAGGTGCTGAGCGGAAAATTCGGAGCCATCCGTAAAATTTATGTCGAATATCCCCAGGGCTGGCTCAGTTCATTTCTTGAGGGAAGTGATCAGAAACAGGCGACCTGGAGAACAGACCCCGCGAAAAGCGGGATCGCCGGCTGTATGGGAGATATCGGCACACATGCGTTCAATCTCGCGGAATATGTGACCGGGTTGAGGGTCGAAAAGATCTGCGCTGCTGTGAATATCATGGTGCCGGGACGTAAACTCGATGATGACGGGGCCGCGTTGTTGCAATTCGGCCAGGGAGCGAGCGGGGTGCTATTCGCGACACAGGTGGCTGCGGGGGAGGAGAACAATATCAGGATCCGTGTATATGGAGAAAAGGGAGGGCTTGAATGGAAACAGGAGGATGCGAATTCCCTTTTGGTAAAATGGCCCGACCGGCCCACGGAAATTTGGCGTACCGGCACGGGATATGTAAGTGCCTCGGCCGCGCAAAATACCCGCACTCCTGCGGGACACCCGGAAGGATACCTCGAGGCATTCGCGAACCATTACCGGAATTTTGCATGCTGCGTAAAAGCGCGGATATCCGGTACCGAGCCTCAACCGGAGTGGCTTGATTTTCCCGGGATTGAAGACGGGGTCCGGGGCATGTTATTTATCGAAAAAGTAATTGAAAGCGGGGCCAGCAAGGAAAAATGGGTGTCGCTTGATTAGCGTATGCCCGGTACCGTTATTCATTTAAATGTTTAGCTATGACAACGATCAAAGGGCCGGGTATCTTCCTGGCGCAGTTCATGGGAGATACGGCGCCTTTTAATGACCTCCGTTCCATATGTCGCTGGGCGGCTTCCCTTGGCTATGTGGCTGTACAGATCCCCACCTGGGACAGCCGTTGCATCGACCTGAAGAAAGCCGCTGAAAGCAAGACCTACGCGGAGGAAATCAGGGGCATTGTGCAGGAATGCGGGCTGGAAATATCCGAATTGTCGACCCATCTCCAGGGCCAGCTGGTGGCCGTTCACCCGGCCTACGACCAGTTGTTCGACGGGTTTGCACCCCCTGAACTGCGGGGTCGATCCCGGGAACGTACCGAATGGGCGGTACAACAGGTAAAATACGGGGCGAAAGCCTCCATGCATCTCGGGCTGAATGCCCATGCCACTTTCAGCGGCGCCCTGCTCTGGCATACTTTTCATCCCTGGCCCCAGCGCCCTGCGGGGCTGGTGGAGGAGGGATTCCGGGAACTGGCAAACAGGTGGAAACCCATACTCGATTATTTTGACGAGTGCGGGGTGGATGTCTGTTATGAGATCCATCCGGGGGAAGATCTTTTTGACGGCGTCACCTACGAACGATTCCTGACTGAGGTCAATGAACATCCGCGGGCCTGCCTTTTATATGATCCTTCCCATTTTGTGCTGCAACAGCTCGATTATATACAATATATCGATCACTATCATGAGCGAATCCGTGCTTTTCATGTTAAAGACGCGGAGTTCAACAAAACCGGCAAACAAGGCACTTTTGGCGGGTACCTGGGATGGGCCGACCGGGCAGGTCGTTACCGCAGTCCGGGCGACGGGCAGGTGGATTTCAAAACGATCTTCAGTAAACTGGCGCAATATGACTACAAGGGCTGGGCGGTGATGGAATGGGAATGTTGCATCAAGCACCCCGAAGACGGGGCCCGGGAAGGAGCGGTCTTTATCCGTGATCATATCATCCGCGTAACGGATAAGGCATTTGACGACTTCGCCTCCAGTGGTGCGGATGAACAGGCAAACAGGAAGATCCTTGGATTGGGTTGAAAGCAGGTTTCGAACCGGGAGTAGTGAGTCTTGGGTAAGGTATTCCGAGTTCAGGTTTCTGGTTTCGAAGTTCAAAGTAAGAAATCAGGCAAAATCCTTAAACCCTTCATCCTTTTAACCGTTATACAACTGTAAACACTAAACAGCAAACTGTAAACTGTAAACACACTCTGCATCAGCTATGAACAAACTACTTTGTATCCTTTTAATTTCAGGTCTTTTCTCCTGCGGCAGCGGGGGCGACTCATCTTCAGGCGACAAAAAGCAAACGGACAATGGCTTGTCTTCAAACCCAGATTATCAAAAGGGGCTGGAGCTGATAGCTAAAAGTGATTGCCTGACCTGCCACAAAGTGGATGAAACCCTGACGGGACCCAAATACCGGGATGTCGCAAACAAGTATGCAGGGATGCCTGATACGATCATCGGGCACCTGGCAGGGAAGATCATCCAAGGCGGTACCGGGGTTTGGGGACAGGTATACATGACCCCGCACCCTACGCTGTCGAGAGAAGATGCGGAAGCAATGGTTAAATATATTTTGCTTTTAAAAAAATAGGTTATGCTCAAGCAACCAGGATTTGGAAAGGCTTGCCTGCTGGCGGCCATCGTATGCATTTCATGTAATCCTTCGCAGAAGCCGGCTAGCGGAACCGGGGATGAAGGAACACCAAACCGGCTCACACGGCAGCAGCAAAAGGAGGGGTGGGAATTGTTGTTCGACGGGAAAACCACGACCGGGTGGCATAACTACGGGATGAAACCGGCTGGCTCGGCCTGGAAGATAGAATCCGGAGTTCTCTATCTCGATGTCGCTTCCAAAAAATCGGGGGGTAAAGATGCGGGGGGGAACCTGGTCACCGACCGGGAGTTTGAAAATTTTCACCTGAAACTGGAGTGGAAGATCGCGCCGGGAGGAAACAGCGGAATCATGTTTTATGTGCATGAAGACACAGCCCGTTTCAGTGAACCCTATATGACCGGCCCCGAAATGCAGGTGCTGGATAACAATGGTCATGACGACGGGAAAATTCCCAGGCACCGGGCGGGTGATCTTTATGATTTGATCTCCTGTTCAACAGAGACTGTAAAACCGGTGGGGGAGTGGAACCTCGCTGAGATCAAATGCTTCAATGGGAAACTTGATATGTATCTCAATGGCACCCTGGTCGTTTCCACCACGCTCTGGAATGAGGCCTGGAAAAAAATGGTGGCTGGAAGTAAGTTTAAAAACTGGCCGGGATTCGGGGAATTTAAAAAAGGCAGGATATCCCTGCAGGATCATGGTGATAAAGTGAGTTACCGGAATATCATGATCAAAACCCGCTGACCCTGAACCTTATTTTTCCACCTGGGCGATCTTGATCACGTTGGTGGGCAGGTGAAGATGTATCGGAGTGCTGCCAGTGCTGACGATCACATCCCCTTTCTGGATAAAGCCTCTTTCCCGGAGGATCTCGATCTGGTCCGAGAAAATATCATCCAGGCTTTCCTCTTCATCATAGAAAAAGGCACGGACACCCCAGCTCAGGCTAAGCTGGCTGACAAGTGAGCGTTCCTTTGTAAACACATAAAGCACGGATTTTGGACGGTAGCTGCTCAGCATAAATCCAGTATACCCGCTTTGCGTCATCCCGATAATGGCATGAGCTTCCACATCCTGCGCCAGTTTACAGGCGTTGTAACAGATCGCATCGCTCAGGAAAGAAGGAGATTTGTATTGAGGACGAAGCATCTCCTCCCGGTTGTAGTCGTAGGCTTTTGATTCCACTTCCAGGATAATCTTGGTCATGGTTTCCACCACCAGGCGTGGATAATTCCCGGTGGCCGTTTCCCCGCTCAGCATCACCGCATCGGCTCCTTCAAGCACAGCATTGGCCACATCCGTGATCTCACTCCGGTTGGGTTTGGTCCGCTCGATCATGCTTTCCATCATTTGCGTGGCCACAATCACGGGCTTCGCACGGTGCAGGCATTTCTTGATGATATCTTTCTGGATGAGGGGTACTTCTTCGATCGGAAGCTCAACCCCCAGGTCGCCCCGGGCGATCATCACCCCGTCGCTTTCCACAATGATGTCGCGGAGGTTTTTCAGGGCCTCTGGCATTTCGATTTTCGCGATCACCTTTGACATACACCCGGCGTCTGATAAGCGTTTTTTAAGACCGATTATATCTTCCGGACTGCGGACAAAAGAAAGAGCTACCCAGTCGACCTGGTGCTTGATCATAAAATCCAGGTCTGCCAGGTCTTTATCGGTAAGAGAGGGGAGGGATATATGGGTGTCCGGGAGGTTAACCCCTTTTTTCGGGTACAGAACACCGCCCAGGGTCACTTCCACCCGGACCTCCTTGTCTTTGGTAATTTCCCGTACGATCACTTCCAGTTTACCGTCATCGATCAGGATCTTTTCACCCACCCGCACATCGGCGTGCAAATCGGGATAGGATACAAAGATCCGGTCTTTATTACCGATCACATTTTCACTGGTGAATGTCAGGATTTCCCCTTCACGTATCTCCAGGGATCCGTCTTCCAGGTCGCCCACCCGAAGTTTGGGTCCCTGCAGGTCGGCCAGGATTGCGATATTATAAGGCTCCGACTTGTTGATCCGCTTTATATATTCTATGATCTTTACCTTGTCTTCGTAAGTTCCGTGAGAAAAGTTGAGCCGGAAAACATTCACCCCGGCTTTTACCAGTTCCAGCAATTTTTCATAGGTGTCGCAGGCAGGGCCGACGGTGGCCACGATCTTGGTCCGCTTATACACGTGCTGTCGGCCGGCTTCCTTGTCAAATGATTTGTGCAGGTATTTTTCTATGTTCTTACTCATGTGGCCATTTGTTGTTTGAACTGATGAGACGGTTGCGATGGTCTCAGGATGCGAGGATCTTCACAATCCGCATCCACTCATCGCTGATCTTGCCCTTATTTTTAACCGCGTCCTGCAGCGGGATGTAATGCATCCTATTGTTCATGATCCCCACAAATACGTTGTGGCGGCCTTCAATCAGTGATTCCACGGCGTGAAAACCCATCCGGCTGGCAATCAGCCGGTCGATACAGCTGGGAGCCCCGCCCCGCTGGATATGTCCCAGGATACAAACGCGGATCTCCGCATTCGGGAGCCGGTTTTTCAATACTGATTGTACCTTGTCGGCCCCGCCAAAATCATCCCCTTCCGCCACGACGATCAGGTTTACCAGCTTTTTACGTCGTTCCTTTTCGAGCAGTGAGGCGATGAGATCGTCCATATTGGTTTTGCGCTCGGGGATCAGGATGTTCTCGGCGCCAGTGGCGATCCCGCTGTGCAGGGCAATATAACCTGCATCACGACCCATTACTTCGATGATAAAGATCCGGTCGTGCGCGTCCATGGTGTCCCTGATCTTGTCGATCGCCTCCACGGCGGTATTTACCGCGGTATCAAAACCGATGGGGAAATCAGTGCCGATGATGTCTTTGTCGATGGTCCCCGCCAGCCCGATACAGGGAATATCAAATTCCTTGCTGAACTGCACCGCCCCGCGAAATGATCCGTCGCCACCGATGATCACAAGTGCATTGATCCCGCGACGGGTCAGGTTCTCATACGCTCTCTTCCGTCCTTCGTATTCATAAAAATCCTTGCTGCGGGCCGTTTTCAAAATGGTTCCGCCCCGCTGGATGATATTGGCAACCGAGCGCGACTCCATCCGGAAAATATCGTCCTCGATCATACCCTGGTATCCGCGCATAATCCCGTATACTTCAAGCCCGTGATAGAGACTTGTCCGAACCACGGCCCGGATGGCCGCATTCATTCCCGGCGAATCACCTCCAGATGTCAATACACCGATCTTAGTTACTTTGTTTCCCATTTGCAAGTTTAAACGAGCAAAAATAGGCAATTGTTTTTATGTATTCAATACACATACTAACAGGTGTTTGCATTTTATGCCGGGGCTGCCTTCGGAATTCGGGTTTCTTTAACACGGATACCCGCTTCCCCGGATAGGAAGAGGTCTTGACACCGGCTAAGTTGCAGGGCAAATCCGCTTTATGCAAAAAATCATACTCTCGCTTTTCCTGTGCTGTGCTTTAAAGGTCCATGCGCAAACAGACAGTGCCCGCAGGCTCCGCGCATTCCCGGTTACGGATTATATGGTAGATCTTTCCGACTCAGTAAAGATCGTTCAGGTGGAACTCCCGGAAGATCTTTCTATTGCCGATAAACAGTTGGGGCTGATCCGGGGGGTGTACAAGGATGGCAACAAGGATACGGCCCAGAAAGGCTACGGGCGGTGTCACCTGATCAAGGGGCAATACTATTATTTCGCGATCCATCACAAAGGAAAGGATGCGCCGATCAAACCCGGAGACCTGTTGTACACCTTCATGCCCGGGAATGATATTTACGAGGGACAGGTCCCCAAACTCGCTTCACACTTCATCCGCCTGCTCGATGTATATGACCAGCCCTTGTTCGACCGTTTTGCCGTTTTCCGGAACTGGACCCGAGAGCATGAAAAAAACCTCCTCGATTCCATGATCGAGGACATCCGTTTTACCGGGAACTATTTCCTGGAAAACGACCCGGCACAGGAAAAACAGGTTCTAACCGGGAGATATGCCGGGCGATCGGTACTGGTAATGATGAAAGAAGCAACCACGAAGGAACTGATTGAATTTCTTGATTATATGATCGCAAGACCCCGGCTTTATGCGGGAAGGGAATGGAAGATTTCGGAGATCTTTGCCACCTGGCTGAGTGCAGGGGCTCCCTTCGTTTCGGGGGATTGAATTTCAGCCTGTATCCATTCATAAAATATCGCTGAGGTCGATATTTTGTTCACCTAACTTTAGAGGAATAAAATATCATTTATGAAAAAGTATACGTTGCTTCTCTTCTTGCTGATTCCCGCATGGGGGATCGCTCAATTTATTTACCCGGCGACGCGCAAAACCGATACGGTCGATAATTATCACGGAACAAAGATTGCAGATCCTTACCGGTGGCTTGAAGATGACCGGAGTGAGGAAACCAAAAACTGGGTGACCCA
Source organism: Chitinophagaceae bacterium (assembly GCA_049421765.1). GTDB lineage: Bacteria > Bacteroidota > Bacteroidia > Chitinophagales > Chitinophagaceae > JJ008. The sequence continues at coordinate 9,421 of JBMSNP010000082.1, forward strand.
GCAAAACAAAGTGACTTTTGGTTTTCTCGACAATATTCCGTTCAGGGCCGACTGGCAAAAACGCCTGGAGGAGATCGTCAATTACCCAAGATATTCATCCCCTTCAAAAAAGAACGAATACTATTATTTTTCAAAGAACGACGGACTGCAGAATCAAAGTGTCATCTACCGCCAGCGGGGACTTGACGGGGAGCCCGAACTGGTTCTTGATCCAAACAAATTCTCCGAAGACGGAACCAGCGGGCTGGCCACTTTTTCGCTATCCAAAGACGGCCGCTACGCAGTGGTGGGCAAAACACAGGGTGGGAGCGACTGGCGTACTTTCTTTGTTATGGATATGGAAACCCTCAGGTACCTGCCCGATTCACTGGCCTGGGTGAAGGTATCCGGGGCGTCCTGGCAGGGAGACGGGTTTTTCTACAGCCGATACCCTGCACCTGAAAAAGGCAGGGAACTTTCTTCCAAAAATGAGAATCACCAGGTATACTATCATCGCGTGGGTACTTCCCAGGACCAGGACAGGCTGGTATATGAAGACCCCGCCAATCCCCAGCGATTTCATAGTGTATCCACTGATGAAGATCAGCGATACGTATTACTCAGCATCAGCGACAGGGGAAAGGCCAAAGACGGAAATGCGCTGTGGTACTATGACAGCCGTTCGACGGATAAGGTTTTCAAACCGATCATCGCCGAAGCCGGAGATTATCAATACGGTTTTGTGGATGTCGTAAACGGCCGGTTCCTGATAATCACCAACCAAGGCGCCAAAAACCGGAAGCTTATTTCTGTGGATCCCGGAAACCCGGCCCCAGAAAACTGGAAAACAGTCATTTCGGAAAAGCCGGAAAATATTGCAGGCATTTCTTCTGCGGGTGGCAAATTATTCCTGACTTACCTCAAGGATGTCACCAGCCGTGTATACGTACATGAAATGGATGGAACGCTTAAGGGGGAGGTGAAACTTCCGGCCCTGGGTTCAGCCAATGGATTCGGCGGAGAGCGGAATGATAAGGAATTGTTCTACACTTTCACTTCATTTACTTTCCCGCCTACGATTTACCGGTATGATGTCGCCACCGGGAAAAGCTCCGTGTTCCGCAAACCGGAAGTGAAATTTAATCCCGAAGATTACCAGACGGATCAGGTTTTTTATCCGGGAAAGGATGGGACAAAAATTCCCATGTTTATCACGTACAAAAAGGGGGTGAAGAAAAACGGTAAAAATCCGACCATGCTGTATGCTTACGGCGGATTCAATATCAGCTTGACCCCCGGGTTCTCAACCACCTGGCTGAGCTGGCTGGAGCAGGGAGGTGTTTTTTGCCAGGCAAATCTCCGGGGCGGCGGCGAATATGGTGAGAAATGGCACCAGGCCGGTATGCGACTGAACAAGCAGAATGTATTTGACGATTATATTGCCGCCGCTGAATACCTGATCGGTCAAAAATGGTGTTCTCCGGATTATCTCACTGCCATGGGCGGCTCCAACGGCGGGTTGCTGGTGGGTGCCGTGATCAACCAGCGACCGGATCTCTTTAAAGTGGCGATTCCGCAGGTGGGTGTCATGGATATGCTGCGTTTTCAAAAGTTTACCATCGGCTGGAACTGGGTGGCCGAGTACGGGAGCAGCGACAAGGAGGAGGATTTCAAGAACCTGCTTTCCTATTCGCCGATCCACAATATCAAACCCGGTATCAATTACCCGGCCACGATCATCACCACGGCCGATCACGACGATCGTGTGGTGCCTGCGCATTCATTCAAATACGCCGCCACATTGCAGGAGCATTACCGCGGAAAGAACCCGGTGTTGATCCGGGTTGATGTGAGTTCGGGGCACGGGGCCAGCAACCTCAAAAAAGCCCTGCAAACCACGGCCGATATTTTTTCC
>JBMSNP010000083.1:0-10834 GCA_049421765.1 Chitinophagaceae bacterium
CGCATAACTGGCATCCACAAGACCGCAGTAGTCGAAATCATATGGGACCACGATGGGAGGGAGGATCTCGTTTTCCCGGCTGAATACAAGTTCGACATTATGTTCATTGGGAACCGACCAGTCTGTGTTCCCGATCATATACTGGAAAATAGCCACAAGGGTCATGGTTTCCCGGTCTGTGGCTTCGGTCAGGTACTGACCATGCGTTTTTTTCTTGTAATTGTTTCGACGGGCCATATCTCCGTCATCCTCGATAAAAAAAGAATATTGGGTAAAGGGTTTTATTTTACCCCGGGAATCCGAGTAAGCTGTCTTGGCCAGCCGCACACGAAAACTTTTATCAGTAAGGATATTATAGAGTTTATAGGCGATATACTCTTTCAACACCAGTTCTTCTTCGATTGATGAAGTTCCGCACCCGATCACCAGTTTAAGTTTGCCGAGGGGGTGGAGACGGGGAGATGTGGGGTTTCTGAATTGAAGCATCATGGGCGGGATCCGGCAGTAATTGCGGCGGAAATTACCCCGTGCACCTGCCTGGATCGACTCTTCGATCAGGGTACCGTCGCTGAATTTCATTTTAATCCCAGCAGGTTGAAAAACATCCTTGCCTTTTTCGCTTTGCAGCGCCTTGATATCCGTACTCAATTCCATTTCCAGGATCGATTCGTCGGTAAAAAACCGAATGCTATCGATCGGCTGGGCAAACGATACTCCGGCGATAAACAGGGAGGAAACAAACACGACCGCGATAGAAAAAAATCTTTTCATTTCTGGTGGATTTTTTATAACAATCAATTTATGAATATACAAATTTTCAGGCCCCTATGGAACCAAATTCATTTTAATGCCTCTCCGATCACTTTCCCGATGCTCCCGTTCGGTGATTGAATATGAAGAAGCGCGGCCAGGGTGGGAGCGATATCGGTAATTAATGTCTCCCGGTTCAGTTTACCCGTCCGGATTCCCCATCCATACCAGATCAGGGGGATGTGAGAGTCATATTGGTACCAGGTGCCATGTTCCAGCCCGGTGGGAGTAAAATCCGTGTATTGAGGTTTCAGTGTAAACACAACATCCCCCGAACGGCGGGCATAATAATTGTTTCCGATTTTTTCACGCAGCAGTTCAGGAATTACCTGCGACTTAAGTTCCCGGACCGGGAATGCGGTCATCACTTCATTCATTTCCATGAGTTTTTCGGAAATGAATTTTTCCACTACCCCTTTATCCAGTTTCATGGAATCGACTTTTTTCATATCGATGTACAGGTCGTAATCATAGATCTTCTTTACAAGAGCCGAACTTCCGAATTGTTGTGCACAGGCGTTGTTCAGATCGATCGCAACCTTATTGGCATTGAGTGTGCCTGCCGGGTAATGGTTTTCAGCCAGGAATGCAGATATCTGGGGCGATCCATGATCTGCTGTGAGGAACATGAGGTAGTTGTTTTTCCCATACAGGCTGTCCAGGCTATGAAAAAATCCTGCGAGATCCCGGTCGAGCCGAAGGTAACAGTCCTCCATTTCCAATGAATTGGGCCCAAACCGGTGTCCGAGATAATCAGGTGAGGAAAGGCTGATGCACAAGAGGTCGGTTTCATTACGTTGCCCCATCTTTTCTTCGACGAGAAGTTTAAGGGCAAAGTCGAGCGTATAGGTATTTCCGTATGGAGATACTCTGAATGAATAATAATTATTGCTACCGATGACCCTTTTGTAAGAATGCGGAAAAACCCGACTGCTGTCGGCTTCCACTACTTTTTCATAGTGCTTGTCATCCTCCGTGCTGTTTTTGTATGTGGAATAGTCGTACAACAGGTTCCAGTCCTGTTTCAAGAGTTCATCCTGTTTCCTGAGCTGGTTAAAACCCTTTACCCAGCCCGGCAGATCTTTCATATAATACGAGCTGGTGACCCAGTTGCCGGTCTGGTCATCGAACCAGTAGGCTGCATTGGCGAGGTGTCCTGCCGGCAGGATACTGCCCCTGTCTTTGATGGCAATTCCGATCACTTTTCCACGGAAATTGGTGGCAAGCCGGAGTTCATCTCCGATTGTACTGGTCAACAGGTTAGCAGGGCTCATTCTTGACCAGGCAGAATTCGTACCAACCGGGTTGACTGAGAGATCCCTCGTACAGTACATAAAGGATTCAGTTTCTCTTTCGATCCAGTCGTTGGCCACGATCCCGTGAACGGCAGGTACGGAACCGGTGTAAATTGAAGCATGCCCGGCCGCAGTAACAGTCTTTGAATAGGGGATCTGGGTATTGTCGCATGAAAAACCATCACGGATCAGGCGTTTAAAACCATCGTTGCCATAACGGTCGAAATAGCGATACAAATAATCCCATCTCATTTGATCCACCACCAGCCCGATGACCATTTTGGGTCGCTGGATTTGGGATTGCGCTCCGGCCTGGACCAGGATAAGCAGGGCCAGTAATGGGATCAAAAGCCTTTTCATACCTTTTTTCAGGCAAAAATAAGGGTTTGCCATTCCTTCACTGTTTGCCATTTGCAGACGCTCCCTGCGGTAAATTGGCTGCCTGTTCGCCGTAAGGAAGTAAAAAAATAACAAGGGGATAGTCATGTATTCCAAGAACCTGAAAGACTGTTTATTGACTAATTCTAACCGGATTCTTATCCAACCTGATCAGGTTACCAATTTGAAATAGGCAAGGGAGCAAAGCAGGCAGATACCGCCTGTAATCCACCACAATACATGAAAACCGGCTTCCTGTGCCAGCTGGGCACCGGCCCAGGGTCCCAATGTTTGGGCACCCGACCAGGCCATGGTATAAAGCGCTGCATATTGGCCCCGGTTGTGATTTTGCGAACGTGAGATCCAGAAACTGTTCATAAAAGGAAGGGAAAATATTTCGCCAACTGTAAACAGGCCAATCATGGCAAATGAAAGACCGACCCCGATTCCGGGAATGGTCAGTACCCAAAGGGAAAGCCCGGTAATGAATACACCAGCCCGGATATAGACCAGGTTGGGTCTTTTCCCTTCCAGTTTATATACGACTACCATTTCCATCAGGGCTATGAGAACCCCGTTGGAGGCCATGATCAGCCCGATCCCTGCTTCTGTTAGTTGTACCGTGTTTCGAAAAAAAACGGGGAGGTTTGTAAACAGCTGAAAAAAGCAGGCTGCAAAGAACATCGTAATGATAACAAAATACAGGTAGTTTTTATCCATGTAAGCAGCAGCTGATGGGCGGGGTTCAGATGTTTTTTTGTGGCCGGAAACCTGGAGTGCGGGTTTTAACAAGAGCCACATCAGTAGGGCGGCCCCGATATTGGTGAATCCGTCCACCCAAAAAAGCAGGGCATAATTGATTCCTGCGAGGTATCCCCCCAGTCCGCTGCCTGCAGCCCACCCGATATTGATGGCCAACCTGTTCAGCGCATAGGACCGGGTCCGGTTTTCCTCCCTGCTGTAAAAAGCAATGGCAGTGGAATTGGCCGGCCGGAACGCTTCGTTTACAAAACTAAGCAGGTAGGTAAAGAAACAAATCCCCGGGAAGGAACGAATTTGTCCCAAGACAATAAAAAGAAGCCCCCCGACAAAAAGTGTAAACAGCTGAACCCGGTAAAACCCGACCCGGTCTGTCAGTCTCCCGCCAAGCCAGGCTCCGCTAAAGGCTCCGGCTCCGAACAAAGCAAAAACAAACCCGGCCTGGCCTAATGAATAACCCATTTCCGGACGGGTCAGGTAAAGGGTCATAAATGGTACCACCATGGTGCCGCTTCGGTTTACCAGCATGATAAAGGACAACAACCAGGTTTCCCTGGAAAGTCCCTGATAAGCGCTTTGGTATGTCCGGGCTGTCCGGCGGATCATGGGAAACAAATTTACCGGTTCGGGCAATTCTCCGGCAACGTTTGATAATTTTCGACCGATTTGATAAACGGGATTCGAACTAAACCGAAAATAGGTATATTGAACCTTTAAAAACCAGCAATATGAAGAAGTTTTTCCTGTTGTTTTTGCTTTTTGGATCAATCATTTTATTAACCAACTGTGATCCTGCCAAAAGGGCTGCCGCAAAGGCTCCGCCCAAGCTTAACTACGAAACCAATTTGCAGTCGCTGATCGCCGGTACCTGCTCTCCCTGTCATATTCCTGCAAAGGGGGGGAATAAAAAACCATATGATAATTACAACAATGTAAAAACGGACATTGATGAAATCATCCGTAGGATCCAACTGAACCCGGGTGAAAAAGGTTTTATGCCGTTTAAGAAGAAGGAAAAGCTGAGTGACAGCACCATCAATGTATTCAAGCAGTGGCGGGCAGACGGGTTGCTGGAAAAATAGACAAACCCGCTTTTTATTCCTTAATCAGCAGGTCATAAAAATCCCGGCTCCAGTCTGTTCGGAACAGGGTGAAAGTAAAGTCATTTTCTTCCGATCTGAGTTCAAGCAGCAGGTGGTCCTCATAGCGGGAGGCATACTGGTTTTCATTGAGCTTTTTCCACTGAAAGGATTTTTGCTGCATAAGCTTATTCAGTTGCTCCTGGTAGCAGGCGTCACAATCAGTTACGGTTTGCTGGAGATTGCATTTGGCCGATACCCGGTCAAAACCATAAATGATCCGGATAAACTGACCTGGTTTTTCTTCGGTTTGCAGCACCAGCGTACTGTCCGTTTCTGTCAGCAAAGGACTGATGGACTTATTACGTGAGATAAAATGATCCAGTTCCTTTTTTACTTTTGATTTTTCCTTATCGAAATGCATCTGAGCGGATAGTACAGCCGGGAAAAGAAGCAGGGTTGACAGGAAGATACGTGTCATGTTAATTTGAATAAGATTTCAAGGGAAACGCAAAAATAGGTAATCGGCTCTCACCAACCCTGAAATTATTATGTCAAAACTGGGGCGATGCCCCGGTACTGAATACAGCCGGGCGGCAGGTCTGACCCGATTATTCAGTCCCATACAAATCTCCAGCTGCCGTCCTTTTGCTTTTTCCAGACCGTATGAAAGATTCCGGATGATTCATGTATGTTACCGGTACTGTCTTTTGATGACCAGGTGTATTTTCCGTATGTATAACCCAGGTCGCCGGAAGCCGATGCATCTGCAAAATCAGGAGTCCAGTGCAGGGTTGCGGATGAGAAACGTGCCTGGGAGAAGAAATCACGGATTCCGGACTTGCCGTATATCAGGGAATCGGCCGGTCCTCTTTTGACTGCATTGGAATCAGCATAATACGTGAATGCTTCGGCGATTCCTTTTTCAGAGGCCATTTTATCAAAATCCTTTTCTGCCTGCAGAATTTCTTCGCGGGCAGTTTCCCGCTTGTTTGTGTCGGGGGTTGTACAGGAAAACAGGAGGGCGGGGATTGCCCATGTTAAAAGGCGGTTCAAATATTTCATGATATAGTTAGCGGTAGTTTTGTCATTACCATCCCAGCAGGTCTACCATCCCTTTCAGGGTAATTACCAGGCCGATGCTTGTCAGTCCATACATGACCAACCGGATATTTCCGCCGTTATTGAAAAGGAACAGGGTGAACATACATCCGATCACAAGGAGGAATATCCCGATTCCACAGCAAATAAACCCAGTGCTTCTGCGCCTGGCTGAAAGCGAGCTTTTTACCTGTTGCAGGATTTCTCTGAGCCGGGATTCCATGGCTCCTTTTTCCCGGAGTTGCAGAATTATTTCCTCATCGGAATGCCCCTTTTTGTATAGCGAATGGGCCAGCTGGAACCATTCGGAACCTTGTGCTGCAGACATATGGAAAGCTTTACATTAAGGTACAATAATTGTTTTAATCGAGGGATTTTTCAATGGGCTTTTCGAGAATCAGAAATTCGAAAGAAAGGAGGGCCGTTCCGTATTGGCTGTTTTCAAAGGGTTGTTTTTCACCGGTCTTGACAAATCCCTGTTTCTCATACCAGGTGATCAATTCGGTCCGAAGGGAAATGACCCGCATGAAAATGGATTTGCAGTTTTCTGCGCGGGCATATTGTTCTGCCGCCTCCATCAGCTTTTTACCGGTACCCCTTGCCTGGCGGTCGGGCGGGACACTCAGCATACCCAGGTACAATTTGCCTGATTGTTTTTCCAGGTATACACAACCTTCTGTTTCGTCATTTTCATTCAGGCAAACCAATATCACGGAACCCGGTTTCTCTATCAATGACCTGAGTTGGGACTCATCTGTGCGGATAGCACCGCTGATCAGGTCGGCTTCCGTGGTCCAGCCTTTTTTTGATACCTCGCCCCGGTATGCGCTGTTGATCAGCCTAACCAGAAAGGGTATATCTGCCGCCGATGCTTTACGGATCATGGTAGAACGTATGGGACAGATTAAAGCTAATTAAACGTGAGGAAATAAAAAACCACCTCTTTGGGAGGTGGCCTGTATGTTCAGTCAATTATTCAGAATCTGCGGTTGTCGTCGAATCTTCTGTCCTGTTCGCGATCATCCCAATCCCGGCGGTCATTGTCATCACGGTCAAAACCCCTGAACCTTCTGTCTTCGCGGATGATGATTTTTCCGAAATACCCGATTGTGATTCTGACATCGCGGTTCCGTATGAAGAATGAAGAAGAGGACACCAGTCTTTCCCTGCGGTCGAAGTATCCACGTCGCATTTCAAAAACCTGGATAGCGTGATACCCGCTACGCAGATGCTGGATCCGGATGCTGTTGTTGTTGCTGAAATAAGTCCTGCCATCGATCACGATCTTGAAATTTTGCATCGTGTTTACCGTAACTACAGGTCTTCGGTCGGCGGCCATCAGGGCGATTGCCAGGAACAGGCCGGTAATGAGGGTAAAAATCTTTTTCATGGTACGCTGCTTTAAATTTTGTACTGCAATAGCCGGGCGGATTGCTGTACCGAATTTGTTTTCTTGACCCGGTTATACATACTAATTCAAAGCAAGTGCCAGCATGCCCAAATCAGTTAAAGGAAATGTTAAGTCCCCTCAGCTGCAGGTTAAAATTTGATATTTAATGATTTTGGCAAAAGAGTTCCTGCCTTTAACTTTAGAGATAAATGATTAACAATGAAGATCAATTATCCGATTCTCTGCACATTCCTTGTCATTCCTGTTATCGCATCCGCCCAGGTATTTGACAAGAAGGATCCGCTGGCACATACATTTTCCATTGTGGCACGAGACCCGGATACGGGCGAAATGGGTGTAGCTGTACAAAGTCACTGGTTTTCGGTTGGCACTGCCGTAAGCTGGGCCGAAGCCGGGGTGGGAGCTGTGGCCACCCAGTCATTTGTCAATAAATCTTTCGGAATTCGTGGTTTGGCACTCATGAAGTCCGGGCTCAATGCCCAGGAGGCCCTGGATTCTTTGTTGTCTGACGACCCGGGTCGGGATGTCAGGCAGGTGGCCCTGGTGGATAGCCGGGGAAATGTGGCTGTGCATACAGGCAAAAGCTGCATCCAGTTTGCATCTCATATCACTGGTGACCAGTTTTCAGTACAGGCCAACATGATGCTGGGCGGTCAGGTTCCGGCTTCAATGGCAAAAGCTTTTATGGGAAGTCGGGGAAAATCTCTTGCAGAAAGAATGCTCCTGGCTTTGGAGGCGGGCCAGGCATCCGGAGGGGATATCCGGGGCAAGCAATCGGCAGCTATCCTGGTGGTGCCAGCGAAAGGCGAGGGCAAACCCTGGGATGAAAGAACCACCGATCTGAGAGTGGATGATCATGCCAACCCCATCCGGGAGATCAGGCGATTATATCTTGTCGGGGTTGCATATGACCATATGAATAAAGGCGATCTTGCCATTGAGAACAACGACATGCCCGGGGCCATGAAGGAATATAATGCCGCCATGAAGATGTTCCCGGAAAACCTGGAGATGCAGTACTGGACCGCTGTTACCCTGGCCAATAACGGGGAGACGGGGAAAGCGATACCCATGTTCCGGATGATTTTTGCAAAGGACCGTAACTGGAAAGAGCTCACCCGCCGTTTACCTGCCGTGAAACTGCTTTCGGTACCGGATGCAGAGCTTAAAAAAATTATGGCATTGTAGCCGGATCTTGCTTTTTATGTAAATATGGGAAGAGGTGACGATTTAAACTTGCCCGGACCCGGCGACTTTATTATTTTTAGAAAGACCAAAACCAGTAACATGTTAAAATTTGAGATCCAGCACCAGGCAAGTTACTCCCGTGGAGAATTATTGCTTCGTACCTTTTTTGGCTGGTTATATATCCTGATTCCTCACGGGGTGGCCCTTTTCTTTTTCGGGTTGGTTTTCATGTTTATGTCCATTGCAACCTTTTTTATCATCCTCTTTACAGGCACCACACCCCGCTGGTACTTCGACTGGGCGGTTGGGATGAACCGGTGGTGGCTTCGTGTTGTGGCAAGGATCTACCACCTGGCAGACGGTTATCCATCATTCGGCATGAGTGGAACCGATGACAGGACCCGGTATGATTTGGCTTTTTGGCAGATCAGCAGGGGAGAATTACTGCTTCGTTTCTTCCTGGGATGGATTTATGTGGGTATCCCGCACATGTTCATTCTTTATTTCCGGCTTATCGGTACATTTTTTCTGATCATCGGAGCATTTTTCTCCGTACTATTTACAAGCGAATATCCCGCGAACTGGCATCGCTTTAATACCGGCACCCTTCGCTGGGCGCACAGGATCAACCTTTACTTCAGCTGGCTTTACCGGGACTATCCACCCTTTGCCGGAAGACCCGACCCTGACCAATCATTTGACTTTGAAAATAAGTAGGGTGCCCGGGTAATGATTTACCATGACCGGGAATTCCAGTGCCGTTTATGCTTCAGCCTCTGGGTCTGCCAGCCACCTGAACAGGGCTAAAGAATACCGGAGGAACCACCGCTTTTCCATACCTTTGCCGATCTGAAAATGAGGTACTAAGAAAACATGAAGCAAATCCGTAATTTCTGCATTATTGCTCATATTGACCACGGTAAATCCACCCTGGCCGACAGGTTGTTACAGCAAACGAATACCATTACCGAAAGGGAGATGATGGACCAGGTGCTGGACGATATGGACCTGGAGCGGGAAAAGGGAATTACGATCAAAAGCCATGCGATACAGATCAATTATAAACATGCAAATGGACAGGAATATATCCTGAACCTGATCGATACACCTGGTCACGTGGATTTTAGTTATGAGGTAAGCCGGGCCTTAGCCGCCTGTGAAGGAGCCTTACTTTTAGTTGATGCCACTCAGGGCATTCAAGCTCAGACAATCAGCAACTTATATCTCGCAATTGATAATGATCTTGAGATCATTCCGGTGATCAACAAGATTGATATGGATGGTGCCATGATCGAGGAAGTGGAAGACCAGATCGTGGATCTGATTGGCTGTAAGAGGGAAGAGATCCTGCATGCCAGCGGCCGGACGGGAATCGGGGTGGATAAGGTTCTTGAGGCGATTGTACAAAGGATTCCTGCCCCAAAGGGTGATCCTTCGGCTCCCCTGCAAGCCCTGATTTTTGACTCAGTTTTCAATTCCTTCCGGGGTATCATCGTCTACTACCGGATCCTGAACGGTTCCATCAAAAAGGGGGATAAGGTAAAATTTGTAAGTACCGGTCAGGAATACGAAGCGGATGAGGTTGGGATCCTGAAGCTCAAGATGACGGAGAAAAAAATGGTTGGGTGCGGGGATGTGGGTTATATCATAACCGGGATTAAAAATGCCAAGGAGGTCAAGGTAGGGGATACGATTACGCTGGCTTCCAACACAAACCCGCAGATGATCCAGGGTTTTGAGGAGGTAAAACCAATGGTGTTTGCGGGGATATTCCCTGTTAACACAGATGAATTTGAAGAATTGCGGGATTGCATGGACAAGCTGCAGTTAAATGATGCATCCCTGACATTTGAACTGGAAACTTCCCAGGCCCTGGGATTTGGTTTCCGTTGCGGCTTCCTGGGTATGCTTCATATGGAGATCATCCAGGAACGCCTGGAACGGGAGTTTAACCAGACCGTTATCACAACCGTACCCAACGTTAGTTTCATTGCGTATACCACCAAGGGGGAAAAAGTGATCGTAAATAATCCCACAGAATTCCCCGACCCGGTAAAGACCGAACGAATCGAAGAGCCCTTTATCAAGGCCCAGATCATCAGCAAACCTGAATACATCGGTAATATCATGACACTCTGTCTTGGAAAACGGGGTATCCTGATGAATCAGAGCTACCTCACTCAAACGCGTGTGGAGCTTCTTTTTGAAATGCCGCTGACTGAGATCGTTTTTGATTTTTACGACAAGCTCAAATCCCAAACACGCGGATACGCCTCTTTTGATTATCACCCAATCGGGTATCGCGAAAGTGATATCGTGAAGATGGATATCCTGCTGAACGGCGACAAAGTGGATGCTCTTTCGGCACTGATACACCGCAGCCGGTCGCAGGATTTCGGCCGCAAACTCTGTGAAAAATTAAAGGAACTTGTCCCCAGGCAGCAATTCCAGATCGCCATCCAGGCGGCCATTGGCGCCAAAGTCGTGGCCCGTGAAAATATCTCTGCCATGCGTAAAGACGTAACCGCCAAATGTTACGGTGGTGATATCAGCCGGAAAAGAAAACTTCTGGAAAAGCAAAAAGAAGGAAAGAAACGGATGCGCCAGATCGGTAATGTGGAAGTACCGCAGGAAGCTTTCCTGGCCGTTTTGAAACTGGATGATTAACGTATTTACACTTTTTCGCTGTATTGTCTACAATTTTGATTTTTACTTATAATTTACGTATGACCTTTTATTGAAAATCAAATTTCAAATGCTTAATCTTATTCATAGACTTGGAATAAGGAAGAAATCAAAAGTGCCTTCTGCTT
>JBMSNP010000084.1:0-10333 GCA_049421765.1 Chitinophagaceae bacterium
TTACACGTGGAAGAGAACGCAGCCGGGCTCCCCGGAGTATTATTTCCGAATGCCGTGATCTGTTTGAAAAGGGTTTTAAGGAAGTCACTCTTCTGGGTCAGAATGTGGACAGTTATTATTACGATCATTCCATGACAGAGGATTCCGAAGAGACAGCAAGCAATATAAACGTAAGCTCCGAACCCGTCACTTTCGCGGCCCTGTTGGAAATGGTGGCCCGGGTTTCACCGCTGCTCCGGGTTCGTTTTTCCACCTCCCACCCCAAGGACATCACAGACGATGTTCTTTTCACCATGGCTAAATACGAAAATATCTGCAAGTATATACATCTCCCGGTACAAAGCGGCTCATCGAGGGTGCTTCAGCTGATGAACCGGACCTATACCCGTGAATGGTATATGGCCAAGGTGGACAGGATCCGTCAGATCATTCCCGATTGCGGTCTCAGTTCAGACCTGATCGCGGGATTTTGTACAGAAGATGAGCAGGATCACCGGTATACCCTGGATATCATGGAATACAGCCGGTACGACATGAGCTATATGTTTTTCTACAGTGAAAGGCCAGGAACACTGGCACAACGACGTTTTGCCGATGATGTACCCGCAGATGTGAAGAAAAGAAGACTGTCCGAGATCGTTGACCTCCAAAACAGGCTTTCCCTGGAAAGCAACAGAAAGGATATCGGGAAAACATTCCGGGTACTGATCGAAGGCGACAGCCGCCGAAGCGACAAGGATTGGATGGGCAGGAATTCTCAGAATAAAGTGGTTGTATTCCCGAAAGGGGAATATGATCTGAAAAAGGGAGATTATGTGGATGTAAAAGTATCGGATTGCACACAAGCCACACTCCTGGGAATAATTAATAACTGACAATTATTAATTATTAAATCAGCAAGCTATGGATATACAAAATATTAAAAATCGATTTGGTATCATCGGGAATGCACCTTCACTCAACTATGCACTTCAGGTGGCGGGCCAGGTGGCCAATACCGATCTCACGGTTTTGATCAGCGGGGAAAGCGGTGTTGGGAAGGAAGTTTTTTCCCAGATTATCCATTCCCTCTCCGCCCGGAAACACAATCCCTTCATAGCAGTCAACTGCGGAGCGATACCCGAAGGCACCATCGATTCCGAATTGTTCGGACATGAAAAGGGATCTTTTACCGGTGCCGCGGATGCCCGGAAGGGATATTTCGAAACCGTGAACGGTGGCACCATATTTCTTGATGAAATCGGGGAACTTCCCCTAGGCACCCAGGCCCGTTTGTTGCGGGTACTGGAGAGCGGTGAATATATCCGCGTGGGTTCTTCGAAAGTGCAAAAAACTGATGTACGGGTAATTGCCGCTTCAAACAAGGATCTGCTGCAACTTGTGCAAAATGGAAAATTCCGGGAAGATCTTTATTACCGGCTCAGTACGGTGCCGATCCGTGTACCGGCGCTTCACGACCGGCCCGAAGACATCCACCTGCTTTTCAGAAAATTCGCCGCCGATTTCGCCAACAAATACAAATCCTCTTCCGTGCAGCTCGATGAGGAGGCCAAACAACTGTTAATAAACTACCCATGGCCGGGGAATGTGCGGGAGCTGAAGAATATTGCGGAGCAGATCTCGGTTCTTTCGGAGGAGAAGACGATATCGGCCAGGGAGTTGGGCAAATACCTGCAACCCTATTCCAATAACCGGTTACCGGTTCTGGCATCTTCAAGCGGGAACGGACACAATCCCGAATTCGCCAATGAAAGGGATATCCTGTATAAGCTTTTCTTTGACATGAAAAAGGATGTCACGGAACTGAAAAGGATGTTCCTTGAAGTGTTGCAGAATCCAAATATGGTCGCCCAAAACCAGGCTCTTATCAACGAGCTCAATGATGGGGAAACCTATCGGCTCCGCAACGGGGAAGCCATTTCTTCTCTGCCCGCGATACCTTCGGGGATAACACATCCTGTTCAGACCGTTCATTCGGCCCAGCCGGTCATCATGAGCAACGACATCCAGGATCATGTGGAAGTGGAGGAAAGCCTGAATATCATGGACAAAGAAAAGGAACTGATCGTTAAGGAACTGAAAAAGCACCGGGGCAAACGGAAGGATGCGGCACTTGACCTGGGTATCAGCGAACGGACACTTTACCGGAAACTCAAAGAATACGATATTGAAGAGTAATATGCATATAAAGAATATTAAGAGTAAAGGTCCTTCTAAAAGGCACTTTTGCAGGAACCATTTCCTTATTTCCTGTACACTGGCCCTATCCCTGGCTCTCCCCTCCTGCGGTATTTATAAATTCAAGGATGTTTCCATCCCCCCCGAAATCAAGACCGTAAAAGTGAATTATATCGAAAACAGGGCCCGTTACATCAACCCACAGCTTAGTCCCCGCCTGACAGATAAATTGAGGCAAAAAATCGTGGGACAAACACGTCTCACCCAAACCAACAATGAAAATGTAGACTGGGAAATCAGCGGATTCATCACAGATTATTCCTTCAGTACCTCAGCCATTTCAAATCAACAAGTGGCCAATAACCGGCTGACCGTGAGTGTGCATGTGAGCCTGAACAACCGGAAAGAGGATAAGGTCACCGAATACGATGTGAGCAGGAGCTTTGAATTCAAGGGAAACCAGTCTTTCCAGCAGGCGGAAAACGCGTTGGGAGATGAAATGATACGGACATTGACAGATGAAATTTTTAACCGGCTTTTTTCCAACTGGTAAGTTACCTTTAAATTGTGCGTATGAATCCCCGGATCAATCAACTGGTAAAATCACTGCTGCAAAAAGATTCACTGGACCAGTGTACCCTCCCGGAATTGGAACAGTTTGCAGAACGCCATCCATATTTTGGCGCCGCCCAGTTACTCCTTACCAAGAAAATGCAGACCGAAAATCCTGAACAATACGAACAGCAACTGCAAAAAACCTTTTTATTCTTTCACAACCCGCTCTGGGTAGAACACTTACTGAATGATAATGGCCAGGCAACGGTTTCACGGGCTGTCACTGAAAAAACATTACAGACAGAGCACAAGGAACCGGAAACAAATCATAAATCCGTTCCGGAAACGATAAACGTATCCAGGGAAGCGGAACAAACTGCCGAACCTCAATCCATAGCCCCCGACGATAATGAAAAAACGGGGATCCCTGATTCCGGTCATTCTGTTTTTCCCGGTAATTCAGGTTCAACCGGGGAGATCGAATCCCCGGCTCCGGAATTTTCCATCCCGGAATTAAAAGTTCAGCCTCCTTCACCCAAATCCGGCGGGGAAGAACTTTTATTCGAACCTTATCATACCGTGGATTATTTCGCTTCACAGGGGATTCGATTCAAAGAAGAAGAAAAGCCGCAGGATAAATTTGGCCGACAGCTTAAAAGTTTCACGGAATGGCTGAAAACCATGAAAAGACTGCCCGTTTCGGAGATCGCGGAAGCTGCATCCGAGCCCGCTTCCGAGAAAAAAGTGGAAGAAATGGCGGAAAAATCGCTCCAGGACCGGGAAATCCTCACTGAAGCTATGGCCGAAGTATGGGAGAAACAGGGAAACACCCTAAAAGCCATAGAGATATACAGCAAATTAAGTTTGCTTGAACCCGCTAAAAGCACTTATTTTGCAGCGAAAATTGAGGTTTTAAAGAAATTGATTTGATCTAATATGACAACACTTTATATCATTCTGATTGTTTTGGCTTCTGTGGTGCTTGGCCTGATTGTACTTGTACAAAACCCGAAAGGGGGCGGTCTCGCCGGAAATATCGCTGGTTTCAGCAACCAGTTTATGGGTGTTAAACAAACTACGGACGTACTTGAAAAGGGAACCTGGATCTTTGTCGCTGTCATTGCCGTATTAAGCATGCTCTCGGTGATCTTTGTATCCAATTCCACAGAAGGTGGGGTGGATCGCACAAAAGATGCCACCGGGGCCACGGTACCGGCTTCCCCGCAACCCCAGGTTCCGGCCAATTCAGTACCGCTGAATCCTGTCACCACGCCGCCGACCACACCGAACAAGTAATTGGTTAAAATATTCTAAAGCCCCGACAGCCAAAAAGCGACGGGGTTATTCTTTAGAGATCTTAGACGTTACTTAGCAGTAAGCCTATTTATACAGATACCGTATGAAAAAGAAACTATTACTGGCCGCACTGGCTTTCATCGTACTGACCGGGGGGTATTTTACTTACCAGTTATTCAGGCCTGCTGTCTCCAACCCGGAAGGGAAGTTCTTCTATATCCGCGAGGGAGAAAACGTTTCAGGTATCCGTAAAAGGCTGTCCGACATGCACCTGTTGAAAAATACAGGTGGATTTGAAATGGCCCGCCGGATACTTGGCTATTCCAGCCCCCGACCAGGACGTTATTTACTGAAGAACGGGACAAGCGCCTTCAAACTGATACGGATGTTCCGTAACGGAGAGCAATCTCCTGTCAGGATCACGATTGTTAAGGAGCGCACAAAGGAGTTATTTTCCGGCAAAATAGGGCCCGGCAAAAAAATTGACCTCCAGTTCGACTCCATCCAAATGATCCGTTATCTAACCAGCAATGATTCCCTGGCCAGGTTCGGGGTGGATACAAATACCGCCATGGCCCTGGTTATCCCGGATACTTATCTCCATAAGTGGAACAGCACACCGGGCAAACTGATGCAACAATTCTTCAACGCTTATACCCGGTTTTGGAACGATGACCGCAAAGCCCGGGCCGCTCAGCGGGGATTATCTCCCACCCAGGTAATGATCCTGGCTTCGATTGTGGATGAAGAGACCAACCGGAAAGCGGATAAGTACAATATCGCGAGCGTGTACCTTAACCGCCTCAAAAAAGGGATGCGTTTACAGGCCGATCCCACTGTAAAATTCGTAACCCGAAACTTCCGGCTTGGAAGAATCACGGGCAGTCACCTGAAACTTGAATCCCCGTACAATACGTACCTGAACACAGGACTTCCCCCGGGGCCGATATGCACCCCTTCGGCCGAATCCATACAAGCCGTACTTGATGCCCCGGAAACCGATTATCTTTTTTTCGTGGCCAGTTACACATTCGACGGGAGCAGCATATTCACCAGCAACCTGACCGATCACAACAAATACGCCCGTCTGTTTCATGAAGAACAGAACCGGCGGGCAGATTCAATCAAAAAGCTCAACACAAATAAACCCTAGTTGATCAAACGTTTCACAGATAAGGTCACATCATCCACTCCGGTCAACTACGCGGTTGGCCGGAGTAAAAAAATTTATCTTCCCGGGTTCCGGGGAATCGCTCTTTACGATGTGGTGATGTTTTTTATCAAACAGGTGAAAACGGTTGGAATGACCGAACGGGCTTCAGCCATCGCATTCAACTTCGTAATGGCGATACCGCCGGCTATCATGTTCCTGTTTACGCTGATACCCTTCCTCCCGATCTCGAACGAGTTTGAAGCGGGGATCTATGGATTGATACGGGATGTGATCCCCGGCGAAAAAAACAATGCCACCATCATCGAATTTCTCCAGGACTTCATCAACAAACCCCGAACCGGATTGCTTTCACTGGGTTTTGTACTGGCAATGTTCTTCTCCTCGAATGCAGTGATGGGGATCCAGCGTTCCTTCGACAAGAATTATATCGGGTTCCGTAAACGGAAAGGATTCCAGAAAAGATGGTCCGCGATCCGGATCACGATGGTGTTGTATGTCTTTGTCTTTATTTCCGTACTCCTGATCGTTGCGCAGGGGCAATTGCTCCGGCTGCTTGTTTCCAACGAAACAACCCGCACTATTATCACTTATTCCAGGTGGGTTATCGTTGTATTGCTGTTCTTTATCTGTATCTCGTATATACACCGGCATGCCCCGGCCATCCATAAAAAATGGCGGCTGATCAATCCCGGTTCCATCCTGTCTACCGCTCTTATGATCCTCGCCACCCTGCTTTTCTCCTGGTGGGTAAGCCGGTTTGGCCATTACAATGAATTCTACGGATCGATCGGGGCGGTCCTGATTCTGATGGCATATATTTTCACCAATTCCCTGGTGTTGCTGATCGGGTTTGAGCTGAATGTAAGCATCACATCCCTGAAGAAAATCGCAGACGAAAGGAGGGAAAATATGTCAAACGGCAAGGTCAGCTGAACTTTATTTCCGAAATTTGGTTAGTTCAAAAAAGTACGCATATGAAAAAAATGTTATTTGCTGCGTTCCCGGTATTGGCCCTGTCCCTGGCCATGATAAAGGACCCCCTCCCATTGGGATCCCCCATTCCGCGGCCTGAAATCAAAATGAAAGATATTTCAGGAAAGGAAGTTTCACTGGCAGATGCGAAAACGAACAAGGGGCTTTTGGTAATGTTCAGCTGCAATACCTGCCCGTATGTGATCAAAAACCAGTCACGTACTTACGAAGTTTGCAAATACGCAATGGGCAACGGGATTGGTGTTGCGCTGCTGAACTCCAATGAAGCCAAAAGAAACGACGACGATTCCTACGAGGACATGAAAGCATATGCCAAAGACCAGGGGTATGGCTGGTATTACCTGGTAGATCAGAATTCCGCACTGGCGGATGCTTTTGGGGCCAACCGCACACCTGAATGTTTCCTGTTCGACGCTTCCGGTAAGCTGGTCTATCATGGCGCGATCGATGACAACCCCTCTGATGCGGGAGCCGTTAGTCGCAAACATCTCCTCATGGCGATTGACGAAATGAAAGCCGGTAAAGAGGTATCCGTAAAACAATCCCGTTCCGTAGGCTGCTCGATCAAAAGACTCTGACAGACAGTCATATAATAACATATCCCTTCCGTTTTCGGGAGGGATTTTTTTTACCTGTTCTATATGGATTATTTCAGCCGGTTCATCAAAATGGGGAACCCCATTAACTCATAACCTTCAAATGACTGCTTATGTCATCCCGATTATTCCGGCTTCGACCTCTCCTGAACCATTTTGGTATTTTCGGCTTTATGGTATTGGTCGGCCTTGCCATTGCTAAAGCCCTGTATCACCAGAGTTTTATGGGCATGCTCCTTGCCCTGGTAAGTTTGGGAGCTGGTGTATATTTTCTGTACTTACTGGCAGAGAACCGGAAGGAATTTGAAAACGGTGATAAAAGGATTTGAAATTACCTGACGAGTTCCCGGATTGATTCACTAAACTCCTTTTCCGTGAGTTGTCTTTCGAAAAAACGACGGTACCCGGTCCGGGGGTTCAGGAATAAAGTGGCCGGGATCGCACCCGACCAGGCCGGGTCAATCCGTGGACAGAAATAGTCGGCATTCGTTTCATCCAGCCAGAATAATACAGCCCTGATATTTCTTTTTTTTATAAATGACGTGATATCATCCGGGAAAGCATCCTTGAAATCGAGGCTTACCAGGATCAGTTGTATAGTTCCGGTATCAGCGGATTGCTTTCCATTGTGTAATTCCGTTTCCCGGATAAAATACGGGATTTCCTCCACACAGGGTTTGCACCAGGTCGCCCACATATTTATTACCAGGGGTGTTTTTGCATCCCGGATAAATTGTTCCAGCTCCGCTATTTTCACCGACTGTATCTCCTGTGCTGCAGATAACATAGATGCAGTGATCAATGTCGTGAAGAGAAATATTTTTTTCATCATGGCATTTAATTTCATACGTCAGCTCCCAGCTTCTCCCGCATCCGATTTAAACCCCCATTCTTCCAGCAATCCCCTATAACGATGTTCATCCAATCCAGGGCTGTTATAATGCCCTGCCAGGGTCTTTTGCCGGTAGGCCTCATAGAGGCTGACCGCGCAGGCCACACTGATATTTAAAGACCGGATAATCCCGACCTGGGGGATAATGAAATTTCCATCGGCCAAAGCCCGGATTTCTTCGCTCACCCCGCTGTGCTCATTCCCGAATACGAGTGCAATATCCCCGGTCATATCAATATCGTGTAAACTTACCGCATCGCTGCTGAGGTGTGTTGTTAAAATGGTTGAATAGTTTTTACGAAGGGATGAGAAACATTCCCCGGCATCCGCAAATTGATGGATCGTAAGCCATTTTGCAGCACTGGAAGAACTTTTTGCACCCCACTTTTTATGACGGGGGATTTTTGTATTCAGGATATATATATCCTGGATTCCTACCGCGTCGGCGGTTCGCATCACTGCCGAAATATTATGTGGATCAAATACATTCTCAAGTACAACCGTAAGGTTGCCCTGGCGTTTGTCCAGCACGTTTACGAGTCTTTGTTTCCTTTCCGGGGTCATTGAATTTGAGTGCTTTATATTGCAAACTTCGTCAAAATAAGTATATTTATAAGGGCCTGTCAAATGACAATCAGAAAAGGCCCGGTACTGGATACGGAAAAGATCTCGGGTCAATCTATAAACGGGTATGATCAGGGTATCCCCGGGCAACCAGTTCAACACCTTAAAAAATCATTACATGAAATACGCGCCTGTTCAAAATTTTATCAATGGCCGTTTTACCGAATCCCTTACGGAACGAAGCCTTCCGGTTATTTCCCCGCTGGATGGAAATCTCCTCTCAACCGTACCGCTCTCCCTACCTGCTGAGTTAAATGATGCGGTTAAGGCTGCCCGGGCGGCTTTCCCGGCCTGGAGCCGGTTGCCGATCAAGGAGCGGGTTCAGGTTTTTTACAGGTATAAATTCCTGCTGGAAAAAAACAGGGAAGAACTGGCTTCACTGGTACAGGAAGAAAACGGAAAAACGTATAGTGAAGCCATGGCCGAAGTGGAAAAAAGCATAGAACTTACCGAATTTGCCTGTTCGCTCCCCCAGCTCGTAACCGGCGAAGTGCTGGAGGTCAGCCGCGGGGTGGAATGCAGAACGGAACATGTTCCACTGGGTGTCGTGGCCTCGATCGTCCCGTTCAATTTTCCGGCCATGGTTCCCAACTGGACCATTCCCAATGCCATCGCCCTTGGCAATTGCATGATCATAAAACCTTCAGAAAAAGTACCCCTGAGTACCGCAAGGCTTGCAGCCCTCCTGAAAGAAGCGGGTTTGCCGGACGGGGTATTGAATGTCGTGAATGGTGACAGTGAAATCGTTAACGCGATATGCGACCATCCGGGTATAGAAGCGGTGTCCTTTGTAGGATCAACCAAAGTAGCCCGGATCGTTTATCAGCGGGCAACTTCAAACTTCAAAAGGGCATTGGCACTGGGAGGTGCCAAAAATCACCTGATGGTACTGCCGGATGCAAAGCCCGATATGACTGCTCAGAATGTGGCCGCATCAATGAGTGGCTGTGCGGGACAACGTTGTATGGCAGCCAGCGCGATGCTGGCGGTAGGTGATGTGGACCATATCATCGAGAAGATCTGCGAAGAGGCCCGCAAGATCATACCCGGGGAAAACCTGGGTGCGGTGATCAACAAAGAATCCAAAGAGCGAATCGAAAATTATATCACGGAGGCAGAACAACAGGGTGCCAGGATCCTGGTCGACGGGCGGAATACAAAAGTAAAAGGAAAAGAAAATGGCACTTATGTGGGGCCTACGGTGATCGATTTCGTAAATCCCGAAATGAAAGTGGCCCGGGAAGAGATTTTTGGCCCGGTTATCTCCATCATGCGAACCAAAACCGTAGACGAGGCCCTTGCGATTGAAAACGCCAACCCCTATGGGAACGCGGCATCCGTATTTACCCAGAGCGGGGGTCTTGCCCGTTATATTATCGACCGGGCCAGCGCCGGGATGATCGGCGTGAATGTGGGAGTGCCCGTTCCCCGCGAACCTTTCTCTTTCGGCGGATGGAACGAAAGCAAATTCGGCGTAGGAGACATCACGGGTAAGAGCTCCATCGAATTCTGGACCAAGCTGAAAAAAAGCACCACCAAATGGAATCCCGAAGCCGGGGTGAACTGGATGAGTTGAATTGAATAAAAAAACATTCCACATGGATACGAAAACGGAAAATGACAAAACCCAAACCGACCAGGTACTCCGCGATAACCTGAATTACACCCTGTTCTCCTGGAGCAAGCAAAAAGGGATCGACCCGATCGCGGTGAAATACGGCGAAGGGGTTTACCTCTATGATTATTCCGGGAAGCGATATATCGATTTTTCCTCGGGACTGATGAATGTGAATATAGGTCATGGCGACCAACGGGTAACTGATGCAGTGGTTCGGCAGATGCAGGCCGTTTCCTATGTAACCCCGAGCTGTGTTACGGAAGTACGCGGGGAACTCGGGAAAAAACTGGCGGAGATCTGTCCGGGCGACCTGAACAAGGCATTCTTTACCCTTTGCGGTGCCACTTCATTGAGAACGGGATCAAACTTGCCAGGTTGTTTACAGGGCGGCATAAGATCCTTGCCAG
>JBMSNP010000085.1:0-10280 GCA_049421765.1 Chitinophagaceae bacterium
ACAATGGGTTAGGGCTGATTTGGGTATGAAGGGGGGGGAGGAAGCATAAAACCCGTAGGTAGGGCAGGAAGTGATTGAAAAAATCTTTCGGTTTTCCAGGGACACTGGGGTTTTTTCACCGGATAGGGATTTAGACAATTTTCCTGCCGTACGGGTTTCTTAGTTATGGCGAATAAAAGAACTCGGTTCTTGTGTGCCCGGGTTAATGGCCGGAACCACTAAAAAGAGCATGTTCTGATCGCAAGGGCGATTGACGATTGACCACTGAACAAGTTATTCAGTGCCCGAAAGCGGGGCAGGGAGTGTTTAATAAAATTGTAATACAAATGAGAGTACCAATAGAGAACGGATCAGGTTTTTACAACCAGGTATCAGATTTTATTAAGCTCCCCGCCGCTTACCGGGACATTCTTGAATATCGTTCGGGTTACCGGATCTCGAATTTACCGGCTGCAGTTTCCTCATCACCCGCAAAAACACGGTAGACATAGGTTCCCCTCGCGAGGCCACTGATACGTCGGTGCTCCCTGTTTTTCATTTTATAATTGTGCAGCAGGGTACCTTCCACATCAAAAATGTAGAAATCAATGGTGTTCCCTTCATTTTCCTTGGCGATTACATGCATTTCCCGTTTTAAAGGGTCGGGATAAATTTTTACCGACTCGTTATTCAGGGTTGCAAATGTTTTGGCCTTTGTTTTTGTTTTCCGGGCCGGTTTTTCCTCTCCGTTTGACACGGATATCCGGTAGGGTGCGGGCTTTGCCGCCGCCATCACCGGTTGGATCGCCACCAGGTATCCGGCGAGGGCAAGGGTGGTGCCGGCGGTTTTGACAAAAGTGGATTTTGAATTCATAGTGGTTCGGGTTTTTTATTTATTTGATCAGGTCAATAATAGACCGGGCATTTCAGCTGTTTTTTCGCACGGCCGCTGGGCGAGTTCGCACCGTTTAACCGCCAACCCATTCGCAGGATACTGGAAAAATAGGCGTCATTTTCCTTCGGGTCGCCCCGCTGTTTGTTAATGTATGTCCTGCTGACGGCAGGGTTACGCAGGTTTTCGCGATAGGAAAGTTGCCGGGCATACGCGGCCTGCTGAGGACTTAGGTATACATCAAAAAACCGGGGGTCGATGTATTCCGTGCTTACATCATCTATATAGTCCGTGAATGTTTTTCGATGAAGGATCTCAAAGCCCACATAAAAATTCTCCCGGATATAATACTTGAAACCACCTCCCATCGGGATCATGATCTGGGTCAGGCCGTATTCAGAGCGGTTAGGATATTCAGCCATTCCCTGTCCTTCAAGCCGGAGCGGTTTCAGTTCCACCCAGGTCTTGGATCCGTCGGGGTTGATAAACTCCCCTTTTGGGTTGAAATGGAACATCCCGATGCCGATGATGCCATAAGGGCGAAGTTTGTGTTCCAGCCCTTCATACTGTTCAAAAAATACCGTCGGATAGATCTCGATCCCTGCATAAGCTTCCAAAAGGGAAGATTTAAATTTCAGGTTCCTGTTCAGCCGGCTTCTCTCCCGACCACCTTTATCCGGGGCCTGTGCGTCATCTCCTTCCAGTTCCCCGATGTTCGCGGCTAGACGAAAACCCAGCCATTCGGCGGGGTAGAGGTTGAGATAAAGTCCTTTGTTGAGTTTGGTGAGGGGAAAGTCCACATCTTTCACAAATGTCTTTCCGATTCCAGCGCTTCCGCCCAGGTCGCCGAGAAAGAAACTGGGACCAAGCCCCAGCCCGACTTCCACCCGGCCATTTGCAAGGCTGATTGACTGGGAGCCCGCCTGATTGGAAAATAATTGGAGTAGGCAAATAAGTACGGATAGCCGTACAAATTGTACTGGAGTTCTCATTGGTATCAGATTACTGGTTTTTCTACTATTGGATTCCAGGACTAAAGTAGAAAAAGAAAAACCCAAATGAAAAGCGATTCAACCTGTTTTTTTGATTGTGGAGGCGAATCAGGACTTTCTACTACGGGATTCTACGAGAAATCAGGGGGTGAGGACCATTTCGATGTGCCGGATGCCGTCTTCCAGATAAATTTCACCGGTGGACCGGAACCCCAGTGATGTATAAAAATCCTGCAGGTACAACTGGGCGCCTATGCGAACAGGTTGCTTCCCGTACAGTTTAAAAAGAAGCTCCAGTGATCGTTTCATGAGTTCCCGCCCGATACCCGAACGTCGGATCGAACTGGAGGTTACAACCCGTCCGATTGAAGGCTCGGTATAAGCGATTCCCGCGGGGATGATGCGGGTATAAGCGACCAGGTTTTTATCCTGCCAGCCCATGAGGTGGATGGCAGGCTGATCTTTGTTATCCATGTCGGGGTAAACGCAATTCTGTTCCACGGCGAATACTTCATTGCGGAGACGGAGGATGGCGTACAATTCATCCGGGCTAAGCGCTTCAAATTTTTTATTTATCCACCGCATGTTTCAGTAATGGTATTTATCCTTCCATAGTGTTTTAAGAAATTTCCTGAGTTCCTCTTCCCGGGCATTCTTCCCGGGTTGATAAAACGGGGTCCCTGCCAGATGTTCCGGCAGGTATTCCTGTGGTGAAAAATTGTTTTCGTAGTCATGGGAATACTTGTAATTCCGTCCATAACCCAGGTCTTTCATCAACCGGGTGGGGGCATTGCGGATATGCAGCGGAACTGGAAGGTCACCCTTTTTTTGGACGGCATCCATTGCCGCACCGATCGCTATCGTTGCGCTGTTGCTTTTTGCGCTGGAGGCCAGGTAAATGGCGCACTGCGAAAGGATCAGCATGGATTCGGGATACCCGATCTTGTTGACCGCCTCAAAAGTTGCGTTGGCCATCACCAGAGCCGTCGGGTTTGCGTTCCCGATATCCTCGCTTGCAAGGATCAGTAACCGGCGGGCTATAAATTTCACATCTTCCCCTCCTGTAATCATCCGGGCCAGCCAGTACACGGCTGCATTGGGATCGCTGCCGCGGATGGATTTGATAAAAGCAGAAATAATATCATAGTGCTGCTCCCCGCTTTTGTCATACAGGGCAATTTTTTTCTGGGCGACTTCCATTACAAAGGCATCCGTAAGGGGTTGATCAGGCCCCGCCGAAGCGCAAACGATCTCCAGCAGGTTCAGCAATTTGCGACCATCTCCGCCGGAAAGCTGCAACAGCGCGGCGGTTTCCCGCAATTCGATTTTCTTTTCCAAGAGTATTTCATCACGGGTAAGGGCCGTATGCAGTAGTTTGAGAAGACCTTCTTCATCAAGGGGCCTGAGTACGTAAACCTGGCAACGACTTAACAGGGCTGCATTGACTTCAAAGGAAGGGTTTTCAGTTGTGGCACCGATCAGCGTGATGATTCCTTTTTCCACAGCTCCCAGCAGGGCGTCCTGCTGGCCTTTGTTGAACCGGTGGATCTCGTCTATAAAAAGGACGGCTCCCGGTTTAGTTTTGGCTTCTTCAATGATTTCACGGATATCTTTCACGCCGGAACTGATGGCACTTAGCTGGAAAAAAGGAGTCTGCAGCGAGCGGGCTATGATATTGGCCAAGGTTGTTTTACCTGTGCCCGGGGGGCCCCAGAATATCATGGAAGGAATTCTTCCCTGTTCGATTGCCGTTCGGAGAATACTGCCCGGCCCGGCCAGGTGGTCCTGCCCGATCAGTTCATCCAGCGATTGGGGCCGGATCCGTTCAGCAAGTGGGATATGTGATTTCACCGGTTCAAAGTAACAAAAAAGCACTCCTTCCCGGCCGGAACCCTGAAAAAATAATAGCAGGACGATTAATTCACATGGGAGGTGATAAATGCCTGGATCTTGTCAAATGAATCGGTCAGATTTGGCCCGGTCCAGCCATGATTTTCTGCAGGATAAAAAACATACTGGTTCACCACACCTGCTGTCGTAAGTCGGTCCTTTAACAGCACGGATTGTGAAGGGGCAACCACGATATCTGTGCCCCCGTGCAGAATAATGGTGGGCGGGCATTGCGCATTCACAAAGTTCAGGGGGCTGGATTGCTGATAAAGGCTGGGTTTTGTGGCAGGTGTGCCACCGGTAACCTGTTGCATCAGCAGCGGGATCAGCGGGTTGGGTGGGTTGTTGTACATATCGACCAGTTCGGTGGGGCCGAAAAAGTCAACCACCGCCCTGATCTTTACAGGGCTGGTATATTTATAGGCCTGTAAGAGTGAAAGGTGACCGCCCGCGCTCGCCCCCAGCAATATAAATTTGTCGGAAATACCGTATTCCGCCCTTTTGCCGTATATAAATTCAACGGCAGTTTTCACATCGTTTTCCTGTGTTGGAAAAAACAGGGAAGTTCCCGTAGCAAGCCTGTAGTTGAGATTAAAAATCGCATAACCCGGCAGTCTTTTTTTCAGCGTATCCACATAAGCGGTAAACTCCGACTTGTCGCCCTGTGTCCAGGCGCCGCCATGGATCATGATAATTACCCGGGTCGAGGCGGGGGTTCTTCCGGCCGGCAGGTAATAATCCATCTGCTGGAGGGCTTCAGAACCGTAAGCCGCATTTTGCGCTGTTTTTTCCGGGAGGGGTGTATCCCCGGAGCCGGTGTCTTTCTGGCAGGAAACCAACAGCAGGGAGCTCAAGACCATCAATGCCAGGATCTTCATAACATAATTTTTTTCAAAATACAGAAAATTGCTTTGCCTTGAAGCAGTAGCCCGCCGATAGGTTGCACGGCTTGTTAAAAAAGGGGGATGGGAAGCAAATACCCGCCCCAGGGTATAATAATGGCGCAGTGGCGGTGTAAGTTTACCGGGTTATTTGAAAGGGTTGATAATCCCGGTTCCTTTTAAATTAAGTCAATCTTTTTTGTATAAACCTTTTCTATATTTGATTACTTTAATCAAGCCACAAAACTTAAACGGTAAATTAAAAATCATGAAAAAGCAATTATTATTAATCGCAGCCTTCCTGGTTGCCGGAGCAGGCATCAGCAGCTATGCACAGGACACCAAACCGAAACTCAAATCTGAGACCATCAATTCCAAGCCGGAATCCAAACCGGATCCCAAGGTGGCTGGTCTGCAGCGTCCTGTCAACAACAAAAACAAACCTGCAGCACCCTCAACTTCCCGCGGTGAAGTGTATGGCCCCAATTACAGCGATGTGGTGGTCGACAACTGGACCGGGTATTACATCGATATTTATGTAAACGGGAATTACCGGGGTACCGTTTCTCCGTATGACAAAAGGGTTACCTGGGCCATTCCCGGAACCAACACGCTTTACGGCAAGGCGGTTTTCAATGACGGCAGTTACCTCTACTGGGGACCCAAAGTCACCGCAACAGGATACACGTATACCTGGAAGCTGAACCCGTAAAAATCAGTATACTTCTCAAAGATTGTCCGGCAGTCCTGATATCAAACAAGTATCAGAAACTGCCGGACAGTTTTATTTAGATCCGGACCTGTCAATTATTCCTTTCCCTGGTAAGGTACCAGGATGAATTCCCCCAGCGGGTTATTATCCCCAAACCCGGCAACATGGGGTGATATTTTAAGTGTGGCGGTTTCATTCCGACTTGCTTTTTGCAGAAGGGTATATATATCCGACAGGGTGATGATTCCTTCAGCCCCGCCCCTTGCATTAAGCACGCTGATCAGGTAACTGGCAAAGGGAGAATGTTTACCTGCTTTGCCGTCAAAAGCCGGTTCAGTACCCACGGAACTGAGCATTTTCCGGACAACATATTGTTCATTCTGGTGCAATAGTTCAAGGACGTTGCGATTTGTGATCCGGCTGGCCGGGTTTTCCCGCACTTGTTCATCAAAAAAACCACCATAGCAGATGTCCAGCATCACCAGTACCTGTCGCGCCGGCATTTTATTGATCATTTTTTTGAGCTTGGTATGCTGGATATAAGTATTTCTGAGGGGGTCGTCCTCGATCGAGCGGGAATCATGACAGACGATAAAGCCGTCGTCAAGAAGTTCCTTATCATAGTCTCCGTGCCCGGCTACATAGATGACCAGTTGATCGTCTGGTTTCAAAGTCCTGTGATAATCCTTAATGGAGGCGTATATACTGTCCATTGGCGGATCTATCAAGAGGTTCACCTGATAACTATACTCCTCTTTCAGTATCGAAGCAATTTCCGTTGCATCAAAGACAGGATTATTCAGTGGGTCCCAGCCCCTTCCTTTGTAATGATCCGTGCCGATAATGAGGGCATACCGGTTTCCTTTGAGTGCCGGGTTTACCTGTTCCTTCAGGTTCCTGGTTTCTCCTCCCCGGGTCCGTTCCGCGTCTCCAAAAATGTCGCGGTACTGCCGGAGAAATTTTCT
Organism: Chitinophagaceae bacterium; assembly: GCA_049421765.1. GTDB lineage: Bacteria > Bacteroidota > Bacteroidia > Chitinophagales > Chitinophagaceae > JJ008. Next base: position 6,312 of record JBMSNP010000085.1, read on the forward strand.
CTCAAAGAACACCTCGAAATAAGGCTCTTTTCGCATTCCGCAGGTATAGAGCGTGGAAGTCAGTGCAGAAGCGATAGCTCCGGATCGGCTGTTCTCCGCAAAAAGATCATAAACATTTAAGCTGCTGTCCAGGGATTGCAGGGCATACGCAATGGGTGCACCGGCTATTTTCATATCCTCACACTCAAAAACATCCAGCCCGATCTTATCGGGAACCAGGATCACCCGGTTGATATCCAATAATGAGGCAATGGCAGGTGACTCCTGAATAAGGGTGCGGATGAACTCCGTTTTGAAATTCTCCGAATTTCCGGCTTCGGAAATGATGAGCTGGTTTCGCGCGGGGATCAGCTGGATATGTTCCTGGATCACTTTCAGGGAAAGAAAACGGGTATTGAGTTCATCTTTCATCTCCGCTCCCCGTTTGTACAGGTCTTCCCGGATTCCCTGGCGATCGTATGGGAAAAAGAAGGTGGTTTTGGCCGTTTCATCACCCAACGAGAGTTCAGCGGATGCTCCACCAAAACAAAAAATGAAATAATCATTGGGACCGGCTTTTGACGCGATATCACGCAGCGAAGTGAGAATAGCTTCCCGGGTGGCCTGGGTTCCTAATAGGAGATATGGATGAAACTCAATGAGGCTGTCTTCTCCGGGGTTTTGGTATTGCGAACGTAAGGCTCGTAACGAAAGCGGGTGAAACATTCTTGTAGGGTAAGAGGAAAAATTTACTGTCTCGTCTTCCCGCTCACGGAATTGCTGGCGAAAAAAACGTATATACTGTTCCGCATCCGATTCACTTGTTTGAAAAGGGGCGATCACACCGCCTTCATATTTGTTGATTCCGATCGACAGTACCCAGGCGGCGCGAGCCGAGTATCGGTTTTTATCCGATGGGGTATACACAACAGCTATCCTGAATAGATTGGAAAGGGAAGGGATTTTTTTGTTTTCATCCTTGTATTTCTGGAAATAATTAAATACAAACTGATCTGTCAAAGTACCGGTTTGATCAAATGCCTGGACCAGCAGTTTCCCTTCCCCCGACGGGTAAGCTTTGTCCGTTACCTGGTGGCTTTCGTTGGTTTGCCATACACTGTCAATACCTCCCGATTTTCCGAATATAAGTCGGTAAACAGCCGTGGTTTTTGTTGAATCAAGGAAAGCTTTGAGATTGAGTATGGTATCGCCACGAAGAAATGCTGATGCCCAGGTCTTTTTTATCCCGGGGCCATTGTAAACCAGGTAAACCTGGGCAGGGCCTGCTTTTTTGATCGGCAAGGGGTATTGTTTCTTTTCGAGCACATAGGTGCCTGATTGATAAACTCCCGGATTGGCCTTCACCGGTGTAAAGCCGGGAATCAACAAAAGCAAAAGCAATGCAGGAAAAATTTTCTTTTCAAGCGATATCATACCAAATCTTTTCTGAAAGGTATTACAACTATTGCCTTTAACAATACCCGCCAGCGGGTAGCAGTCTTCTTTTATTTTGGGGTATCTTTATACCATTGAAGCTGGTATGAGGTATTTTCTTTTCATATTCTTGATGCTGGTTTATTTTGGCGGGTCACTCCGGGCCCAGCAGGGAGAACGGGGAGTGATCACAAAAGCCGATACAGCCGGGAAGCAGGGGAATACTTACGCGATCATAATCGGGATCAGCGATTACAAAGCGGTACCCGATCTGCAGTATGCACATAAAGACGCACAGGCTTTTGAGGAGTTCCTGCTCGGCGATGCGGGCGGAAAAGTGCCCCGGGCAAATGTGGAGACCTTTCTCAACGAAAACGCGGTCCGTAGTAATGTAGGAGATGCGATCTCGGTGATAGCCCGGAAAGCCAAACCCGGCGACCGGGTCTGGTTCTTTTTCGCAGGGCATGGGGATATGGAAGACCTGACCCAGATCGAAAACGGGTTGCTGCTGCTGTACAACAGTCCCAACGGAAACTATTTTGGGATGAACGATGATGTCCTGGAGATCCTGGATCTGAAACGATACCTTTCCCCGCTGGCCCAGCGCGGGGTTGAAATGATATTTATCGTGGATGCCTGCCATTCAGGGAATCTCAACGGCGGGGTGCAGGGTGTGCAGCAAACCGCGTCCGCACTGGCTTCTTCCTGGGGAAAGGAATACAAGATCCTGTCATGCCAGCCCAACCAGCTCTCGCTTGAAAGTGCGGAATGGGCAGGTGGCAGGGGGTTGTTCTCGCTGCAGTTTGAAGAAGGGGTCAAGGGACTGGCGGATACAGACGGGGACGGCAAGATCACCATGTTTGAATTACAGAGCTATATCCAGGGCCAGGTTGCCAAATACAGCGAGAACAAACAGATTCCCATGGTGACCGGGGATCTGACCAAGTCCATCTTTACAGTTAACCCCGGTGTGCTGGCAGCCCTTAAAAAGGAGAAAGAACGGAGTTACCCGATCCTTGCCAAAACGAATACCAAGGGCATCGAAGACAGGTACGTGGATTCCCTGTCGCCCGAAGGGAAAAAATTATGGGCTTCTTACAGGAAAAACCTGGATGAGAAAAGGCTTATCTGGCCCCGGGATACCAATGCACTCAGGGATTACCGGAGCTTTGTTTCGATCTACCCGGAAAGCCCGCTCAGTTCGATCATGCGGCGTAACCTGGCTTCCGCACTCAATAACCGGTTTGATTCCATCGTTTCACCACTGCTTCGAGGACAAACCAGTTATTCCACCCGGGACGAATGCTATTATGCTTCCCTGGAACTGGACAGCTGCATGAAGCTGCTCGGAGAACAGCACTATATGTATTCCAATCTCAAGGCGCGGAAATTATATATGGAGGCCATGTCCTATACCTGGGCCCTCAGTGAGAACGATTATAATATCAGCTGGCGGCCAACCATCCAGGCTTCGCTGAAATTACTGGAGGAATCCGCAGCCCTCGAACCAAACGCTTCATACACCCTTTTGGCGCTCGGTACTCATTACAGTTATCTGTATGAATACGATAAGGCAAACCGGGTTTTTGAAAAATACCTGGAACTCCGTCCTTACGATGTGTATGCCCGGTACTCGCTTGGGCTGATGTATGTAAAGCTCAGGGCCTATGATAAAGCGGAAGCGATCTTTAGCGATCTGATCATAAAATACCCACAGGGTATCCTGGATTTCAAACTGCAGTTGTTTGACGTTTACAGCAAAAGCGAACAGCATTCCAAAGCAATGGCCATTGCCCGCGAGCTGGTTTCAGACCCGGAAACAAGGGCGCACGGGTATTTTATACTCGGACTTTACTATGCGATGGAAGATCGCCTGGACAGCGCCGTTCACTATTATGATCTTTGCAAAAAACTGAACGCAGATTATATTGACATCTGCAACAACAACATCGGACACAGCTACTTTGTACACAACCAGACCGATTCGGCCCGGTCCTATTTTCAAAAGGTTATCGACCGGGACAGCAGCTATACCCATGCTTATTTCAACCTTGGTGTGATCGAGGCCGGGGAAGGGAACCTGAAGGGGGCATTCAATCATTTTTTCAAAGCGATCGCGATCGCCCCGGGCAACCTGGAGGGCTTTGTGACAAACCTGCAGCTTTACCTGGGTAAGCAATATCACCCGGGCAACAAAAAGGAATTCGAGGCGTTTCGCCGGCAGGTGCACACATTCAACATGCAGTACCTTTCGTATCTCTCCATATTATACGCATACATTCGCGTGCCCGGAATGATCGACAGCACAACCAATGTGAATTTCCTCTTTGACCAGCTTTTCACATATAAACAGCATGAAATGCTTACCTGGTACCATCATGCCTGTTATCTGTCTATGAAAAATGACAAGGCCGGTGCCCTGAAAAGCCTTGAAAAATCTTTGCAGATGGGTTGGGGAAATTATTTCCCGCTTATCAATGACCGCGACCTGGATTTTATCCATGAAACACCGGAGTTCAGGATATTGATGAAGAAATATTTTCCGGAAGGTCCCGG